>NZ_JBWKCM010000037.1:33814-50221 GCF_056436485.1 Streptomyces sp. NPDC043746 | reverse complement strand
TTTTTAAATTCCCCCTCCCCCTCCCCCCTCCCCCCCCCCCTCCCCCCCCCCTCCCCCCCCCCCCCCCCCCCCCCCCCCCCCCCCCCCCCCCCCCCCCCCCCCCCCCCCCCCCCCCCCCCCCCCCCGCCGTGCGTCCGCACCGTGCCGACGGTGCGGCTACTTCAGCTTCGTGCCGGTGGAGCGCAGGTTCGCGCACGCCTCGGTGACGCGCACGGCCATGCCCGCCTCGGCGGCCTTGCCCCAGGTCCGGGGGTCGTAGGTCTTCTTGTTCCCGACCTCGCCGTCGACCTTCAGGACACCGTCGTAGTTGCGGAACATGTGGTCCGCGACCGGGCGGGTGAAGGCGTACTGGGTGTCGGTGTCGAGGTTCATCTTCACGACGCCGTTGTCCAGCGCGGTGGCGATCTCCTCGGCGGTGGAGCCGGAGCCGCCGTGGAAGACGAAGTCGAACGGCTGGCTGCCGGCCGGCTTGCCGTACTTCTCCGAGACGCCCGCCTGGAGGTCCTTCAGCAGCTCGGGGCGGAGCACGACGTTGCCCGGCTTGTAGACGCCGTGGACGTTGCCGAAGGAGGCGGCCAGCAGGTAGCGGCCCTTCTCGCCCAGGCCGAGCGCCTCGGCGGTGCGCAGCGCGTCGTCGACGGTGGTGTACAGCTCGTCGTTGATCTCGTGCGTGACGCCGTCCTCCTCGCCGCCGGTCGGGGTGATCTCGACCTCAAGGATGATCTTGGCGGCGGCGGCCTGGGCCAGCAGCTCCTGACCGATGGCCAGGTTGTCGGCGAGGGTTTCGGCCGAGCCATCCCACATGTGGGACTGGAACAGCGGGTTCAGGCCCTTGGCGACGCGCTCGGCGGAGACGGCGAGCAGCGGACGTACGTAACCGTCCAGCTTGTCCTTGGGGCAGTGGTCGGTGTGGAGCGCGACGGTGACGTCGTACTTGGCGGCGACGATGTGCGCGAACTCGGCCAGGGCGACCGCGCCCGTGACCATGTCCTTGTTGTACTGGCCGCCCAGGAACTCCGCACCGCCCGTGGAGATCTGGACGATGCCGTCGCTCTCTGCCTCAGCGAAGCCGCGCAGGGCCGCGTGCAGGGTCTGCGTCGAGGTGACGTTGATGGCCGGGTAGGCGAACTTGCCCGCCTTTGCCCGGTCGAGCATCTCGGCGTAAGCCTCGGGGGTTGCGATGGGCATCTGACCGCTCCTTGGAATGTGCGGATGTGCAGGCTGTGAGTCCCTGACCTGGGGGCGACGTCATCGTCGCCCCCATCTTCCCAGACTCTCCGTCCGGCTCCACCCGGCGGACCCTGTTTCACGTGAAACCGTCCGCCCTTGTCCGATACGGGTCGGACCGGGGTCGGGCACGGCTCAGGGGAGGCCGAGGGCCATGGCTCAGGCGAGGCCGAGGTCGGCCACCGAGTAGACCTGGACGTAGGGCAGACCGGCCTCGGCGATGGCCGGAGCGGCACCGCGCTCGACGATCACGGCGACGGCGACGACCTCACCGCCCGCCTCCCGTACGGCCTCGACGGCGGTCAGCGGCGAACCGCCCGTGGTGGAGGTGTCCTCGACGACCAGGCAGCGGCGGCCCTTCACATCCGTGCCCTCGATCCGGCGCTGCATCCCGTGCGCCTTCTGCGCCTTGCGGACGACGAACGCGTCCAGGCTCTGCCCGCGCGCGGCGGAGGCGTGGAGCATCGAGGTGGCGACCGGGTCGGCGCCGAGCGTCAGCCCGCCCACGCAGTCGTAGTCCAGCTCGGCCGTGGCGTCCAGCATCGCCTGGCCGACCAGCGGTGCGGCCTTGCCGTCCAGCGTGATCCGGCGCAGGTCGATGTACCAGTCGGCTTCCAGACCCGAGGAGAGGGTCACCTTGCCGTGCACCACGGCCTTGTCCTTGATCTGCTGGAGCAGCTCAGCGCGTACGTCAGTCATGGTCACGAGGGTAAGCGGTGCGGTCCCGCCTCGGAGCCGCACCTCGGAGCGGCGGCTCAGAGCCGCGTCCAGCTCCAGGTCGTCGTGATCTCCAGGGGGTCGATCGGGGTGACCAGCCGGGGCGCGGTGTTCAGCCCGTTCGGCGGCCCGGACTGCGGCTCGACGCAGATCGCCTCGTCCTGCTCGTCGTAGATCACGACCCACTCGCTGCGACTCTTCACCGTCAGCTCCAGCTGCTCCGGCCAGGTGAGCTTCACGTCCACGCCGTCGGGCATCCCGAAGCAGTCGTCCCAGGGGCCGGGTAGGGGGTCGATGCGCCGCCCGGTGGGCAGGTGGTCGTCCCCCCGCTCCTCCTGCCAGCCGGCGTCGAAGGAGAGCCGGGCGTCCTGGCGGCCGAGGTTGCGGTGGAACCAGGGGTGCCAACCGGCCTGGGCGGGGAAGGAGGTGCCGTACGTCTCCACGGCGAGGCCGAGGGTCAGCGTGTCCTCGGTCAGCTCGAAGGTCTGGGTCACCCGGCCCGGGTAGGGCCAGGGCTCGGCGAGGTCGTAGTAGAAGGCCGCCTGCGCCCCCTCCACGTGGGCGGTCCGCCAAGCGGTGTCCGCGCCGGTGCCGTGCATGGCGTGCGGCGGGGAGTTCAGGGGCAGTTGGTGGGAGACGTCGCCGTTGCGGAACTCCCCGTGACCGACCCGCCCGCACCAGGGCACCATCGGGAAGCAGCCGTACCGCTCGCCCTGGCGCAGCAGCTCGGTGGAGCCGATCAGCAGGCTGCTGATCCGGCAGCCGTGGGCGGGGTCGACGGTCAACTCGGCGTCTCCGGCACTCAGCCTGACGTTCTCTTCGCTACTGCTCACCCGACGACCCTACTGGCGGCCTCCCGGCGGTGCCTCACCTACGGCGCCGCAGCGCCCTGCTCAGCACCACGGCGGAGGCCAGCGCGAGGGCGGCGGCCGGGGCGACCCAGCGCAGGGTGGTGCCCGCCCCACCGGCATCCGGCGAGGGCACGGGGGCGTACCGGCCGCGCGGCGGCGCGTGGTCGACCTCCTCCGCACTACGCCCGATCATGGTGCGCCGGGCGTGGGCGGCCTCGGCGGGCGGCCCGTCGGGCACGGTGAACTCGACGCCCGCGACGGGGTCGAGGGCGGGCGGGGGGACGGGCGAGTCGAATACGGAGGGGGGTTCGGCGGCCTCGGCGGCCTCGGAGAGGCCAGCGTCTTCGGAAGGACCGGCGCCTCCGGGAGAATCGGTGGCCTCGGGGCGGCCGTCGGCTTCGGAAGGAACGGCGGCTCCGGCGGCAAGGTCTGCGTCTACGGCACGGTCGGCGCGCTCCGAAGGGCCGCCGGCCTCGGGAAGACCGGCGGCTCCGGCGGACTCGACGTCTCCGTCGAGCCCCTCGGCCGAGACGTCCTCCACACCCCCGGGGGCCGCGTCCTCCCCTTCCGGTACGGCCAGGGTCTCCGTGACCAGCTGCTGGGTGAAGCGGTCCAGGAGCCGCTGGGCGGCGGCGAGGGCGGCACCCTCCTCCAGCTCGGCCAGTCGGCCGTCACCGCTCGCCGTACCGCCGTACGTGAGGGTCGTGCCGCCGTCCGTCGCCGCGAGGGAGACGGTCAGGGCGAGCTTCACCGAACCGGTGCCCCGGGCCTCCACGCCCTCCCCGGCCACCGTGAAGCGGTCGCCGTCCGCGCCCTCGGCCGCCTCGGGGCCGGAGAGCTTCAGCTCGCCCCGGTACGTGATGGTGTGGCCGCCGGCCCGGAACTTCAGCCGGCCCGCCAGCGGCGAGGCCGCACCGTCGGCGTCCTGCTGGATCCCCGGTAGGCAGCGGGCGACCCGGCCGGGGTCGCCCAGCGTGCGCCGCAGGGCCGGGACCGGGACCGGAACGAACACCTGATGCTCCATACCCACCGAGCCTAATCGCCCCGGGCCCGCACGTCAGGACTTCCCCGCCCACGGCCCCGCCTCCCCGCTGCCCACCGCCGCAGCCCTCACGCGTCCTCCCAGTAGCGCGGGTGGACCAACGTGGACGGCACCTGCCCCGGCAGCCGCAGCCGGTCCGCCGCCCGGGCCCCCTCCCGCAGCTCCGCCTCCCCCAGCGAGCGCAGCGCGGGCGCCCCGGCGCCGAGCCCCGGCTCCCCCACCGGCCCGGACGCCGCCGCGAGCAGGAACCCCCAGTCCTCCGGCGCCCGCCCCCCGCCGGAGCCGGGCCGGTCGGGGCTCGCGGTGGAGCCGGAAGGACGGCCCGCGGGGCGGGCCGGGACGCGGTACGGGCGGGTGGCGAGGCCTCCGGCCCGTACCGAGGCCTCCACCGTCCAGAAGGTACGCGGCCGGGCCACCGGCCGGCCCGCGTGGACCACGAGGCGCCCACGGGGGGCCAGGGCCTCGGCGACCAGCCTGTAGAACTCGGCGGAGTACAGCTTCGTGCTTGCCGTGATGCCCGGGTCCGGCAGGTCGGAGATCACCACGTCGTAGCGGTGGCGGTCGGCGCGCAGCCAGGTGAAGGCGTCCGCGCCGACGGCGGTGACCCGCGGGTCGCGGTAGACGTGGTCGTTGAGGCCGGTGAGGGCGGGGTCGGTGCGGGCCAGCCGGGTGACGGCGGGGTCGATCTCGACGACGGTGACCGAGCGGACGTCCGCGTACCGGAGGACCTCGCGGGCGGCGAGCCCGTCACCGCCGCCCAGGACGAGGACGCGGGCGCGGGGCCCGTTCATCGCGGGGTGGACCAGCGCCTCGTGGTAGCGGTGCTCGTCGCGGGCGCTGACCCGCAGCCGGCCGTCGAGATAGAGGTCGAGGGAGTCCCGGTCGGTGCCGGTGAGGACGACCTCCTGCACCCCGGTCCGCACGGCGACCCGCACCTGGTCCCCGTAGACCGCCCGCCGCGCCGCCCGCTCGAAGTCGTCGACCAGGAGCACGGCGGTGGCCAGGGCGAGGATGACCGCGAGGTTGGCCAGGAGGAGGAGGCGGCGGGAGCGGGGGGTGAGGTCGCGGCGGAAGACCCACAGGACCAGCGCCCCTCCGGCGGCGGCGTTCACCGCACCCGTGACGAGCGCGCCGGTGAGCTGGCCCAGCATCGGCAGCAGGAGGAAGGGGAAGGCCAGCCCGCCGACAAGCGCGCCCACGTAGTCGGCGGCGAAGAGGTCGGCCACGGCACCGCCCGCGTCCTGCCGGTCGACGCGCTGGATCAGGGTCATCAGCAGCGGGATCTCGGCCCCGATGAGCACGCCGATGGCCAGGGAGAACCCCACCACCGGGTACCGCGACTCACCGAGCCAGGCGAAGGAGGCGTAGAGCACCAGCGCCGAGGAGCCGCCGATCAGCGCGAGGGCCGCCTCGATGAGCCCGAAGGCCACGGCGGCGTGGCAGCGTATGCGCTTCGCGAGGAGCGAGCCGACGCCCATGGCGAAGACCATCACGGAGAGCACGACGGAGGCCTGGGTGACCGAGTCGCCGATCAAGTAGGAGGCGAGGGCGACCAGTTCCAGCTCGTACACGAGACCGCAGGCCGCACAGACGAAGACGGCGGCGAGGACGAGGAACCGGCCGGTCCTCGGCCGTACGGGGAGCCGCGCCGCGCCCCCTCGCAGCGACACCTGCTGGTCGATCATGCTGCGAACGCTACGTCACGACCCGGTCGCCGCCTGTCACCCGCAAGGGTGCAAGTAGACCCCGACAGCTCCCGCACCCGCACACCTGCGCGCACCTGCGCCCGGCCGGGCCCCGCCCCTCGCGCTCCGCCGCACCCCTCACGCCGCGGGCGCCGGGACGCGCACCCCCACCCGGGTCCGAGTGACCACCAACTGCCCTTCCTGCGGGTACGCGTGCCAGGTGCGCCACCGCACCTGCCCCTCGATGCGCTGGGCGAGCATGGCGGTGAAGGCGTACGGGGAGCCGGGGAAGGTGCCGGCCAGTCCGTGCGGGTGGTCGCTGACGAGGGCGAGCAGCTCCTGCGCCCGCCCCGCGAACTGTCCCTGCGTCAGGGTCTCGACGCGCGCCGCGAATTCGTACTCCCATTCCCCGAGCCGCTTGGCGACCCCGAGAGGGAGGGGGGTGCTGCTGCCCGGCATACAGGCGACGGTCTCGGAGCAGTCGCCCTGCTCCTCCTGGAGAAGGACCTGGTGGGAGGCGCCGAGCAGCCTCAACTGGAGTTCGGCGCCACCGAGCCGGAGGTCGAGGACGGCGAGGGCGGGGAGCGGTTCCCGGCCCAGGGTCCAGGCCAGGTCGGCGGCGCGGGTATCGGAGTAGGCCGTCTGGAGGGTGGTGAGCATGGATCGGCTCCGCAAACACACATGGACGCATGGACAGCGGGCGCCCCCTGGGCATGGCACGTGGGAGGAGGGAAGCGCCCGATCTGGTCCAACTGGGGTCCGAGGGCTGAATGTTCTCTTCGACGAGGGAATCACGAAGTACGCCGCACTCGCAGCGTTTTTACCCAACTTGACGTGGTTTCCATCCCCCCGGGGGCTGCCCGGTTCAACTGTTCAACGATTTTCCTCTGCGTGGCTCAACGACAGGGCGCCCGAAGGGAGTTCACCCTCGGGCGCCCGGCGGCGGAACGGCTTGCGCGGTCGTGGCGGCCTGCCGCCCCCGCCGGCTTCGACGACCGTGGCGGTCCGCTCCCCCGGTCAGCTTCCCCCGCCGCCGCAGCCGCCACCGCCGCCGCCACCGCACGACGACCCGCCGCCGCACGAGTGGCCGCTGCTGGAGCCGCAGGACGAACCACCGGCTCCGCCACCGCCCGCCCACCAGCCACCGCTGCCGCCCGCGGAGGCCCGGCCCCCGGAGCCCGCCCGGGACGGCCCGTGCTTGACGCTGGTCAGCCGGGCCAGCATCACCATCAGACCGACGAGGATGCCCACACCGATCAGCACCGTGACGAGAACGACCATGTCGCCCACCACCTCTCTCCCCCGAAGCGCGGTCCCCCGTCGCTTCCTTCGTGTGTTCGCGTGCTCGTGTCTTCGTGTCTTCGCGTCTTCGTGCCAGGGGAATCCCCGCACCACCCGCGACCCAAAGCAGACTTGAGCAACTTCAGAGCTTGGGCACAGGATGGCGCCCATGACACAGGGACGACCGCTGCTCAACAGCCGCCTGGCCGGGTTCGGGACGACGATCTTCGCGGAGATGTCCGCGCTGGCCGGGCGGACCGGCTCGATCAACCTCGGCCAGGGCTTCCCCGACACCGACGGCCCCGAGGAGATCCGGGAGGCGGCCGTCCGGGCACTGCGCGCCGGGCACGGCAACCAGTACCCGCCGGGCCCCGGCATCCCGGAGCTGCGGAACGCCGTGGCCGACCACCAGAAGCGCTTCTACGGCCTGACCTGGTCGCCGGAGACCGAGGTCCTGATCACCACCGGGGCCACCGAGGCGATCGCCGCCGCCCTGCTCGCCCTGGTGGAGCCGGGTGACGAGGTCATCGCCTTCGAGCCGTACTACGACTCGTACGCCGCGTGCATCGCCCTGGCCGGCGGCGTCCGGGTCCCCCTCACCCTGCGCGCCCCCGCCTTCCGCCCGGACCTGGACGAACTGCGCGCCCTGATCACCCCGCGCACCCGGCTGCTGCTGCTCAACTCCCCGCACAACCCGACCGGCGCGGTCCTCACCTCCGAGGAGCTGAGGGGGATCGCGGCCCTGGCGGTGGAGCACGACCTGCTGGTGGTGACGGACGAGGTGTACGAGCACCTGGTCTTCGAGGGCGCCCACCACCCCATCGCGGCCCTGCCCGGGATGCGCGAACGGACGGTCTCCATCTCGTCGGCGGGCAAGACGTACTCGTACACGGGCTGGAAGATCGGCTGGGTGACGGCCGACGCGCCGCTGGTGACGGCGGTGCGCTCGGCGAAGCAGTACCTGACGTTCGTGAGCGGGGGGCCGTTCCAGTACGCGATCGCGGAGGCGCTCCAGCTCCCCGACACCTTCTTCACGCAGTTCCGCGACTCCCTGCGCCGCAGGCGCGACCTGCTCGCCGCAGGGCTGCGGAGCGCGGGCTTCCAGGTCTACGAGCCGGAGGGGACGTACTTCATCACCACCGACATCTCCCCCCTCGGCGAGGAGGACGCGTACGCCTTCTGCCGGGCCCTTCCGGAGCGGTGCGGGGTGGCCGCCGTACCGAACTCGGTCTTCTACGACGACCCGGAGGCGGGCCGCAGCCAGGTGCGGTTCACCTTCTGCAAGAGGGACGAGGTGCTGGAGGAGGCGGTGGAGCGGCTGCGGCGGCTGGGGTAGCCGGGACGGCGGGGCCGAACGCGTCGGCGGCCCGGGCGGTGGTCGTGGTGACCGCCGCCCGGGCCGCCGACGTGGATCGGAGCCGGGCTCAGGCGCCCGCGGACTCCGTCCCCTCGCCGTCCGTCTTCCCCTCGGCCGGGGCGAGGCCCAGACGCTCCAGGAGCCACTTGTCGAACTCGATCGACGCGCGCACCCAGCTGACCGTCGAGGAGACGAAGTGCTCCAGGCTGACGCCGGTGCCGATGAGCATCTGCGCCTCACCGATCAGCCGGACGGAGCCCGCCTCGCCCTCCTCGCCCTCGTGGGAGTGGGTGTAGACCTTGGGCCACAGGGTGCGGCGGTTCCAGTCGTCGATGGCGTCCAGGAGGACGGGACGCTGGTCGAGCGCGTGCGGGCGGTCGTAGAACGTACGGACCGAGAAGACCTGCTGCTCGTCCTCGCCCCGGAACATGAAGTACGTCCGGAACTCCTCCCACGGCGCCGCGAGGTCGCCCTCGTCGTCGACGACGTACTTCAGCTCCATCTGGTCGAGGAGCTGCTTGACGAGGTCCTGGTCAGGGACGACGGGGCCCTCCGGTCCTGCCGCCTGCGGTTCGGGCTGGCCCCCGAAATTAGGAATCGAGGACGGATCGATGCTCACCGTGATTTCCCTTCGTGCGGTTGGCGGCCATCCTCTCCCATGGCGGGCGGGGCATGGCAAGCCCGCACGGCCCCTATCCGCCACAAGCTGACAGAGAGCGGGCCGGGGCGGGGCCGTGCGGGCGTACGCGCACGGTGCGCGAGGAGCTGTCACTCTCCGCGTGCGGGGTCACGGGGCCGAGGCCTCCCGGGCGTTACGGGGCCCGGGAGGCCGGGCGTGCGGAGGTGACGGGGCCGGGGAGGCCGGGCCTACGAGGGTGACGAGGCCCGGGAGGCCGGGCCCACGGTCAGGCCGCCCTCGCCCTCCTCCTGGACACGGTCCACCCGCACGGTGTCGCCGTCCCGGATCTCGCCGGAGAGGATCTCCTTGGCGAGCCGGTCCCCGATGGCCGTCTGGATGAGGCGGCGCAGCGGGCGTGCCCCGTACGCCGGGTCGTTGCCCTCCTGGGCGAGCCAGGCGAGCGCCTCGGGGGTGACGTCCAGGGTGAGGCGGCGGTCCGCGAGCCGCTTGGCCAGCCGGTCGATCTGGAGGCCCGCGATGTGGGCCAGCTCGTCGCCGGAGAGGGCCGAGAAGACCACCAGGTCGTCCAGCCGGTTGATGAACTCCGGCTTGAAGGAGGCCCGGACCACCTCCAGGACCTGCTCCTTCTTGACCTCGGGCTTGACCAGGGGATCCATCAGGAACTGGCTGCCGAGGTTGGAGGTGAGGACGAGGATGGTGTTGCGGAAGTCGACCGTGCGGCCCTGGCCGTCGGTGAGCCGGCCGTCGTCGAGGACCTGGAGCAGGATGTCGAAGACCTCGGGGTGGGCCTTCTCGACCTCGTCCAGGAGCACGACGCTGTACGGGCGGCGGCGGACGGCCTCGGTGAGCTGGCCGCCCTCCTCGTACCCGACGTAACCGGGCGGGGCCCCGACCAGGCGGGCGACGCTGTGCTTCTCGCCGTACTCGCTCATGTCGATGCGGATCATGGCCCGCTCGTCGTCGAAGAGGAAGTCCGCCAGCGCCTTGGCCAGCTCGGTCTTGCCGACGCCGGTGGGGCCGAGGAAGAGGAAGGACCCGGTGGGCCGGTCGGGGTCGGCGATCCCGGCGCGCGTACGGCGTACGGCGTCGGAGACGGCCTGCACGGCCTCGGTCTGCCCGATCAGCCGCTTGCCCAGCTCCGACTCCATCCGCAGCAGCTTCTGGGTCTCGCCCTCGAGCAGCCGCCCGGCCGGGATGCCGGTCCAGGCGCCGACGACGTCCGCGATGTCGTCCGGTCCGACCTCCTCCTTGACCATGGTGTCCTTGGATGCTTCCTGCTCGGCCTCGGCGGCCTCCTCCAACTCCCGCTCCAGGCCGGGGATCTCCCCGTACAGCAGCTTGGAGGCGGCGTCGAAGTCGCCGTCGCGCTGGGCCCGTTCGGCCTGGCCGCGCAGCTCGTCCAGGCGCTCCTTCAGCTCACCGACCCGGTTGAGGCCCTGCTTCTCCTTCTCCCAGCGTGCGTTGAGGCCGCGCAGCTCCTCCTCCTTGTCGGCGAGGTCGCGGCGAAGCTTCTCCAGACGCTGCTTGGAGGCGGCGTCGGACTCGTTCTTGAGGGCCAGCTCCTCCATGCGCAACCGGTCGACGGAGCGCTGGAGTTCGTCGATCTCCAGAGGCGAGGAGTCGATCTCCATCCGCAGCCGGGAGGCGGCCTCGTCGACGAGGTCGATGGCCTTGTCGGGGAGGAAGCGGGAGGTGATGTAGCGGTCGGAGAGGGTGGCGGCGGCCACCAGCGCCGAGTCCGCGATCTGGACCTTGTGATGGGCCTCGTAACGGCCCTTGAGCCCGCGCAGGATCGCGATGGTGTCCTCGACGGAGGGCTCCGCGACCAGCACCTGCTGGAAGCGGCGCTCCAGGGCCGGGTCCTTCTCGATGCGCTCGCGGTACTCGTCCAGCGTGGTCGCACCGACCATGCGCAGCTCGCCGCGGGCCAGCATCGGCTTGAGCATGTTGCCCGCGTCCATGGCGGAGTCGCCGCCCGCGCCGGCGCCGACGACGGTGTGCAGCTCGTCGATGAAGGTGATGATCTGGCCGTCGCTCTCCTTGATCTCGGAGAGGACGGTCTTCAGGCGCTCCTCGAACTCGCCGCGGTACTTCGCACCCGCGACCATCGCGCCGAGGTCGAGCGAGACCAGCCGCTTGTTCTTCAGGCTCTCGGGGACATCGCCCTTGACGATGCGCTGGGCGAGCCCTTCGACGACGGCCGTCTTGCCGACGCCGGGCTCGCCGATGAGCACGGGGTTGTTCTTCGTCCGGCGCGACAGCACCTGCACGACACGGCGGATCTCCTGGTCGCGGCCGATGACCGGGTCCAGCTTGCCCTCGCGCGCGGCGGCCGTGAAGTCGGTGCCGAACTTCTCCAGGGCCTTGTACTGACCCTCCGGGTCGGGTGTGGTCACCCGGCGCCCTCCCCTGCTCGTCTCGAACGCGGCCAGCAGCTTCTCGGCGGTGGCCCCCTGTGCGTCCAGGATCTCACCGGCGCGCCCGCCCTTCGCGGCGATGCCGATGAGCAGGTGCTCGGTGGAGAGGTACTCGTCGCCCAGCTCCTTCGCCCGCTGGGCCGCGTCCTGGATCACGGCCAGCAGCTCGCGGTTGGGCTGCGGCGGGGCGACGGTGGAGCCGGTGACGCTGGGCAGGGAGCCGAGCAGCTTCTCGGTCCCGGCGCGCACGAGGGCCTGGTCGGCCTCGACGGCGGCGAGCAGGTCGGTGATGTTGTCGTTGTCCTGGCCCCCCAGCAGCGCGAGGAGCAGATGCCCGGGGGTGAGGTCGGGGTGCCCGTCCTGCACGGCCCTGTCACTGGCCGCGTTGATGGCGTCGCGGCTCTTGTTGGTCAGTTCGGCGTCCACGGGTGCTTGCTCCTCCTCGCAGCTGGGGCGGTTCCTGTCCCTTGATGTATCCAGCGTACACAAAGTTGAGTCTATTCCGCTCAAGGTAATTCGAGGACTCTCCCCGGGCCCGGCGGCCGGGCCCGGGGACGCAGGGCTCAGGGACGCAGGGCTCAGGGGCCCAGGGCTCAGGGGCGGCGGGTCGGGCACGGGAGCGCCGCCCGCCGCCGCACGGACGCGGGCCGCCGCCTACGCTTCCCCCATGGCAGACGTACGGAACCCCACCCCCGAGTACCTCGCGTTCTGGCGCGAGCGGCATGTGTGCACCCTGACGACGCTCCGCCCGGACGGCACGCCGCACGTGGTCCCGGTGGGCGTGACGTACGACCCGGAGGCCGGGGTGGCACGGGTGATCACCGGCCGGGGCACCCGCAAGGTCGCCAACATCCTGGCCGCCGGCCCGGAGGGGGCACGGGTCGCCGTCTGCCAGATGCACAAGGCCCGGTGGGCGACGCTGGAGGGCCGCGCGACCATCCGTACGGAGCCGGAGGTCGTCGCGGACGCGGTGAGCCGTTACGCGGAGCGCTACGAGCGCACACCGAGGCCCAACCCGGAGCGCATCGTCATCGAGATCGCCCTGGACCGGGCCCTCGGAAACGCCTGACCGCCCCGGCCCCTCCCGTACGGCGACAGCACAACGGCGCCACCGTGTTCAGGTCACGGTGGCGCCGCTGTGTGGGGGAAGCGCCTGGAGCGACAGGTGACGACGGGGGAATCGCTCAGGCACTGCGGGGGGTGGCGGAAAGGGGTTCTGACGCGATCAGCTCGTGGTCCCGCTGATCGAGGTTCACAAAGATCATCCCGTATCTGACGGCGCAGCGGACGGGCTGCGGCGCGCCGCGGGGGCGGCGGAGGCACCGATAGGCGCGGACGTCCTCGTCCTCTTCCATCACCACGACGATCGGCTCTCCGAACAGGGTGACCATCAACGAGTCGCCACGGCGGGGGAGTGCCGTGAGCAGATCGATGAAATGCCACCCTGAGCGATAGGCGGTTGCCATCTCGCGCCGGAAGGTGCGGTCGTCCGGCGGCGTGGTCATGCCCGGCCCTTCTCGGCCGGAGCGGAGTCCCACGCCGCACCGGCGAGGCGGGCCGCCTCCACGTGCGCCCCGGCCTGACGGGCAGGGACCGCATCCCAGACGACGTCGCCTTGCTTCAGCGCCTTCGACCACGTTTCCACTGCCCGGTGGGGTACATCGCCCCGGGTCAGGTCCGAGGTACCGAACACCCCGAACGCGAGCCCGGCGGAGAAGGCCACAGCAAGCACCGAGCGAAGCGTTTTGTTACTCATGGTGGGCTTCGTCCTTACTTCCAAGGTTTCCTCTCCCCCGCATCACAAGACGATGGCCCATCGGGGCACGTCAAACCACAGAAACGATGCATCATGTTCCTGCTGATGCATCTTCCTGGGGGGTGGAGAATTGACCACGAAGAGGAAAAAAACGACACATCCCCACTCTGTCAGCACTTTGTGCGACGAGGGGGCACGGCTCTACGCCAGTGCGCTGAGCGTGGGGAAGATAGCCCGTGCCGAAGCGGAAGCCGCTCCGTGCCTCCTGGAGTTCGCCCTGCTGCACCCCGATCCGGACGACCCCACCTGGCTGCGGCCCGTACCGGCGTTCGCGGCACTCACGCAGCGGCTCCACCCCATCGAGCGCGAGATCCAGGAGCGCAGGCGCCTCTCGATCGAACTCACCAAAGCGTTCGAGCCCTTCATGGCCGTCAGCGCCCAGACGCCGCCGATCACCCACGCGATCACCGTCCTCGAAGGCATCAGCCGCATCAACGCCTCCATCAAGCTCGCCATGGCGGAGTGCAACTCCGAAGTCCTCACGATCCAGCCCGGAGGCGGCCGCAGCGAGGACACCCTGAACATGGCCATGGAGCGCGGAAACATGCTCATGCAGCGCGGGGTGGGCATGCGCACGTTGTACCAGCACACCGCCCGGCACAGCCAAGGCACTCTCAACTACGCGGCGCGCATGGCCGAGAGCAGGATGGAGATCCGGACCCTCGAAGAACTCGTGGAACGCCTCATGATCTTCGACCACACCGTCGCGTTCATCCCGGCCACGGACGACCGGACCGTGGCCCTCGAACTGCGGCATCCGGGCATTGTGAAATACCTCGTCAAGGTATTCGAGCAGTTCTGGCACCGGGCGATCCCCCTGCAGGACCAGATTCCTTACGACCCCGTGCCGGAGGGCATATCCGGGGTCCGCCACTCCATCGCCAAGCTGCTGGTCGAGGGCCATGTGGACGAGGCGATCGCCCGGCGCCTCGGTATGAACGTACGCACCTGCCGGTCCCACATCGCCAAACTCAGCGCCGCACTCGGCAGCAACAGCCGGGCCCAACTGGGATACCTGATCGCACGGTCGGGAATCCTGGAATCGGATTCCTGACCGCGCGAGGGAACGTGTCGCCCCGCTTAAAGCAGGGGGATCCCGCAGAGGCAGCGGTGAAGGCGGATCGGGCCCAGGCCGTCCCGTCGGCCGAGAACCGCCGGGCGGCCCCGCCCCACGCCCGGTACACCGCCGTCCAGCGCCCCATCGCCCGCCTGCTCGCCGAGGGCCGTGCCGAAGACCGGGTGGCCCGGAAGACAGGCGTCCGCGCCCGCCGCTCCCCCGCCGCCGAACTCATGCAGACCTCGGCGCCACCGGCCGCACTCCGACTCGGCACCCGCCTCGCCCGCTCCGGCATCGCCGGGGCCGGTCACGGCGGCGTACGAGGGCTTCTTGAAGCGCGTACGACAGCGGGGCCGGGAGAGCGGTGGAATCCCTCTCCCGGCCCCGCTGTCCGCAGAAGCAGACACGGAAACGAGCACAGACAGCAGACGCGGACGCGAACGCAGCCACCGAAGCAGCCGCGGCCCTGGCCGCAGGGGCGTGCCGCGGCCGCGGGGCCGGGGCGTGTCTAGTCCCCCATCGGCCTCTTCGGCTTGGGCCGCCACACCACCAGCGCCCCCGTCTGCTGCACGTCCTGGTACGGCACGAGGTCGCGGCGGTACGAGGCGTGTACCTGGGCCTCGCGCTGCTGCATGGCGACCGCCGCGCCGTCCACCGCCGCCGAGAGTTCGGCGACGCGCTGCTGGAGCGCGGCGACCTGGTTCTCCAGCTCGATGATGCGCTTGATGCCCGCCAGGTTGATGCCCTCGTCCTGCGACAGCTGCTGCACGGTGCGCAGCAGCTCGATGTCACGGGCCGAGTAACGTCGGCCGCGGCCGGCCGTGCGGTCCGGGGAGACCAGGCCGAGACGGTCGTACTGGCGCAGCGTCTGCGGGTGCAGGCCCGAGAGCTGGGCCGCGACCGAGATCACGTACACCGGCGATTCATCGGTCAGCTGGTACGGATTGCGTCGACGGCCGTCCATCTCAAGCTCCCTTCGCGGCCTGGAACAGTTCCGCCCGCGGGTCCTCGTCCGCGGTCGCCTTGCGGTAGGCCTCCAGCGCGTCCCGGGCCTCCGGGCCGAGGTCCGTGGGGACCGCCACCTCCACGGTGACGAGCAGGTCGCCGCGGGTGCCGTCCTTGCGGACCGCGCCCTTGCCCCGGGCGCGCATGGTGCGCCCGTTCGGAGTGCCTGCGGGCAGTTTCAGGGTGACCGAGGGGCCGCCGAGGGTGGGAACCCTCACCTCGCCGCCGAGCGTCGCCTCCGGGTAGGTGACGGGCACGGTGACCGTGAGGTTGTCGCCCTTGCGGCCGAAGACCGGGTGGGCGCCGACGTGGACGACCACGTACAGGTCGCCGGCCGGTCCGCCGCGCTCGCCCGGTCCGCCCTTGCCGCGCAGCCGGATCCGCTGGCCGTCGGAGACGCCCGCCGGGATCCTGACCTGCATGGTGCGGGCCGACTTGGCCCGGCCGCTGCCGTGGCAGACGTCGCACGGGTCCTGGGCGATCAGGCCCCGGCCCTTGCAGTCCACGCACGGGTCGGTGAGCGAGAAGCCGCCGCCGCTGCCGCGCGAGACCTGGCCGGTGCCGACGCAGGTCGGGCAGACCCGGGGGGTGCCGTTCTTGTCGCCGGTGCCGGAACACGCCTTGCAGGGCGCCTGGCTGGACATCCGCAACGGGACCGTCGCCCCGTCGACCGCCTCGCTGAAGCTGAGCGTCACCTCGGACTCGATGTCCTGGCCGCGCCGCGGCTGGACACGGGTGCCCGCGCCGCCCCGGTTGAACAGCCCGCCGAAGACGTCGCCTAGGCCGCCCCCGCCACCGCCGAACCCACCGCCGGCACCGCCCTGACCGCCGCCCGGGGCGCCACCGCCGAAGAGGTCGCCCAGGTCGAAGTTGAAGTTGCCGCCCGCACCACCGGGTCCGGCGCGGAAACCACCGTTGCCGAAGAGGGCGCGCGCCTCGTCGTACTCCTTGCGCCGCTTGGAGTCGCCGAGGACGTCGTTCGCCTCGGAGATCTCCTTGAAGCGCTCCTCCGCCTTGGCGTCACCCTTGTTGGCGTCGGGGTGGAACTCGCGGGCGAGCTTGCGGTACGCCTTCTTGATCTCGGCGTCGGTGGCGTCCTTGGGAACGCCGAGGACCTTGTAGTAGTCCTTCTCGACGAAGTCCTTCGTGCTCATCGACGTCCCTCCTTCCGGACGATCGGCCGAGGGGGGGGGGGGGGGGGGGGGGGGGGGGGAGGGGGGGGGGGAGAGGGGGGGGGGGGGGGGGGGGGGGGGGGGGGAGCGCACAGTAAAAGAGGAAAAAGCATTGTGGACACCTGCCCCACAAACCACAG
>NZ_JBWKCM010000037.1:0-33804 GCF_056436485.1 Streptomyces sp. NPDC043746 | reverse complement strand
TGGGATGGGCGGGCTGGTCTTTCCGGCTTCGTGGTCGCGGCCGTCTTTTCCACTTCCTTCCCCCCCCCCCCCCCCCCCCCCCGGCTCCCCCCCCCCCCCCCCCCCCCCCCCCGGACCGGTCGGTGTGCACCCTGGTGGTCGGACGGGTTCCCGTCAGACCTCCTCGGTGCCACCGCTCTCCTCGTCGTCTGTCTTCTCTTCCTTGGCCGCCGCGGGCGTGGCGCCCGGCTGCGGCTCGGCGACGGCCACCCGCGCGGGGCGGATGGTGCGCTCGCCGATGCGATACCCCGGCTGGAGGATCGCCACGCAGGTCGTCTCGGTGACATCCGGCGCGTAGCTGTGCATCAGGGCCTCGTGGATCGTCGGGTCGAAGGGCTCGCCCTCCTTGCCGAACTGCTGGAGGCCCAGCTTCGCGACGACGGTCTCCAGCGACTCGGCGACCGACTTGAAGCCGCCCACCAGCTCGCCGTGCTCCCTGGCACGGCCGACGTCGTCGAGCACGGGCAGCAGCTCGGACAGGAGGTTCGCCACGGCGACCTCCTTGACCGTGACCCGGTCCCGCTCGACCCGGCGGCGGTAGTTCTGGTACTCGGCCTGGAGCCGCTGGAGGTCCCCGGTGCGCTCGCTCAGCGCCGTACGGGCCTGGTCCAGCTGGGCCGTCAGGCCGACCGTCTGGTCGGTGTCCCCGGCCGGGGCCGCCGCCTCCTCCTCGGAGGGTGCGGCGGCCTTCGGCTCGGCGTCATCAGGGGTGGCGCCGGAGGGGACGTCGGGCTTCTCCTCGAAGCCCGGAGTCTCCTCGGTCACGCCGCACCGCCCTTGGTGTCCTTCTCGTCGTCCACGATCTCGGCGTCGACGACATCGTCATCGGCCTTGCCCTGGGCGCCGCCCGGAGCCTCGGCGCCCGTCGCCGCACCCTCGGCCTGGGCGTTGGCGTACATCGCCTGGCCCAGCTTCTGGGAGACGGCGGCGACCTTCTCGGTGGCCGTACGGATCTCGGCGGTGTCCTCGCCCTTGAGCTTCTCCTTCAGCTCGCCGACAGCGGTCTCCACCTCCGTCTTGACGTCCGCGGGGACCTTGTCCTCGTTGTCCTTGAGGAACTTCTCCGTCTGGTAGACGAGCTGCTCGCCCTGGTTGCGCGACTCGGCGGCCTCGCGGCGGGCGTGGTCCTCCTCCGCGTACTTCTCGGCCTCTTCGCGCATCCGGTTGACCTCGTCCTTCGGCAGCGAGGAGCCGCCGGTGACGGTCATCTTCTGCTCCTTGCCGGTGCCGAGGTCCTTGGCGGCGACGTGCATGATGCCGTTGGCGTCGATGTCGAAGGCGACCTCGATCTGCGGCACACCGCGCGGGGCCGGCGGCAGACCGGTCAGCTCGAACATCCCGAGCTTCTTGTTGTACGCCGCGATCTCGCGCTCGCCCTGGTAGACCTGGATCTGCACGGAGGGCTGGTTGTCCTCGGCCGTCGTGAAGATCTCGGAGCGCTTGGTCGGGATCGTGGTGTTGCGCTCGATGAGCTTGGTCATGATCCCTCCCTTGGTCTCGATGCCGAGGGAGAGCGGGGTGACGTCGAGGAGCAGGACGTCCTTGACCTCGCCCTTGAGGACACCGGCCTGGAGCGAGGCGCCGATGGCGACGACCTCGTCCGGGTTCACACCCTTGTTGGCCTCCTGGCCACCGGTCAGCTCCTTGACGAGCTCGGCGACGGCCGGCATGCGGGTGGAGCCACCGACGAGAACGACGTGGTCGATCTCGGACAGCTGGATGCCCGCGTCCTTGATGACGTTGTGGAACGGGGTCTTGCAGCGGTCCAGGAGGTCCGCGGTCAGCTGCTGGAACTGCGAGCGCGTGAGCTTCTCGTCCAGGTGCAGCGGGCCCTCGGCGGACGCCGTGATGTAGGGCAGGTTGATCGTGGTCTCGGTCGAGGACGACAGCTCGATCTTCGCCTTCTCCGCGGCCTCGCGGAGACGCTGGAGAGCCATCTTGTCCTTGGACAGGTCCACGCCGTGGCCGTTGGCGAACTGCTTCACCAGGTAGTCGACGACGCGCTGGTCCCAGTCGTCACCACCGAGGTGGTTGTCACCGTTGGTGGCCTTCACCTCGACGACGCCGTCACCGATCTCCAGGAGGGACACGTCGAACGTGCCGCCACCGAGGTCGAAGACGAGGATCGTCTGGTCGTCCTTGTCCAGGCCGTACGCCAGGGCGGCGGCGGTCGGCTCGTTGACGATGCGCAGGACGTTGAGGCCCGCGATCTCACCGGCCTCCTTGGTCGCCTGGCGCTCGGAGTCGTTGAAGTACGCCGGGACGGTGATGACCGCGTCGGTCACCTTCTCGCCCAGGTAGGACTCGGCGTCGCGCTTCAGCTTCTGCAGGATGAAGGCGCTCATCTGCTGCGGGTTGAAGCTCTTGCCGTCCAGGTCGATCTTCCAGTCCGTGCCCATGTGGCGCTTGACGGAGCGGATGGTCCTGTCGACGTTGGTGACCGCCTGGCGCTTGGCGACCTCGCCGACGAGCACCTCGCCGTTCTTGGCGAAGGCGACGACGGACGGCGTGGTCCTGGCGCCTTCGGCGTTGGTGATGACGGTGGGCTCGCCGCCTTCGAGAACGCTGACGACGGAGTTAGTCGTGCCCAGGTCGATGCCGACCGCACGTGCCATTTCAATTCCTCCAACTGACTACTTGAGTGGATCTGACTCAAGAATGCACGACACCCCTCTTGGAGTCAACAGACCTGAGTCGACCTGACTCAACTTAGATGCCGGTGTGCGTCACCCTCGCGCCGCTCCCCCACCCCACCCTCCCACCGTGGGATCGTTCTGTCACGAAATGCCCCGAGCCGGCCGGAAAGGCCATCGATCGGCCGCTCCAGGCACACCATCGGACTCCGAACCCCGGGCGGGCGCGATGCGGAACGCGAGACAGCGGCGCGTGCGGCAGAAGAACCAGCAGAGGAAGAAGGCCCAGAGACGACGGGAGCAGCAGCAGCAACCACGGCAGCGGCACCAGCGGCCACGGCCCCCGGCACCCCCTCAGGAGCCGCGCACCCCCGCCCCGTACGCGACGGAGCCGTACGCCCCCGTCCCGCGCACTCCCCTCCCGTACGCCCCCGACGCGCCCGCCCCCACCCAGCGCGCCCCCCACGGCCGCCCCCGCACCCCGTACTCCGGCACCGCCCGCGGCCACTTCCCCTCCCGCCCCGCCGCGCACTTCACCAGCCTGACCGACCGCGCCGAGCACCTCCTCGGCCGCCTGACCCCCCGCACCTCCCCCGAACGCCTCCTGGACCTGGTCCTCGGCACCGCCCTCCTCGTCGCGGCGGCCCCGGCCGTCGCCGTCGGGACCCTGGCCCTCGCGGTCCGGCGGGGCCCCGGCGGAGTATGGGACCGCAGCCTCCGTACGGGCCTGGGCGGCCGGGTCTTCACGCTCCGCTCCTTGCGCACCCGTCGACTCCGGCTCGACCTGCTCTCCCGGCTCCCCCACGTCGTCCGGGGCGACCTCTCCCTCGTAGGACCGGCCCCGCTGCCCCCGGGCGACCCGCGCGTCGCAGGGCCGGGGGCCCGGCAGTGGCGGCAGGAGCTACGGCCGGGGCTGACCGGACTCGCGCAGGTCCGCGCCCGCTCCGGCATGCCGTGGGACGACCCCGCCCTGCTGGACCAGCACTACGCAGAGCACCATGGAGTCGTGCTCTACCTGGCGGTCCTCGCGGAAGCCGTACGCAACCCCCTGCGCACGGCGCTCCGGAAGGTGCGCCCCGGTGGCGGCACGGACCCCGTACAACCAAGGCACACCTGAGCGACACAGATCACCGCCCGCCCGGCTACAGCGGGGTGGAATAAGTGGATAGTGTCAGCACAGACTAATTAAGTTACTGCTTAGTAGTAGTGGGCAGTAGTCAACTGGATCCCGCTCTCGCAGGCCCGAGGAGCCCTACTCATGCAACTCGCCGCGATCATCGTGTCGCTGGTGCTGACGGTGGTCGGCGTTGCGCTCGTCGCCCGAGCCGTCGCGCAGATCTACCGCTTCGTCCGTCTCGGACAGGCGGTACCCGCAGGCAGCCGCACCGACGACCCCAAGCAGCGGACGATCACCTTGATCAAGGAGTTCGTCGGCCATACCCGCATGAACCGCTGGGGAATCGTGGGCGTCGCCCACTGGTTCGTCGCGGTCGGCTTCCTGACGCTCGGCCTGACGATCGTCACGGCGTACGGCCAGCTGTTCAAGGCCGACTGGGTGCTGCCGTACATCGGCACCTTCCTGCCGTACGAGGTCTACATCGAGTTCATCGCGCTCGGCACGACCCTCGGCATCCTCGTCCTGATCGCGATCCGCCAGCTGAACCTGCCCTCGCGGGCGGGCCGCAAGTCGCGCTTCACCGGTTCGAAGATGGGCCAGGCGTACTTCGTCGAGGCGGTCATCCTGATCATCGGCGCCGCGATCATGGTGCTCCGCGGCCTGGAGGGCGCGCTGCACGACGTGGACAGCTACGGTCCCGCGTACTTCGCCTCGTACCCCCTGGTGCTGGCCTTCAACGGGCTGAGCGTCGAAACGCTGCAGAACCTGGTCTACCTGTTCGCGATGATCAAGCTCGGTACGACGATGATCTGGGCGATCACGGTCGGGCTCAACACCAACATGGGTGTGGCCTGGCACCGCTTCCTCGGCTTCCCGAACATCTGGTTCAAGCGGAACGCCGACGGCGAGGCCGCGCTCGGCGCGCTCCAGCCGATGACGACGGCCGGCAAGGAGATCGACTGGGACGACCCGGCCGACGACGCGGTCTTCGGTGTCTCCCAGGTCGAGCAGTTCTCCTGGAAGGGCATCCTCGACTTCTCCACCTGCACCGAGTGCGGGCGCTGCCAGTCGCAGTGCCCCGCCTGGAACACGGGCAAGCCGCTCTCCCCGAAGCTCCTGATCATGTCGCTGCGCGACCACGCGCACGCCAAGGCCCCCTACCTCCTGGCCGGTGGCGGCAAGACGATGGAGGGCGAGGAGAAGGCGACCGAGGAGCAGCTCAAGGACGTGCCCGCGGCCGCCCTGGCCGAGGCCGAGCGCCCCCTCATCGGCACCGCCGAGGAGAACGGCGTCATCGACCCGGACGTCCTGTGGTCCTGCACCACCTGCGGCGCCTGCGTGGAGCAGTGCCCGGTGGACATCGAGCACATCGACCACATCGTCGACATGCGCCGCTACCAGGTGATGATCGAGTCCGCGTTCCCGTCCGAGGCGGGCACGATGCTCAAGAACCTGGAGAAGAAGGGCAACCCCTGGGGCCTCGCCAAGAAGGCGCGCGTGGAGTGGACCAAGGAGGTCGACTTCGAGGTCCCGATCGTCGGCAAGGACGTCGAGGACCTCACCGAGGTCGACTACCTCTACTGGGTCGGCTGCGCGGGCGCCCTGGAGGACCGGGCCAAGAAGACCACCAAGGCCTTCGCCGAACTGCTGCACATCGCGGGCGTCAAGTTCGCGATCATGGGCGGCGACGAGAAGTGCACCGGTGACTCCGCCCGGCGCCTGGGCAACGAGCCGCTGTTCCAGCAGCTCGGCCAGGAGAACGTGGCGATGCTGAACATGGCGTACGGCGAGGACGACGACGAGCCGGAGACGAAGAAGCCGAAGTCGTCGAAGAAGATCGTCGCGACCTGCCCGCACTGCTTCAACACGATCGCGAACGAGTACCCGCAGCTCGGCGGCGAGTACGAGGTCATCCACCACACGCAGCTGCTCCAGCACCTCATCGACGAGGGCAAGCTGATCCCCGTCACCCCGGTCGAGGGCCTGATCACGTACCACGACCCGTGCTACCTGGGCCGTCACAACAAGATCTACACCCCGCCGCGCGAGATCATCGCGAAGGTGCCCGGTCTGCGGAACGAGGAGATGCACCGCCACAAGGAGCGCGGCTTCTGCTGTGGTGCCGGTGGCGCCCGTATGTGGATGGAGGAGCGGATCGGCAAGCGCATCAACACCGAGCGCGTCGACGAAGCCCTCGCCCTCAACCCGGACATCGTCTCCACCGCCTGCCCGTTCTGCCTCGTCATGCTGACCGACTCGGTCAACGGCAAGAAGAACGACGGCCAGGCCAAGGAGTCCATCCAGGTCGTCGACGTCTCGCAGCTCCTCCTGGAGTCCGTGAAGACGCCCCTCGACCCGACCGGTGACACGGAACAGGTGGACGAGCCGGAGCCCGAACCGGCAAAGTGACGTAACGCATCGGCGTGATGAGCGGCCGGACCTGCCTCGGGGGCAGGACCGGCCGCTTTTCCGTGCCAGGGCGGGGAGGGAGGAGCGGCGACGACAACCGCGGCCACACCGGGGCCGCCTGGGACCTGGACCGGGACGGCTTCACCGACCGGACCGCCTCCCTCGCCTCCCCCGCCTCCCCCGCCTCCCGTACAACGGCGCCGGCGCCCCGCCCGTGCCGCTCCAGCCCCCGTCCGGCTCACCGCAGCACCTGACGCCAAGGCCGTCGCCGCAGGCATCCCGACGCAGGCCCGGTTCGGCAACGCGTGGCCCGAGCACCCGGCCCGCGGCGACCGCTCTCCCTCTGGAACTCCCCGCCGAGCGCCCCGGAACTCCCCGCGTACGCCCCCCTAGGGGATGTCACAGCTCGGCCGCAATGGCGAACGGGCTGCCCGGCCCCCCGCTCCCGACCACCGAGTACCAGGTACGTTCGACGGGTGGCTGGATTCAGGATCGGACGCGGCCGGGACAACCGCACCCCGCAACAACCGCAGCAGCAGCGGCAGCAGCCGTACGGAGGGCAGGCACCACAGCCGCCGTACGGCGCTCAGCCCTGGCCGACGGCAGGAGGCGGCAACGGCTCGGCGCCCCCGCCGTACAACGCCCCGTACAACAACGGCGGCGGCCACGGGACCCACGGATACGGCGGTCACCACGGCCAGGCCCCCCAGGGCCACGGCGGCGGTCACCACGGCGGTCACGGCGAGCCGGAGTACTTCGGCGACCCCTACGCCGGCGCCCCCGCGCCGCACGACCCCTACGCCGACAACCCGGGCCACACACAGGCGTTCCGCGTCGACGAGGACCCGTACGGCGACGGCAGCACCTACCACGCCGGCTCCGCCCCCGCCCAGCCCGCCGGCCCCCGGCTGCACTGGAAACAGCTGCTGACCGGCATCGTGATGCGCCCCGGCCCGACGTTCTGGCAGATGCGGGACTACGCGGTCTGGGGCCCGGCGCTGATCGTCACGTTCCTCTACGGCCTGCTCGCGCTGTTCGGCTTCGACCAGGCGCGCGACGAGGCGATCAAGGCGACGATCTCGACGGCCGTCCCGTACGTCCTCTTCACCGGCGTCGGCTTCGTCATCGGCGGCCTGGTCCTCGGCGCGGTGACCCACACCCTGGCCCGCCAGCTGGGCGGCACGGGCTCGTGGCAGCCGACCGTGGGCCTGTCGATGCTGATCATGTCGATCACGGACGCCCCGCGTCTGCTCTTCGCCGTCTTCCTGGGCGGTGAGAACTCCCTGGTCCAGGTCGTGGGCTGGCTGACCTGGCTGGCGGCGGGCGCGCTGTTCACGTCGATGGTGAGCAAGTCGCACGACCTGCCGTGGCCGAAGGCGTTGGGAGCGTCGGCGATCCAGCTGATCGCACTGCTGTCGATCATCAAGCTGGGCACGATCTGACCGAGGGGAAGGGCCCCGGAGCGCTTCCACGCTCCGGGGCCCTTCCCCTCGACTGCGAAGCCGGACAGCCCTCAGGCGTCGAGAACCTGCCCATCCCGCCGGACGACGGGCTTCTCCACGCTCCAGGGGAAGTTGATCCAGTCGTCGGTCTTCTTCCACACGTACTCGCACTTCACGAGGGAGTGGGACTTCTCGTAGATGACGGCGCTGCGGACCTCGGCGACGTGGTCGACGCAGAAGTCATGGACGAGCTTGAGGGTCTTGCCCGTGTCGGCGACGTCATCGGCGATCAGAACCTTCTTCTCCGAGAAGTCGATCGCGTTGGGCACGGGAGCCAGCATCACGGGCATCTCCAGGGTCGTCCCGACCCCGGTGTAGAACTCCACGTTGACCAGGTGGATGTTCTTGCAGTCGAGCGCGTAGGCGAGCCCACCGGCCACGAAGACCCCACCGCGGGCGATGCTGAGGACGACATCGGGCTCGTACCCGTCGTCGGCGACGGCCTGGGCCAGCTCGCGCACGGCGCGGCCGAAGCCCTCGTAGGTCAGGTTCTCCCGCACGTCACTGGTCATGGTCGATCACACCTGGGTCCGATGGAAGTTCTGGAAGGACCGCGAGGCCGTCGGGCCCCGCTGGTCCTGGTACCGCGACTCGTACCGCTCGGAGCCGTAGGGGAACTCGGCGGACGAGGACAGCTTGAAGAGACACAGCTGCCCGATCTTCATCCCCGGCCAGAGCTTTATCGGCAGGGTCGCGAGGTTCGACAGCTCCAGGGTCACGTGCCCGGAGAACCCGGGGTCGATGAACCCGGCCGTCGAGTGCGTCACCAGCCCGAGCCGCCCGAGCGAACTCTTCCCCTCCAGCCGCGAGGCCAGGTCGTCGGGGAGCGAGATCACCTCGTACGTGGACGCCAGCACGAACTCGCCGGGGTGCAGGATGAACGCCTCGTCACCCTCCGGCTCGACGGTCCGCGTCAGATCGGGCTGTTCCACCGCCGGATCGATGTGCGGGTACCGGTGGTTCTCGAACACCCGGAAGTAGCGGTCCAGCCGCACGTCGATGCTCGACGGCTGCACC
This sequence comes from Streptomyces sp. NPDC043746, assembly GCF_056436485.1. Lineage (NCBI taxonomy): Bacteria > Bacillati > Actinomycetota > Actinomycetes > Kitasatosporales > Streptomycetaceae > Streptomyces > Streptomyces sp. NPDC043746. Next base: position 25,087 of record NZ_JBWKCM010000037.1, on the reverse strand, counting down.
ATCGAAGGGTCGTACGGATCGATACGGACTCGCCCGGCGTCGATCTCGGCCCGGATGTCCTTGTCTGAGAGAAGCACGCCCCGAGGATACGCAGAAGGCACGACCCCACCCCAACCGGACCGGCGCCCGCGCCTCCCGCCACCACCTCCACGGCTTGCCTACCGCTTCCCAGCTACCGCTCTCCGGCTCCCGGCTCCCGGCTTCCGGCTTCCGGCTTCCGGCTTCCGGCTTCCGGCTTCCGGCTTCCGGCGGACGCTCTCCGGCCTACCGCTTCTCGGCCCCCACCGGAACGGCCTGCCGCAACCGGGCGCACCGGGGACACCGGAGCAACCGCCCCGGCCCGATCCGGTCGGCCCCGAGCTGCTGCATCGGAAACGACGAGGTAGCGAAAACGTGCCCTTCGGCACAGCGGACGACGGTGCGCTCCATCGACTCCATCAAGTCCCTTCCCCAACCGCATATGGACGAGAACGCCACATTAGGGGATGAACAGGACGCCGCCACAAGCGGCACTCCGACCACCACGCTACGCCCCCAACTCCCTCCACCCTCAACCCCGTACACTCCCCGCCCTCCACCTCGGGCACGACGCACAGACCCTGCGGCTCATACGCCGAGGGCCTGACATGGGGTACAGTGTTGAGCGGTGCAGCGCCGGTGATCATCGGCAACGCTTCGCGGGTGTAGTTTAATGGTAGAACATGAGCTTCCCAAGCTCAGAGCGCGAGTTCGATTCTCGTCACCCGCTCCATGACAAGCCTCAGGTAAGTGACCTGGGGCTTGTTTGTCGTTCTAGACCTATCGGGGCTCGCGCGCCGTAAGCGTCCTCATGGGGCATCAGATTACCTGCCGAGTCGCCACTCGGAGCAGCCCCGCGCGAGGGCGGCTCGAATGCCGAGATGCATGCCGAGTGACCCGCGCCACACATCGAGGGGTGCGGCCCCGGCTGGCTGCCTGGAGCGCGCCCCTGCGCATCACCTCCCCGGGCAGCTCCTGCGGGAGCCGGAAGCGGAGGAGCGATCCGGTGGACGGCGGCGGTTGCACTGGTGCCCCCTCACGGTCCGCCGACGTGCGCCGACTGCGGGCGTCGGCGTCGATGTCGTCGGCGAGCTTGCGCTGATGCGCCTTGGTGGGGTTCTGGCAGGTCAGTTGGGCCCGCTCCGAGGACCGGCCCGCACCGACCATGGACGAAGCCGGGAGCACGATCTCCCGTTTGCCCGCGCGGGGCTTGGGCTCACCGATCACCCGGCGGCCTGTGTTCAGTTCCAGAGCGGCCCGCCGCACCCGTACCGAGCCGGTGCCGAGGTCGATGTCGGCTCGGCGAGCTCCTCTGCCTCATGGAGGCGAAAGCACCGAGGAGGACCATCAGCCGCCATCGGATGCCGATGACCCCGGGGAAAGCGAAGACCTCCTCGACGGTGGCCACCGGCCGCTCGTCCGCACCCCCGCGCCCCGCGCCGCGGGGGTTCCAGCGGATCAGCTCGTCCTCGACAGCCGTCTGCATGATGGCCTTCAGCAGCAGACAGGACTTCGCCGCCGTGGTGGCACCCGTCGCCTTGCGCGTTCCGCGCGCCACGTCCTCGCCTCGGCCGGGCTGATGGCGTTGACGTGCTGCTCGCCGAAGGCCGGCTCCAGGTGGCGGCGAGGCAGTCGCCAGTGCAGCTCCTCGTCGGTAGCGGCGGCGCAGCGCTCGTCGATCCAGCGCGTGGCGTACTCGGAGAACAGCACCTCGCCGCCGGTCGGGTCGGGGCCCGGTCGGCCTGGACCTGGGTGAGGAGCGCCTCGGCGTCGCGCTTGGCCCCGTACGTTTCCGGAGCGACGCCGAGGACACGCCTCCCGTGCCGGGACAGCGGGCCTGGTAGCGCCCCGAGTACAGCTTGCGGGTCGCACCGAAGCTGCGGCGCGGCACCTTCTCGCGGGCCGCGCCATCGCGCCACCGGCGCAAAGCCGGCACATCGGCCACGGACAGGGTCCCTGTCCGCTCCTCGGCGTACGCGGACAGGACGCTCTCGCCGATACGGACGTGCTTGCCGAGCTTGACGTACCGGATGCGTCGCCCGGAGACGAGGCGTCGGATGAAGAGCACGCCGGTCCGAGGCAGGGGGCTGCCAATCGGTTGGCAGCCCCCTGTCTGGCAGAAACGTCAGACTCGTTCCAGAGGCCGGTGCGGGCCGCTGGGGAGCTCCGCTTCGATCACGTCGCCCGGCCGGACCACGCCGCCCTGTTTCACGATGCTCATGATTCCTGCCTTGCGTACGATGTTCCCGAGCTCGTCACGGCCGACGACCTGCTTCAGCAGCCCGTCCTGGAAGATGTCGATCTGCAGGCAGGGATTGCGCAGGCCGGTCACCTCCAGCACGGCATCGTCGCCGATGCGCAGCAGCGTGCCGACCGGCAGGCCGAGTAGATCGATGCCGCTTGTGGTGATGTTCTCGCCGAGGTCGCCGGGCATCACCTTGAATCCTGCCGCGCCGACTTCGGCGAAGAGCTCTTCATGGATGAGGTGGACCTGGCGCAGGTTCGGTTGGGTGGGGTCCTGTGCGACTCGAGAGCGGTGCTTGACCGTCACGCCGGCATGTACGTCGCCCTCCACACCGAGCCCGCCGAGCAGCGTGATGCTGTCCCGGTTCGGCTTGGTGAACGTGTACTCGCCGTTGCTGCTGACGGCCGTGACTATTCCGTTCATCCTCGGGGTTCCTTCCTCGATGTCGGTGATCGGCCGCGACCATGATCCTCGGTGCTCAGGGCGTGGCGTCCATGGTCGATCTCGGGTGAGGCCGCGGCCGTCGGCGCTCCCTTTACGTGGCCGCTGACGCCCTGGCCGCGGCCCTGCAGGAGCTCGCCCGGCCCGCAGTCGGGCGACCGGGGGCAGAGCCCTTGTGGGCGATGCGGGTACCTCCGCCCCTTGCTTTCCATATTGGCATAGGACAATATTTGGCATAGGACGTATCTCGACGAGTTTAGGCAGAGGTGATCACGTGGACATCAAGGGGACCACCGCGGCTGAGATCGCGGGGAGCGTGCGCGACCAGGTCGCTTCGGGTGTTCTGGAGCCGCAGACGAGTCTGCCCCCGGTGCGCGTGCTCGCAGCTGAGCTGGGGGTCAACCGGAACACGGTCGCCCTCGCATACCGGCGGCTCGTCGAGGCGGGAGTGGCCGAGACGCGGGGCCGCGGTGGCACGGTGGTCGCGGCGGTACCGCAGCTCGCGCGCGAAGGCACCGGCACCTGTGACGACTGCATCGACCTGGCCGGCGGCAACCCCGACCCGAGCCTGTTGCCCGACATCCTGGCCGCCGCCCGGCGCGGAGACTACAGCCAGCCGCTGTACGGTGTGCCGGCCATCGACGCAGGGCTGGACGCCTGGGCCCGTGCCGACTTCGCCGAGGACATAGATCATTCGTTCCGCACGCTGGTGACCTCTGGAGCCGTGGATGCCACCGAGCGGATCCTGAATGCTCACCTCACCCGTGGGGATCTGGTGGCGATAGAGGACCCCTGCTTCCTGGCGAGCATCGGCACCCTGCGCCTGAACGGCTACCGCTCGGCACCAGTGGGGGTGGACGGAGCCGGCATGCGCCCCGACGCTCTGCGGGCCGCCCTGAAGGCCGGTGCCCGCGCGGTCATCTGCACACCCCGCGCCCACAACCCGACCGGCGCGAGTCTCACCGAGGAACGGGCAGCCGGCCTGCGGGCAATCCTGTCGGAGCATCCCCAGGTCCTCGTGATCGAGGACGACCACTTCTCAGCGGTCTCCGCCCGGCCGTACCACCGGATCACACCACCGGGCAGCGCACGCTGGGCACTGGTGCGGTCCGTGTCCAAGTTCCTCGGACCGGATCTGCGTCTCGCGCTCGTCGCCGCCGACGCCGAGACCACCGCGCGCCTGGAGGCGCGGTTGAGTGCCGGCACCACCTGGGTCAGCCGCCTGCTGCAACACGCCGCCCGTCAACTGCTGCTCGATCCGAGCGTCCACGAACTCCATGAACGGGCCCGTGAGGTCTACGCCCGGCGCAGCGGCCTGCTCGTCGAGCGGCTGCACGCCCATGGCATCGAGGTCCCGCACCGGCCGGACGGGCTGAACGTCTGGGTCGAACTCGACGTCGACGGCAGGGCCGCGGTCAGGGCTCTGGCACATCGGGGCTGGGCGGTTCGCCCGGGTCACCTCTTCGCACCGGACCCGGCCGCCCACCGGGGCGCCATCCGGGTCACCACCGCCACCCTCACCGAGTCGCAGGCCGGGGCGTTCGCCGCCGAACTCGCCGCGGTCGTCGCGGAACTGCGCGCGACGACCGACTGACCAACACCCTTCCCACCCGCCACGAGGAGTCATCGTGTTCCACGGCCTGAGCGCCTTCCCCCTCACCCCCACCAGCGAGCAGCGCATCGACACCGCGGCGTACACCGCGCTCGTCACCCGTCTCGCCGCCACGGGGGTGGACTCGATCGGCGCGCTCGGGTCCACCGGCAGCTACGCCTACCTCACCCGAGAGCAGCGCGCACACGCAGCGCAGATCGCGGTCGAGGCTGCCGACGGGGTACCCGTCATCGTCGGCATCGGCGCGCTGCGCACCTCGCACGTGCTTCAGCTGGCCGAGGACGCGCAGAAGGCCGGCGCCTCCGCGCTGCTGCTCGCCCCGATGACGTATCAGCCGCTGACCGAGGAGGAGGTGTTCGGGCTCTACGAGGACGTCACGCGTGAACTTTCCGTACCGTTGTGCGTGTACGACAACCCCGCCACCACGCACGTTCACTTCACGGACGAACTGCACGGCCGCGTCGCGCAGTTGCCGAACGTCGCCTCGATCAAGATCCCCAGCGTGCCCGACGACCCGTCCGCGGCCGAGCTCCGCGTCGACACGCTGCGCGCGCTGATACCCGACACCGTCTCCATCGGGATAAGCGGCGACTGGATGGCCGCCCGCGGCCTGACCGCCGGGTGCGACGCTTGGTACTCGGTCATCGGCGGCACCTTCCCGCAGACCGCCCTCGCCCTCACCCGCGCCGCACAGGCCGGACACGCAGACACGGCCACGGAACTGTCCGAAGACCTCGAACCGCTGTGGGCCCTCTTCCGGCAGCACGGCAGCCTGCGCGTCATGTCCGCCGCCGCCTCCCACCTCGGCCTGACGAGGGAACCGAACCTGCCGCGCCCCTTGCGCTCACTGGACGAGACCGCACGCCGCGAGGTCGCCGCCGCACTGGACGCTCTCCAGCTCACCTTCTGAACACGAACACCATGAGCCAACAGCACACAGCAGCCACGCCGAGAGAAGCGAAAGTCCCACCCCCGCCCGGAAAGGGCAGGGGCGGTCTGGCGCGCTACGTCATCGCCGCGGCCCTCGCCCGTACCGCCGACGGCGGCGCCGTGGTCGCCGTCGTTCTGCTCGTCACCGCCTCCGGTGGCTCCGGAACGCTCGCCGGGGTACTCGGTGCGTGCGTCACCGCCCCGCACCTGCTCGGTCCCTTCGTCGCCCGGTCGCTGGACCTCGCCCAAGACGGCCGGAAGGTCATCGCGGCGGCCTGCCTGCTGTATGCCACCGCGCTGACCGCAGGAGTACTGACCTACGGTCGGGTCCCCGCCGTGCTGACCGGGCTTCTGCTCGCCACAGCGGGTACGTGCGGGCCGTTGCTGACCGGGGGCATCAGCAGCAGACTGCCCGCCATCGTCGGACCTCGACTGCGCACGCAGCGGCGGGCCCAGGGGTGGGACGTGGCCACCTACGGCATCGGCGGCACCGTCGGCCCCTCCCTGGTGGCCGCCCTGTCCGGGTGGATCTCACCCACCGCGGCGGCTCACGCCCTCGCGGCGGTGGCGGCCACGGCGGCAGGCGGCGTCCTGCTTCTGCCGTTCACCGCGCCGTCCCACGGTGGCGACAGGACAACGGTCCTCCAGCCGGGAGCAACCCTCGCGCTGATAGCCCGCACCGGCCGCCTCCGGCGCACCGCATACCTGACGATGATCGTCGCCCTGAGCGTCGCCGCACTGCCCGTCACCGCAGTCCACATGACGAACGTCCTCGGCGTCGAGCCGGCCACCGCGGCCGCACTCACCGCGGCCTACGGTCTCGGCAATCTCACCGGGGCCATAGCCGTCATGTTCCTCCCCTTCACCGGTCATCCGGACCGGCTGATGCGCCGCCTCGCCCTGGGCGTCGCCGCCGGCCTCCTCACCGTCGCCGCGAGCCCCACCTTCACGACGACCATCGCGGCCTACGCGCTCACCGGAATCCTCAACTCCTGCTTCTTCGCCTCCACCCTCGCCGCCCGCACGGAGTACGCACCGCGCAGCGCGCGTAGCCAGGTCTTCATCTGGGTCGCGGCACTGAAGATCACGTCCGGATCCGCCGGAACGGCGTTGGCCGGCTCCCTGACAGGCGTGAACGTCAGACTGCCGCTCCTCGTCGGCCTCCTGGCCGTCTCTGCCGCAGTCGCCGTCGCGACAGTTGAGGCGCGCTTCACCAGAGCCGACGAGCATGCGTCGTGGACGCCGTCGTCCTTGAGACGGCAGTCCCGGCTCTCCTAGTGCTCTGGCCGGGAAGGTTCGCCGGGTTGGTGGTCGCGACGGTTGGATGTGCGGTGACGTCCGATCCGATCGCTGGAGGCGCGGTGGCTGAGCCTGTCCGTGTACGCAGACTGACCGACCAGGAGGGGCAGAAGCTGCAGCAGATCGTGCGCCGGGGCAGCACGAGTTCGGTGCGCTACCGGCGCGCGATGATGCTGCTCGCCTCGGCGGGCGGGAACCGGGCGCCGGTGATCGCCCAGTTGGTCCAGGCCGACGAGGACACCGTGCGCGATGTGATCCACCGCTTCAACGAGATCGGCCTGATCTGCCTGGACCCTCAGTGGGCGGGAGGCCGTCCCCGCCTACTCAGCCGTGACGACGAGGACTTCGTCATCCGGACGGCCACCACTCGCCCCAGCAAGCTCCGCCAGCCCTTCACCCGCTGTCGATCCGCAAACTCGCCGCCTACCTGCGGAAAGCGCACGGACGTGTCATCCACACCGGCCGTGAAACCTTACGGTGCCTGCTCCGGCGCCGCGGCATCACCTTCCAGCGCACCAAGACCTGGAAGGAGTCACCCGACCCTGATCGCGACGCCAAGCTCGACCGGATCGAGCAGGTGCTGGACCGCTTCCCGGGCCGGGTCTTCGCCTTCGACGAGTTCGGGCCCCTGGGGATCCGGCCCACCGCAGGCTCCTGCTGGGCGAAGCAGGCCAAGCCCAACCGGCTGCCGGCGTCCTACCGCCGCACCCACGGCGTCACCTACTTCCACGGCTGCTACTCCGTGGGCGACGACCGCCTGTGGGGCGTCAACCGCCGCCGCAAGGGCACCGCCAACACCCTGGCCGCGCTCAGGTCGATCCGTGCCGCCCGACCCGACGGCGCCCCGATCTACATCATCCTGGACAACCTCTCCTCCCACACCGGCGCGGACATCCGCCGCTGGGCGAAGAAGATCAAGGTCGAGCTGTGCTTCACCCCGACCTACGCTTCCTGGGCCACCCGGATCGAGGCCCACTTCGGCCCGCTGCGGCAGTTCACCCTGGCCAACTCCCATCACCGCAGCCACCCCGCGCAAACCCAGGCACTGCACCGCTACCTGCGCTGGCGCAACACCAACGCCCGCCACCCCGACGTACTCGCCGCCCAACGCAAGGAACGCGCCCGCATCCGCAGCGAAAAGGGCATCCGCTGGGGCGGACGCCCCTTCAGCACCGCAGTCTGACTAACCGCGAACCGCAGCTCCCGAACGCCGAAGGGGCAAGTTCAGGAGAAGGAAAGCGACAGAAGGACGGCTCAGGAGGCGGACGGCTCGATCTCCCCCGCAAAGACGATGACCTGGTCGATGAGGCTCCGCCGCAGATGGACAACGTCCGTTCCCGCCAGGCGGGGGCCTCCATCCGGCGTCGTGAAGACCCACTGGTACCGGGCCCACTCGTCAGGCATGTCCACCGCCGAACAGCGCACCATCGTGCCGGTCCCCGCCGGGTGGCGCCGGATGTCCAGCACGAACCGCTCGACCGCCTCGATCCCCTCGCTGCGGCCCAACGGCCCCCAGAAGACCACGTCCGAGGTCAGGGCCTGGGAGAGCAGGGCAGTCACATAGCTGTCGTCCGAGGCGTTGAACGCGGAGATGAACGTGTCGATCGCGGAGCGTGCGGTCTCTTCCTGCATGCCCCAGTAATACCAGCCGTTTCGCGTGCGCTCGTCCCACGAGCCGCCTTCCGATCACGGTGAACCATCCCGGTCACAGCACTAGCCAGCTGACAAGCGGGTTTACCCGCCGCTCGAGGTCGGTATGACAGTCGCTGCAGTTGCTCGGGCCTACCCCAGGCACACCCCCGCCGCCGTTTTCCCACAGGAGACGGAGCGAACGCGGAAGGCAGCATGCCGGGTGCAGCGCCACCTGCGGCACGGGGCGGCAAGGGGCATCGGGTATCCGAGACAGCGATCGGCCCGACGACTGCTATCCGGCCGGCTGCAGTGCCCAGTAGTGCGGTTCGATGGGGGCCTGCCGCACCACGATCCGACCGGTCACGCCGGGATCGTCCACGATCTTTCCGTACGAGGGGGAGAAGTCGCCAGGCGTGTGCTCGATGTCGGCCCACACCACGCTGCCGGGCCCGGCCGAGCCGTAGGAGACGGTCCACTCGGCGGACCTGTCACCGCAGCTGGCGACCGACACGCTGTGCTGCGACGTCACCTTCAGGCAGGTGCGCGGGTCCGAGCCCGACGGGGAGACCTCCATCACTCCGTCGAGGCGGCGCAGCACCTGCCAGTTTGCCGAGGTGGACGTGGTTTCCGCGCAGTCGCCCAGCGACACCACGCCGATGCTCGCATGTGTCTTGGGCCAGACCAGACACTTGCCGTCCGTGAGAGCCGCGAACCGGTAGACCCCGTCGACGAGCGGGGCGGCTTGGGCGGGTTGCGTGAGTACCGCAGTGGCCGCGAGCGCGGCGACCGTGGCGGCGATGACGCGTGAACGCATGAGGTGAGACTCCTCGAACAGCCGTGGTCGATCCGATCACACGGCACAGACGCAGTGGAGAACAGATGTCGCCGGAGACGGCGGCGGCACCGATCTTGGGACACCCGTTCGTCCGGCAGCGGCTTGTGGCGGCCGCTGTCACACGTCCGGCCGAACCTTGTCATCCGATGGCGTGGCGTCACGGCCAAGTACAGGTAAGCAGCTGTTGTCGTTCTGACCTTGCGGAGTGTGCGTCGACGGGAGTCTCGGTCGAGTGATCGCGGCGGCCGCGCGCATGGGAACTGGGCCTCTCGGTCGCTCGGGGTTGCGAAGCCGACCGAGATCCAGTCGGCGGCTACTGGACCCGCACAGACGACCCTGAAATCGACCTCGTCGGCACCGACCGATCTCTCATCGCCAAGAAGATCACCTTCGTCGGATCCATCAAGTGGCTGGAGAGCAAGCCCTTCGACAACTACGACCTCGCCCGCCTCGTCACCCACCGCTCCCAACTGCCGGGCACCGACGACTCCACACCTTTGCTCGCCGTCGCCCGCAGCGGAAGCAGCGCCAACGGCATCCTCAGCCTCGCCCCTGACGACCTCATCACTGCTTGGGCGTGACACGCCAAGAGCCGTTTCCCCGCAGTGACCGCGTTCGTGCCCCATCCGTGCCCTTCGGAGCGGACAACAGCGGTCAAGCCCGGTGCCCAGAGATCGCACCGACATTGCCCGCCTCGGCCAAACATGGAGGTCAGATCCACCAGAGCCGTTCAAGAACCGCTGGTTCCCAAGCTCAGAGTGCGAGTTCGATTCTCGTCACCCGCTCCACATGAAAGCCCCCCGGGCCGACGGCCAGGGGCTTCTTCGTTTGGGTCACCTTGCATGCGTCCGGTCGGCTTCGGCGGCCTCTCCCTGGATAGTCGACGTATGGCATCACAGCCCAGCCTTTCCGATCTCCGCCGCACCAGGTTCGCCCGGCGCCTACCCGCAGCACCCTCCGAGCTCGCCGGCCCCGAGCACGGCGCAGTGAGCCTGCCGCTTCACCTGGCATGGTCGGGACTGACCACGTTCGACCTCGACCAGCCCCGGCTGCGGATGAGCTACTACCGCATCGTGCTGTCCGAGGGCCAGCACGACGATCTTTCCCGGTATTTTCAATCGCGGCCTCTGGGCCTGAGAACCGCTCACTGAGCAGGTGGTCCACCTTCGATCCGCAGCGTCGACGGCTGCCGCCACTCCGAGGACCGTCACCGGTGACCAGGGCGGCGCGCCTTCCAAAGCGACGACCAGGCCGCGGGGCTCGGCATAACGCTTTCTGCCCGCGAGATGCATCACTGGGCAATCCTCCGGACAGCGCGACTTTTCTGTTACGAGACCCCGAGTCCGGAGGCCTCCATTTGCGTGGGATTCCCTCCCGCCGCTCACCATGACGTGCCGGCGTGGCAGGTTCCCCGATTTCCCCCTTGACGTATCTCCGGAAGAAAGCCCCTCCACATGACGCGACACGCCCGCACGATCACAGCACCCGGGGTGACCCGCGACCCCCGAGGAGAATCATGAAGGGCCTGCACCGGCTCAGCCGGCGTCGCCGAACAGTGGCGGTAGGCCTGTCGGCCGCAGCGGTGGTGGCCGGTGTCATGACGCTCCTCCCCAGCTCCGCCGGAGCCGCGAGCCTGGGTACGCAGGCGTCCCCCTCGGGCAGGTACTTCGGCACCGCTGTGGCCGCCGGCAGGCTCGGCGACTCGGCGTACACCGCGATCGCCGACCGGGAGTTCAACATGGTCACCCCGGAGAACGAGATGAAGTGGGACGCCGTGCAGCCGTCCCGCGGCACCTTCAACTTCGGCCCCGCCGACCGGATCGTCAACCGTGCGAAGGCGAACGGCCAGCGTGTGCGCGGCCACACCGCGGTCTGGCACTCGCAGCTCCCTGCCTGGGTCGGCTCGATCGGTGACGCGAACACCCTGCGCAGCGTGATGAACACCCACATCACCACCACGATGAGCCGCTACAAGGGCAGGATCTACGCCTGGGACGTGGTCAACGAGGCGTTCCAGGACGGTCCCAGCGGGCAGCTCCGCACCTCGGTGTTCCAGAAGGTGCTCGGCGACGGTTACATCGAGGAAGCGTTCCGCACCGCCCGCGCGGCCGACCCCTCGGCCAAGCTCTGCTACAACGACTACAACATCGAGAACTGGTCGGACGCCAAGACCCAGGGCGTCTACAAACTGGTCAAGGACTTCAAGTCCCGCGGCGTGCCCGTCGACTGCGTCGGGCTGCAGAGCCACTTCGGGGCGGGGGGCCCGCCGGCGAGCTTCACAACCACCCTGGCGGGCTTCGCCGCCCTGGGCGTCGACGTCCAGGTCACCGAGCTGGACATCGCCCAGGCATCGCCCACCCACTACGCCGACGCGGTCAAAGCCTGCCTGTCCGTGGCGCGGTGCACCGGCATCACGGTGTGGGGCGTCCGTGACAGCGACTCCTGGCGGAGCGGCGAGAACCCCCTGCTGTTCGACCGGAACGGCAAGCCCAAGCCCGCGTACACCGCCGTCATGAACGCCCTCGGATCCGGCCCGGGTACCACCCCGAGCAAGCCCGCCGACGGTACGGGTACGGGGGAGATCAAAGGCGTGGCCTCCGGCCGCTGTATCGACATCCCCGCCTCCTCCACCACCACCAACGGCATCCAGGCGCAGCTGTGGGACTGTAGCGGCCAGACCAACCAGCGCTGGACCCACACCGCCGGCAAGCAGCTGAAGACCCACGGCGGCAAGTGCCTGGACGCGAAGCGCAAGGGCACCACCAACGGCACCGCAGTGGTCGTCTGGGACTGCAACGGCGGCGCCAACCAGCAGTGGAACATGAACGCCAACGGCTCGATCACCGGTGTCCAGTCCGGGCTGTGCCTCGACGCCATCGGCGCGGCCACCGCCAACGGCACCAGAATCCAGCTGCACGCCTGTGGGGGCGTCGGCAACCAGAAGTGGACCGCCCTGTCCGGATCGGGCGGCGGCACGTGCGCGCTTCCGTCGACGTACAAGTGGAATTCGACCGGTGCCCTGGCGCAGCCCGGGAACGGGTGGGCCTCGCTGAAGGACTTCACCACCGTGGTGCACAACGGCAAGCACCTGGTCTACGGGTCGAACTTCAACGGGTCGACGTACGGCTCGATGACGTTCAGCCCCTTCACCGACTGGTCGGAGATGGCGTCCGCCGGGCAGCGGGCGATGAGCCAGCCCGCGGTCGCGCCCACGCTGTTCTACTTCGCGCCGAAGAAGATCTGGGTCCTCGCGTACCAGTGGGGGTCGTGGCCCTTCATCTACCGCACGTCGAGCGACCCCGCCGACCCCAACGGCTGGTCTGCGCCGCGGCCGTTGTTCACCGGCAGCATCACCGGGTCTCCCACCGGTCCGATCGACCAGACCCTGATCGCCGACGACCAGAACATGTACCTGTTCTTCGCCGGTGACAACGGCAAGATCTACCGGGCGAGCATGCCGATCGGGAACTTCCCCGGCAGCTTCGGCTCGTCGTACACGACGGTCATGAGCGATACGGAGGCCAAGCTCTTCGAGGCCCCCCAGGTCTACAAGGTGAAGGGCCAGAAGCAGTACCTCATGATCGTTGAGGCGAAGGGGGCGCAGGGGCGCTACTTCCGCTCGTTCACGGCCTCCAGCCTGAACGGTTCGTGGACCCCGCAGGCCGACAGCGAAAGCAACCCCTTCGCGGGCAAGGCCAACAGCGGTGCCACCTGGACCAACGACGTCAGCCACGGTGACCTGGTCCGCGACAACCCCGACCAGACCATGACCATCGACCCCTGCAACCTGCAGTTCCTCTACCAGGGCAAGTCCCCCACCGCGGGCGGTCCCTACGACCAACTGCCGTACCGGCCGGGTGTCCTCACCCTCCAGCGCTGACCGGCCCGATCCACCGTGGAACACCAAGGAGAACACCTCCCGATGAAGAGCCCCATGAAAGGCGGGCGCCGCGGGCGTCACCGCCGTCGCTGGAGCGCCACTGCCCTGCTGGCCGCCATCCCCCTGGGTGTCGTGCCGTACGTCCTGTTCACCCAGGAGGACTCGCAGGCCGCGACGGTCGACAGCGACGCCTACTACCGGCTGGTCTCCGTGCGCAGTGGCAAGGTGCTGGACGTCAGCAGCTTCTCCACCGCTGACGGCATACGCATCCAGCAGTACACCGACCAGAACACCGCCAACCAGCAGTGGAAGCTGCGGCCCGCGGGGGACGGCTACTACGAGCTGGTGAACCGCAACAGCGGCAAGGTGCTGGGCATCGCGGGTGACTCGACCAAGCAGGCGGCCGCGGCCGAGCAGCAGACCGACACCTCCTCCACCTCGCAGGAGTGGCGGATCAGCAAGGTGAGCGGGTCCGACGCCGTCACCTTCACCTCCCGCAGGAGCGGCCTGGTGCTGGACGTCCACGGAGCTTCCAAGGCGCAGGGCGCGGCAGTCATCCAGTACCCCGACCGGGGCACCGCCAACCAGCAGTGGAAGCTGGTGAAGACGGCCGAGGCCCAGTCGCCCGGGACCGGCAACGGCCAGACCAAGCCCGCCGCAGGACCGTACGTGTGGAACAACGCCCAGGTGGTGGGCGGCGGTTACGTGACCGGCCTGGTGTTCAACCCGAAGGAGAAGGGCCTGCTGTACGCGCGTACCGACATGGGCGGCGCGTACCGCTGGGACACCGGGGCCGAGCAGTGGATCCCGCTGACCGACTGGGTCGGCGAGCAGGACTGGAACCTGCTGGGCATCGACTCGGTGGCGACCGACCCCGTCGACCCCGGTCGGCTCTACCTCTCGGCGGGTACCTACACCAACGACTGGGCGGGCAACGGCGCGATCCTGCGCTCCAGCGACCGGGGCCGGACCTTCCAGCGCACCGATCTGCCCTTCAAGGTGGGCGCCAACGAGGACGGCCGCGGGGCGGGTGAACGGCTGGCGATCGACCCCGCGAACCCCGACACCCTCCTGCTGGGCTCCCGCAAGAACGGCCTGTGGCGCAGCACCGACCGCGGTGCGACCTGGAGTCAGGTCTCCTCGTTTCCCGTCAAGGACGGGGCGAGCAGTGGCGCGGGCATCTCCTTCGTGACGTACGGCCCGGCAGCAAGCAGGACGGTCTACGTCGGAGTCTCCGACAAGTCCTCCTCCCTGTACCGCTCCACCGACGGCGGCAGCACCTGGCAGGCCGTCCCCGGGCAGCCCAAGGGCCAGTTGCCGCAGAACGGCGTGCTCTCCGGTGACGGTTCGCTGTACCTGACGTACACCGACGCCCTCGGCCCCAACGGCGTGACAGCGGGTTCGGTGTGGAAGCACACGCCGGCCGGCGGCGGGTGGAAGGACGTCTCCCCGTCCCAGGGCAACTACGGGTTCTCCGGCGTGGCCGTCGACCCGCGGAAGCCGTCCACGGTGATGGTCACCACCCTCGGCCGCTGGTGGCCCGAGGACGAGTTCTACCGGAGCACCGACGGCGGTGCGACCTGGACGGCGCAGGGCGCGAAGTCGAAGCGTGATGCCGCCGCCGCTCCGTACGTCGGCGAGGGCGTCGGGCACTGGATGACCGCCCTGGCCATCGACCCGTTCGACTCCGGGCATGCGATGTACGGCACCGGCAGTGGGATCTGGCGCAGCAAGAACGCCGACGCCGCCGACAGCGGCGGCACCAGCCACTGGCATGTGGGGACCCGAGGGCTGGAGGAGACCGCGCTCCTTGACGCGATCGCCCCGCCCGGCGGCGCCAGTGTCGTCACCGCCATGGGTGACCTGGGCGGCTTCCGCCACGACTCCCTGACCGAGGTGCCCGCCGGGCGGTTGAAGAACCCGATGATGACCAACAGCACCGCCATCGACTTCGCCCAGTCCAAGCCCACGCTGATGGTCCGCGTAGGCCGCGGCGGTGCCCAGGACGGCGCCTTCTCGACCGACGGCGGCAGCAGCTGGACCGGCTTCACGTCGGAGCCGGCGGCCGGCGCCGACAGCGGTCATGTCGCGCTCGCGGCGGACGGCTCCACCATCGTCTGGACCCAGAACGGGCAGGCCCCCTACCGCTCGACCGACCGGGGGGCGAGCTGGTCGAAGGTCAGCGGCCTGGGCACCGGCGCCGTGGTCGTCGCCGACCGCTCGTCGGCCAACACCTTCTACTCGCTGAACGGCGGCACGCTGTACGCCAGCACCGACGGCGGCGCGACCTTCGCCGCCCGCGCCACCCACCTGCCCTCCGGGCGACTCACGGCCGTCCCCGGTGTCGCCGGGGACCTGTGGATCTCCGGTGGGGGCAAGGGGCTGCTGCACTCCACCGACGGCGGTCGCACCTTCACCACCCTCACCACGGTGAAGTCCGCCTCCGCCCTCGGCTTCGGCAAGGCAGCGCCGGGCGCCTCCTACCAGGCCCTGTACCTGCTCGGCACGGTCAAGGACGTCACCGGAGTCTTCCGCTCCACCGACAAGGGCGCGACCTGGCTCCGCATCAACGACGACGCCCACCAGTGGGGCGCCATCGGCAGCCAGGGTGTCATCACCGGCGACCCCGACACGTACGGGCGCGTCTATGTCGGCACCAACGGACGCGGCCTCCAGTACGGCGATCCGTCCTGACCCCGATGCCCGCGCGGGGCCGCAGGCACGACGGCCTGCGGCCCCGCCTGGGCTGAGGGAGGGCCGCCTGTCCGCCCCGACGGGACGCCATGCCACGACGTGCGTGCAGGGGCGGTGAACCTCGGGCCGCAAGGGGCCCTGGGAAGCATCCAGGACGAGGTCATCCGCGCACGTTCCTCCAGGTCAGGCGCCATGCGCGGGCTCAGGTGCCGGGTGCTCCCCAAGCTCGGAGCGCGAGTTCGATGCCCGTCACCCGCTCTTCCACGAACCCCCAGGCCATCGACCTGGGGGTTCGCTGTTGCCGGACCAACGCACCGGTTTCTTGGCGGGACGCGCTCCGAGCCACGTCGGCCCTGGGACGTCCGGCCTGGGTCAGTGCCCCCTCATGCGCAGACACCGAGCGGCCGGGTGCGCTTGGTGGAGGGCACCGAGGAGTCGGCGACCGCGGATTCCTGACGAGGAAACCGGACCCGAAGGGCGAAGCACCTGGTGCCTCTGGTCAGCCCGGAGGGATCTCGCTAGCCTCGCCCAAAGCAGGGGCACCGTGCATGCCCTGCGTGTCGGTGACGACGACGGGGGAGCCATGGACTTCGCAGTGACCACGGAGGGGCCGAAGGCTGGTGATCACCTTCGATCCCTCCACGAGTGGCTGGCCGATGCAGAGGAGTTACGCGGCCGGGTCGACGGCAAGGAGCGGCCTCCGGAGGCCGGCACGCTGGGGCCGGTGCTCGAGGCGTTGGCGGTGGCTCTCGGGCCGGCCGGAGCGGCGACAGCGTTCGCCACCGGCCTTGTCGCCTGGCTGCGGACCCGCCGGGGAGACGTGCGCATCAAGGTGACGGTTCCCGACCGCGGTTCGGTCGAGTTGACCGCGACACG
Organism: Streptomyces sp. NPDC043746; assembly: GCF_056436485.1. Taxonomy (NCBI): domain Bacteria; kingdom Bacillati; phylum Actinomycetota; class Actinomycetes; order Kitasatosporales; family Streptomycetaceae; genus Streptomyces; species Streptomyces sp. NPDC043746. The sequence goes on along the minus strand of NZ_JBWKCM010000037.1, from coordinate 8,625 downwards.
TGTGGCCGGCCTCGACGCGGACGCGTTGCGGCAGCAAGTGGCCGAAGTCATCGAGCTGGTGGATCGGCAGGAGGACCGGACCGAGCATCGGCAGCTGCCGTGACGGACCTCTCGGGTCCGGGCGTACGGGTCCTGTTGATCGCCACTGCCCACCACGAGGGTCCGCTGCTGTCATCGGTCCCCTCGGTCGCCGCCTCCTTCCAGGATTTGAGAAGAATCCTGATCCAGCGATGTGAGGTACGGGACGAGAACCTGAGGTCGCTGCTCGACCCGGCCGACGCGCAGACCATGGCACGGGCCGTCGCCGAGGAGGCCCAGCGGGCGGACAGCGTTCTGCTCGTGTGGTTCATCGGGCACGGTCTACTCGGCCCCGAGGGGGAGCTGTACCTGGCGGCCGGCGGCACCGACCGGCTGACCCCGGGCATGGCAGAGCACCAGGCCCTCTCGTTCTCCTCACTGCGGCAGGCGCTCGGCGCCAGCCGGGCCTCGTCCGTCGTCGTCGTGCTCGACTGCTGTTTCTCGGGGCGCGCATCGCTCGGCACAGGACCGTCCGGCCACCCCTTCGCGATGGCACCCGTACACGGGATGTACCTGATGGCGTCCGCAGAACATCTGGCCCTCGCACCGCCGGACTTGAAGCACACCGCGTTCACCGGAGCGGTGATCGAGCTGCTGACCGAGGGGGAGCCTCGTGGACTGCCGCAGCTGACCCTGGACGCGGTGTTCGACGGGGTGTTCCGGCTGATGAGCGACCGGCAGCGGCCGCTCCCCCGGCGCCAGGCGGGCGACCGTTCGGGACAGCTCGTCATCGCGCCCAACCCGGTGGCAGTCGCGCGGCACGACGAGCCGCCCGACGATACGGAACCGGCGCAGAGCCCCTGCCCGTATCCGGGACTGGCCGCCTTCACGGTGGACGACGCCGACGTGTTCTTCGGGCGCGACCGAATGACCGAGCGGCTGCTCGACAGGCTGGAGGCGGTCGCCGGGACCGACGAGCCCGGCCCACTGGTCCTGGTCGGGCCGTCCGGCTCGGGGAAGTCCTCGTTGCTCAACGCCGGTCTCGCGGCCGGACTGCGCGAGCGAGGGCTGCTGGGGTCCGCCTCGTGGCTGACGCTGCGGCTCACCCCCGGCGACAGCCCGCTGCGGCGGCTGGCCACACGGCTCGGCGCGTGGCCCGAGACCGTCGACCTCCTGCGCGAGGATCCGGGCCGGGCCGCCGAACTCGGCGAACGACTGACAGCTGACCGGCCGGAGCAGCGGGTGATCGTGCTGGTCGACCAGCTGGAGGAGGTCTTCACGCTCTGCACCGCGGCGGAGCGCACCGCGTTCCTGCGCGCGCTGACCGCGCTCACCCGGCCGTCGGGCGAAGGGCGGCCGGGCACCCTGGTGGTGCTCGCCCTCCGGGCCGACTTCTACGAACAGGCCGCCGCGCATCCGGAACTGCTCACCGCGCTACGTGACACCCAGCTCCTCGTCGAGCCGATGACCACCGGCGAGCTCCGCGCCGCCGTCGAGGGACCGGCGGCGGCCGCCGGTCTCACGCTCGACGGCGGGCTCGCCGACGTGATCCTGCACGAGTTCGGCGCGACCGGTGGCGGGCAGCCCGCGGCCGGGGCGCTGCCCCTGCTCTCCCACGTGCTGTGGGCGACCTGGACGCGCCGCACCGGATCGCGGCTCACCGTCGCCCAGTACCGTGCCTCCGGCGGCATCGAAGAGGCCATCAAGACCACCGCGGAGGAGACATACGGCAACCTTGACGCGGCGGGCCGCGAGGCAGCCCGGCTCCTGCTGCCCCGGCTCGTCCGCGTCGGCGAGGGACCTGCCGACAGCACCGGTCCCGTGGACCGTGCGGACCTGCTGCAGGGGCTGCCCGACACCGTCCAGCCCGTGGACCGGTACGAGCTGCTGTACGGCCTGCCCGGCATCGGTGCCGCCCAGGAGGTCATCGACCGGTTCGCCCGGGCACGGCTGCTCACCCTCGACCACGTCACCGTCCGGATCAGCCACGAAGCGCTGCTGCGCACCTGGCCGCGGCTACGCGAATGGGTCGACACGGACCGCGAGTGGCTGCGCACCCGACAGCGGCTCGCCGCCGACGCCGTCGCCTGGGAGCGGGCCGGCCGCGATTCCTCGCTGCTGTACCGGGGAAACCGGCTGGCCGCCGTACGGGAACGCGCCGCGTCCGCACCGGCGAGCGGGGTCGAACCGGACTCCGTGCTCGCCGACTTCCTCAACGTCTCCTGGCAGCGGGAACGCCGGAGCATCCGCCGGCTCCGGGCGACGGTGGTGATCCTCGTGGTGCTGGTCCTGCTCGCCGGGACCGGCCTGTTCGCTTCGTACACGTTCCAGCGCCGGGCCCAGCAGGCCTCCGACCGCGACCTCGCCCGGTACCTCTCCGCCGAGGCCGAGAGCCTGCGCTCCAGACAGCCCGGCCTGGCCAAACAGCTCAGCCTGCTCTCGTACCGGATCGACCACGAAGCGGGGCGTGGCGCCCTCCTCGACAGCAGCACCACCCCGGGCGTGATCAACGCGGAAGAGCCCGCCTACGACCTCGCCTCCAACAGCGACGGCCGCATACTCGCGATATCCGTCGGCGACGCGATCGAGTTGCGCTTCCCGGGCGGCTCCGCTCGGGTCGGGACGGGAGTCATCGGCCCGGTCAGCATGAGCCGGGACGGCCGTACTCTCGCCGCGGTCGGCTACGACGACCACCGGTCGAAGACCGCATGGGTGCGTCTGTGGGACCTCTCGGATCCCCGGCGCCCGAGGCAGACCGCCGCACCCCGGCTGAACCACGGCGTCCACGCCCTCGCTCTCAGCCCGGACGGCCGGACCATGTACGGCGGCCAGACGACCGGTGAGATCAGGGTCTGGGACATCGCCGACCGGACCGCGCCCAGGACTCTGCCCACGCTCCAGGCGCATTCCACCCGGGTGGACTCCCTGGCGGTGTCCAACCGGCGGGATCTCCTCGCCAGCATGAGCGTGGACGGCCGGATCCAGCTCTGGAAGACGAGCGACCCCAAGCGCCCCGAACGCGTCACCGTCCTCCAGGGCGAGAAGTACGACCGCACCGGCATGGCCGGCCCCCGGCCGCTGCACCGGGTCGCCTTCGACCCCACCGGACGGATCCTCGCGGCACCGGCCACGAAGAAGACCCGCACCGATCTGGCACTGTGGCGGCTGGACGCGCCGGCCAAGCCCCAGCGCATGGGGCAGGAGAGCGGCACGGCGGTCGACACGTCCGTCTCCTGCGGTGCGCCCATGACGTCCGTGGCGTTCAGCCCGATCCGCGAGCACGTCGTCGGGAGCTGCTCGGGCACCTGGCACACGTGGATCTACGCGAGGACCCTCGTTCCCGGTGCCATCCTGTCCGGGGCGACGGGCGGCCGCACCGACATGAACGAGGCGGGAACGGTCCTGTTCGATCCTGGAACGCCCCGTAGGCTGCTGCAGACCACTCAACGGGGAGTGCACGTCTCGTACCTCAACAACTCCGCCCGGCCGGGCGCCCTGTCGTTCCTGCCCTCGAGACCCGGGACCGGGGCCCGGTTCGACCTCCGGAAGGTCGGCGACACGACGCTGATCGCCCTCCAGGGAGTGGGCGTGAACTACCTGTGGGACGTGACGGAGCTGCCGGAATCGGCCGTGCTCCGAGGCACGACCCGCTCCCCCGACATGCTCACGGGCGCGGACATCGCCCTCAGCCCCGACGGACGCCTCCTCGCCGACGTGGAGCTGTTCGAGGGGAAGGAAACCGACAAGAAGGGCAAGAAGCAGCAGTACGTCGGTGTACGGCTGCGTGACACCGCGCTGCCACCGAGCAGCGAGCCGCTTTCCCCACCGCCCCCATCTTGGCCGTGTCCGACATGAACGGCTGGCGGGACCGGAACGTCAAGGCGCCGGCCGTCAAGATCTACGACATCGCGAACCCCAGGCACCCACGGCAGATCGCCCGCATTGAGGCGACGACCAGGTCACTGGTCTTCTCCCCGGACGGTGAGACGCTCCTCCTCACCGACTCCCCACTCCCCGACCCCGACGCTCCGCAGCCCCACGCCGACGGCGAGCTGGAAGGTTGGGACCTCACCGACCCGACACGCCCCGCGCAGCGATGGAGCCGCCCCACACCGGGTGCCGGCCGCTGGCAGAACGTCGCGTTCCGGCCGGACGGCAAAATGCTCGCGACGTACGACGACGTGGGCACGCTCAGGCTGTGGCGCTTCGAGGGGAACCGGCTCACCGACGAGCTCTACCACCGGCGTATGAGCAGCTACATCAGCCCGATCGCCTTCAGCCCCGACGGAACCCACCTCGCTCTTCTGGGGCAGAACCCGTTGGACGAGTTCGACAGGCGCCCCGAGATCTGGGACGTGACCGATCCGAAGGCCCCAGAGCGGCAGTACTACCTGCCTCCGTCCAACTCGAACGCCGTCTACGCGCTCCGGTTCAGCCCCGACGGCGAGTTCCTGGCCCTCGTCAGGGCGTCGGCCGGCATCGAACTGTGGTCCACCCACCCGGAACGGGACATCGACAGCCTCTGTGCGTCGGCCGGCGACCCCATCACCCGCCAGCAGTGGAAGCAGTACCTACCTGACCGCCCCTACCAACCGCCTTGCCAGTAGCCTCGACCCCACGCACACCCCCATCCCACAGCCGTCCTCCGTCCCGCCGGCGACCGCCACCCGGGCCGGTGTGCCCCAGGCTGCAGCTTGCGGTTCATGGACCAGCCGTACCGGACGCCGGGTACCCCCCAGCACATCGGGACTTTCACCGAGCGTGCCCCATCCGTGCCCTTCGCCGCGGAGAACCGCGGTCAACAGGGGTAACCTCCGTGACCGCCGGCATCGCCCCATCAGAGGCTGTTTTCGCAGCTCGGACGCCGAATTACCTGGCTGGGCAGCGGTGATTCCCAAGCTCAGAGCGCGAGTTCGATGCTCGTCACCCGCTCCACCAGAAAGCCCCAAGCCAACGGCTCGGGGCTTCTTTGTTGCCGATGACGCGAATCACGCCTGCACTGCCACCCTGGGGGTGAGCAGGTCAAGTGCTTCCTCCCATTAACCGTACGCAGTTTCCGCAGACCCCCGCCCAGCTCGTCACCACCGGCCGCCGTCGGCACCTGAGGTTCGCCCGCCACTGGCCCTGGACCAGGGTGATCACCGACGCCCTCGCGCGACTCGAAGCCCTCCCGAACCCCGGCTGACCAGCCTGTTCCCGTCCCTGCGAGCAGCACCACCCGACCGGAGCCGTAGAACCCGACGCCCACCCGACGCGACAGCCAGGCCATCGGCCTGGCCACCAGCACCCCGAAAAGCCGAAACGGCCCGCCGATGAAACCGACGGACCGTCACGAAAGACCGAGGCTGGTCGAGTCGGCCCTGCTGGCTGTAAGCGCGGGCCGTCTCGACCCAGAGAGCAGCCCGTCGCTCGGAGAGGGGGAATGTGCCGTCGCATGAGGGGCGCAGCCTCCGGGGCAAGCCCGGCGTCACCGAAGGCCACCGCGGCGCTCACTCCGTGCAGACCGGCTTTCGTCGGGCGGAAGTTGGCCCAGAGGTCTGACCAATCGAGCGTGACGAAACGCGAGACCTCTCACTCCTTCGCGACCGCAGGCCACACCAGGCCATGCGGCACGTACCGCCAGGCGCACCCCTGCCCATATGCGTACACCACCGGGTCGAAGACAAGCACGGCGCAAGAACCGCAGCGGCTGGTCCACTCGGCGCGGATGCAGCGGCTCGACCACCTGCCACTGAGTGACCGTAGACGGATCCTCAGGTGCAGGCCCGCAGAGACAGACGCACATCGTGCTCCTGCAAGGCAGGCGCACCAGTGCGGGATCCACGTTTCCAAGCTCGAAGCGCGCTTACGGTGCCCCACCATCGCCCCTCCGACGAAGGCCCAGGTCGGCGTCCAGGGCGCCCGTGTCCTCCTCCGTACGCCCTACAGCCGGTTCTCCCCGAGCAACGTGCGGCATCCGAGGCGCTGGGTCAAGTCCGGCCCGGAAGGAGCGCGCCGCTCAGGTCCGGCAGCAGCGAAGCCAGACCTCTATCCGTGATGACGTCAGCCACCAACGACGTGCTCGGAAAAACCGGCCCGAAGATCGAACATTAAATCGATGTTGAATAATAATTTCACATTAAATCGCCCGTATCTTGTTCCCCCAGCCACGGACTCATCGACTCGCTTGACCCATCGCACCGGAAAGAGCGACTATCTGCCTTGCGAAACCCCTAAGGAAGGGCACAATGACCTCGCCACAAAGCAGTGCGAACGAAGAAACCGCCGAACCCCTGTACAGCATGGCCAGATTCGTGGAAACCGTCTGCTCGTGTCCGGGATTCTCAATGAGTCGGCACGGCGACGAGTGGGAAATCCGAGCGGAAAGCTCAAAGAAGCCCTTCTTCGTGCCCGAGGCGGTGACCGGCACTCAGTATCTAGAATTCACGCGCAAGCTCTACAAAATGAATTGGCGCCCCACGCCCCGCCTCTGGTCCGGCGCCCCCTCCTTGTCGTTCGAGGACGTCTCTCCGATGGATGCGTGCGAGCTGCTGCTCCGAATCCCGTGGTACCAACGCACCATGGAGGAACGCAAGGTCGAGGAATGGGCGGGCGCCATGCGCCGCAAAGAGTGGAGAACCACACATCAGGGGCTGGCGAGCGACCAGCAGGGGATGCTGTACGACGGACAGCACAGGCTGGCCGCTCAGGTGATTGTGGGCATCACGCTGCGCTACAGCGTGGCGCGTGGCATCGAGGGCGACACTTTCAATGTGGTCGACCGTGGGAAGATGCGCAGCAGCTCGTACACGTTCGCAGCCGCCGGCGAGAAGGACGCCTTCAATCTGTCCGCCGCTCTGCGCCTGCTCTGGATGTGGGAGAACCATCCGCTCGAGAAGTGGAAGAACCGGTATCCGGTGTCGGATGACCAGCTCAAGGCGGTACTGGACCGTCACCCGGGAATCCGACACTCGGTGAAGCGGGGAAAGCCGATCCCGCGGGCGTCGGCACGTGCGACCACTCTCGTTCACTATCTGGCGACTCAGGCGTGCGGATCTCCCGAGGTCCCGGACCAGTGGTACGCGCAGCTGGGCACCGGGGAGAATTTCCAGCGACGCGACCCGGGACTGGTACTGCGCAACTACTTCCTGGGCGGAGAAATGACCGAAAAGGGAAATCGGTCGCCGGTGAGAGGTATGCAATCGGCTATCCAGGTCATGCACCTTTTCGCGACGGCATGGAACAACACATGCACCGGCCAGCAGCGCGTTATCGCAAAAGCCTTTGGCAACTACGGTGTACCGACACTCAAGAGACCGGGCCCGAACCACCTCTTTCGTTTCCCTATGAAAGGTTCGGGAGAAGCAGACATGCTGTCCTAGACGGACGCACGTAAGGTACTTCACGCAGAAGCCCCGGGCCGTTGGCCCGGGGCTTCTGCTGTTGCCCGGCCTGTCTCCGGACCCCGTAGTGACGACACACGAGCACCGCGACTGGGCTTCCCACTGGGTTGATAGCCGTGCCGGCCATCAGCATTCCTCGGCGCTCGGCTCGACGCGAAGCAGTGGCAGCCTTTTTTGCGTGTACAGCCCGTGGTGGCGCCATGTGCCGCCGGTCGGGGGGTTTCCGTGTACGCGGCCAGCCCTTTGCGGGGCTTCTTCGGCGGGCGACACGCGCGGGCGCCAAGGCCCCGGAAGCCCACGCTGCCGGTGTTCGCTCGGTCCTGCACGAGCGGGCGTTTCGCGCCGGTTATGCAGCTCAGCGTCTCCTGGTCGAAGCAGACCTGAGTGACCCTGGGCCGGACGCCGGCGTCCGACAGCATCCGGTTCGCGTCCCGGCGCCGGCTCGACGTGGCCATGTGATCGGACTCCTCGGCACTGGGCTTGATCCTCTTTGACGGACATTTGAGATCAGGGGTTCAGCCCCGGGAGGGTGTCCACCATGGAGAGGATGGGCAAGAAGAAGCCTCGCCCTCACCGTTCGCCACGTCGGAGTTCAAGGTCGAGATGAGCTGTGCCGGCGCGGTAACCGCTCGGTCGGTCAGATCGCCAAGAACTTCGATATGACCGAGACCGCGGTGCGGGACTGGGTCAAGCAGGCCGAGGTCGACGCGGGCGAGTGTGATGGGCTCGGGTCGGTGAGGACCTGGACGTTCATGCTGTGCTTCTTGTGTTTGCCGGAGTGTGCGCCGTGAGGCGCTTGTTGTTCGAGTGGAGGTGAAAGACCACCACCATCGCCCTGTCGCAGCAGGGCGGTTGAAGCTGGGGGCAGCCTGAACCGGGAGGTGCCGGGGAGGGCGGGAAGCAGCCCCGACAAAGCCGGGACGCGCCAGTACTGCCAGATGGTGCGGGTCCGGCAAGCGAGACGGAGAGCAGTACGCGAGGAACCGGCGTCTACGCCTCCTCAAAAGTTCATCTCATTTGGCGAGCCTGCGGTAGCAGATGAGGGTGCAGGCGATGCTGGTGAAGGCGAGGAAGTGGTCGGCCTTGCGTTCGTAGCGTCGGTGGAGTCGTCGGATCCGGCGAGCCAGGCCGTTGGGTCGGCCGCGCGGCGAGGTGTCTGCTGAGGCAGGTCCTTTTCCGCGCGGCCTCCCGCCGAACCGGACGTGATGGTTTCCCGATCATCCGG
>NZ_JBWKCM010000036.1:0-50607 GCF_056436485.1 Streptomyces sp. NPDC043746 | reverse complement strand
CCCCCCCCCCCCCCCCCCCCCCCCCCCCCCCCCCCCCCCCCCCCCCCCCCCCCCCCCCCCCCCCCCCCCCCCCCCCCCCCCCCCCCCCCCCGCCGGTCCCACCACCCTCACCACGTTCAGGACATCTCTTCATGCGCAACAGAACAGCAGTGGCAGCCGTGGCGTTGGCCGCCGCTGCCGCACTGGCCCTCTCGGCCTGCGGCAGCGACGGTGACAAGGCGGGCTCCTCGTCGATCGCCGATGTCGAGGCCTCGCCCAAGGCCGGGGCCGCCACGGTCCTCGACCGGGAGTTCACCAAGCCGAACCTGGTCCTCACCGACACCGACGGCAAGGAGTACGACCTCCGCGAGGCGACCAAGGGCAAGCCGACGCTCATCTACTTCGGCTACACCCACTGCCCCGACGTCTGCCCGCTGACCATGAGCAACATCTCCGTCGCCAAGCGGGAGCTGCCCAAGGCCGACCAGGAGAAGCTCCAGGTCGTCTTCGTCACCACCGACCCCGAGCGCGACACACCCGCCTCGCTCGGCACGTGGCTCAAGGCCCAGGACCCCACCTTCGTCGGCCTCACCGGCGACTTCCCCACCATCCAGGCGGGGGCGCGCCAGATCGGGATCGGCATCGAGCCGCCGACCACGGACAAGGACGGCAAGCCCGTCTCGATGCACGGGGCGCAGGTCGTCGCCTTCTCCCCGAAGACGGACGGCGGTTACGTGCTGTACGGCGAGGGGACCACCGCCGAGGAGTACGCGAAGGACCTCCCCAAGCTGATCAAGGGGGAGAACCCGTGAACCGCCGCACGACCCTCGCCTCCGTCCTCGCCCTCACCACCGGGCTGACGCTGGCGGGGTGCTCCACGGACAGCGCTGAGCCCCGGCTGAAGGTCGTCGGCGCGTTCATGCCGCAGCCCGTCAGCGACATGGCCGCCGGCTTCCTCGTCGTCCAGAACAGCGGGTCCGCCGCCGACCGGCTCACCTCGGTGACCAGCCCGCTCTCCGACGACGTCACGATCCACGAGACGAAGAACCAGCAGATGCGCGAGGTCTCGTCGTTCGAGGTGCCGGCCAACGGCGAGCTGGATCTCGAACGCGGCGGCAACCACATCATGTTCATGAACCTCAAGCAGAAGCCCAAGCAGGGCGAGAAGGTCTCCATCGAGCTGCACTTCGAGAAGGCCGACCCCATCACGGTCGACCTGCCGGTGAAGGAAACCACTCACAACCCGAAGAAGCAGTGAGGGACCGACCGTGATGACTGCCACCGCCCCGCGTCCGCGGCCCTCCCGGCCCGGGCGACCGTCCCTGATACGGCGGCCGTCCCTGATACGGCGTCCGTTCGCCGCCGTCGCGCTCCTCGCCGCCCTGTTCAGCCTGGTGTCCGGGCTGCTGCTGGCCGGTGCCGGGCCGGCGTCCGCGCACGCCGCCCTCACCGGGAGCGACCCGCAGGACGGGGCGGTGGTGGCCACCGCGCCCAAGGAGGTCTCCCTCACCTTCTCCGAGGCGATCGCCGTCGGCGACGGTTCGATCCGGGTCCTGGACCCCAGCAGCAAGCGGGCCGACACCGGCGTGGAGCCGAAGGACCTCTCCGACGGCTCCACCGTGCGGTACGGCGTCGAGCTGCTCCCGGGCCTGCCGGACGGCACCTACACGGTGGCCTGGCAGGCCATCTCGGCCGACAGCCACCCCATCTCCGGCGCCTTCACGTTCTCCATCGGCGCCCCCTCCGAGACCACCGTGGCCCTGCCCTCCGAAGAGGTGGGCGGCGGCCCGGTGGGTACGGCCTACGGCATCGCGCGGTACATCGCGTACGCCGGGTTCATCGTCCTCGTCGGCGGCGCGGCCTTCGTCCTGGGCTGCTGGCCCCGGGGCGCGACCGTCCGGCCGATGCAGCGGCTCGTGGTGCGCGGCTGGGTCGCCCTGACCGCGGCGACCCTGGCCATGCTGCTGCTGCGCAACCCGTACACCGGCAGCGGGAAGTTCGCGGACGCCTTCGACCTGGACGGGCTCCAGGCCGTCCTGGACACCAAGCCGGGCGCCGCCCTCGTCTCCCGGCTGCTGCTGCTCGGCGCTGCCGCGCTCTTCATCGCGGTGCTGTTCGGTACGTACACGCGCCGCGAGGACGCCGTCGAGAAGAAGGACCTCACCTTCGGCCTGGCCGTCGGCGGCGGGGTCGTGGCGGCGGGCATCGCCGCCACCTGGGCCATGTCCGAGCACGCCTCGACCGGTATCCAGGCGGGGATCGCCATGCCGGTGGACGTCCTGCACCTGCTGGCCGTGGCCGCCTGGCTCGGTGGCCTGGTCTCGCTCCTGGTGGCGCTGTACCGGACGCCGGACATCGGGAGCGGGGCCGTACGGCGGTTCTCCCGGGTCGCGTTCGGCAGCGTGCTGGTCCTGGCGGCGACCGGGATCTACCAGTCGTGGCGGCAGGTCGGCACCTGGTCCGCGCTGACCGGTACCCGGTACGGGCAGCTCCTGATCCTCAAGGTCGCGCTCATCGCGCTCCTGGTCGCCGTGGCGTGGTTCTCGCGGCGGTGGACGGGACGGCTGAAGGACGCGACCGCCGCTTCCGGGCCTGCGGAGGCAGCCGCGACCGGGCCGGTGAAGCCGACCGGGCCGGTGGGGGCCTCTGACGAGTCGGTGGCGCCGACCGCGCCGGTGGAGCCGACCGGCCCGGTGGAGGCCCTTGACGCGTCGGTGGCGCCGGGCGAACCGGCGGAGAGCGCCGACAAGCCGGAAGCGCTCGCCGCGGTGGCGCCCGCCGCCGACGTCGATCCCGCCCGCGCCGCCCAACTCGCGCGCCAGCGGGCCGCCCTGACCGCCACGAAGGAGAAGCGGATACGGGACGCCGACGCGGAGCGCTCCGGCCTGCGCCGCTCGGTCCTGGCCGAGGCGGCGATCGCCGTGGTCCTGCTGGCCGTCACCACCCTGCTGACCTCGACCGAGCCGGGCCGTACGCAGGAGGAGGCCAAGGGCGCCTCCACCGCGGCGACCGCCCCGGCGGCCTCGGGGCCCGTCAACCTGAGCATGCCCTTCGACACCGGCGGCCAGAACGGCAAGGGGACCGTCCGGATCGACATCGACCCCGGGCGCTCCGGCGCCAACGAGCTGCACGTGTGGATCGACGGCAGCGACGGCAAGCCGATGGACGTCCCCGAGCTGAAGGTGGCCCTCACCCTGGAGGCCCAGGAGATCGGCCCGCTGCCGGTCGCGCCCGACCGGCTCGCAGAGGGGCACTGGTCGGCGACCAACGTCCAGATCCCGATGGCGGGGGAGTGGAAGGTGGACGTGACGGTACGGACGTCCGACATCGACCAGGTCACCATCGACAAGACAGTGAAGATCGGCTGAGTACGTGAGCATCAGGACCAAGACAGGGTCGGCCGACGGCCGACAGACACCGGACTCCGGGACGGGCACGGCCCCCGTCGGTGTCTCGCGGCGGCGGCTGCTGGGCGGCGTGGGCGCGGCGGGTGCCACCGGGCTGGTGCTCGGCGCGGCGGGCGGGTATGCCGCGACCCGCTCCGAGGAGCCGACCGCCCTGACGGCCGTCGGCTCCACCGAGGCGATGTTTCACGGGAAACATCAACCGGGGATCACCACTCCGCTTCAGGCCCGGGGCCACCTCGTCGCCTTCGACCTGGTGGCGGGCGCGGGGCGCAAGGAGGCCGTGGCCCTGATGCGGCGCTGGTCGGCGGTGGCGCGTGAGCTGATGGCGGGCCGTCCGACGGCAGGCTCGGCGGACGGGCCCGGCCATGACACCGGCATCGCGCTGGACGCGGGCCCTTCCTCGCTCACGGTCACCTTCGGCTTCGGCCGTACGTTCTTCGCGCGTACGGGCCTCACCGCCCGGCTGCCCGCCGCACTCGACCCGCTGCCCCCGTTCTCCTCCGACCAGCTGGACGCCCAGCGCTCCGACGGCGACCTGTGGGTGCAGATCGGCGCGGATGACGCCCTGGTCGCCTTCCACGCCCTGCGGGCCGTCCAGAAGGAGGGTGCGGACACGGCAAGGGTGCGCTGGCAGATGAACGGCTTCAACCGCACTCCCGGGGCGACGGCCCGGCCGATGACCGCCCGCAACCTGATGGGCCAGATCGACGGGACCGGCAACCCGAAACCGGCCGACGAGGACTTCGAGCGGCGGGTCTTCGTGCCCGCCTCCCCCGGCACTCCGCACGAGTGGCTGGAGGGCGGTTCGTACGCCGTCGTCCGCCGCATCAGGATGCTGCTGGACGACTGGGAGAAACTCCCGGTGGACCGGCAGGAGCAGGTCATCGGGCGGCGCAAGGCGGACGGGGCCCCGCTGAGCGGGGGGAGCGAGACCACGCCGATGGACCTCGACAAGGCGGGCCCGGACGGCCGGCTGGTGATCCCCGACAACGCCCACGCCCGGGTCTCCTCCCCGGAGAAGAACGGCGGGGCCGCCATGCTGCGCCGCCCGTTCTCGTACCACGACGGGATCTCGAAGGACGGCACTCCGGACGCCGGGCTGCTCTTCGTCTGCTGGCAGGCGGACCCGTTCAAGGGGTTCGTGCCGGTGCAGCGGAAGCTCGACCGGGGCGACGCCCTGTCACCGTTCATCCGCCACGAGGCGAGCGGGCTGTTCGCGGTGCCGGGCGGGGCCGCGGAGGGCGAGTACGTGGGGCAGCGGCTGCTGGAGTCGTGAGCGGCCGGGCGACTGCGGTCCCGGGAAGGAGCCCCGACCGGATTGTGAGACGGCGCCGCCCCTGCCGTGCGGCGCCATAGGGTGAGCGTATGTCCGCCACGCGCTACGCCTATCTCGGTCCCGAAGGCACCTTCACCGAGGTCGCCCTCCGCACGCTCCCGGAAGCCGCCACTCGCGAACTGGTCCCGATGGTCTCCGTACCGGCGGCCCTGGACGCCGTGCGCAACGGAGAGGCGGCAGCGGCCCTCGTACCGATCGAGAACTCCGTCGAGGGCGGCATCACGGCCACGCTCGACGCGCTGACCGGCGGCGAGCCGCTGATGATCTACCGGGAGGTGCTGCTCTCCATCACCTTCGCACTGCTCGTACGGCCGGGCACCAAGCTGTCGGACGTCAAGACGGTCACCGCGCACCCGGCCGCCCAGCCGCAGGTCCGCAACTGGATGGCCACCCACCTCCCGCAGGCCGTGTGGGAGTCCGCGGCGTCCAACGCGGACGGCGCCCGGCTGGTCCAGGAGGGGCGCTACGACGCCGCGTTCGCCGGTGAGTTCGCCGCCGCCACCTACGGCCTGGAGCCGCTGGTGACGGAGATCCACGACGTGGAGAACGCCCAGACCCGCTTCGTCCTGGTGGGCCGCCCCGCCCGCCCGTCCGCCCCGACCGGGGCCGACAAGACGTCCGTGGCGATCTGGCTGGGCGACGACCACCCCGGTGCGCTGCTGGAACTGCTCCAGGAGTTCGCGGTGCGCGGCGTCAACCTGATGCTGATCCAGTCCCGCCCGACCGGCGAGGGCATCGGCAACTACTGCTTCGCCGTGGACGCCGAGGGGCACATCGCGGACCGGCGGGTGGGGGAGGCGTTGATGGGGCTGAAGCGGATCTGCCCGAAGGTGCGCTTCCTCGGTTCGTATCCCCGGGCGGGCGTCTCCGCCGACGAGGTCCGGCCGCTGCGGGCGGGCACGTCGGACAGTGACTTCACTGAAGCCGCCGACTGGCTGGCGCGCAGCCAGGACGGTCGGATCTGACCGACGCCCGGAGCCAACCGGACGGACGGATGACGAGTGGAGCCGACCGGACGAGTGACGAGTGGAGCCGACCGGAGCGGCCGGCTTCAAGGCCGCCGACCGCGCTGGGCTGTGGTCGTACCTACGGATAGTCATCCGCCCACAGGGATGCCCGCGAGTTATCCACAGGCGGGCTTCTCGACCTGGGGACAAGTCGACACCCCGAGGCGACATCATCGACAAATCAACGCAGTGGGTCCGGATCAGTCCACAGACGACCGAGTCGGCACGCCTCCTCCTGAGTCGCCCCGCGTCGCGCGAATTCCCTTGATCAACTCACCAGAGCGACGAATTGCCACCCGAATGAGCGTGCGGGAGGGGTTTCGGCACAGAACTCCAGGGCAGCGAGAACCCTCCGCCCATCCTGCGGAGCATTCCGGTCCGACGTCCGCCCCGATCATCCACAGAACTTCTTCACAGCCTGTGGATAACTATTCCGGGACACCTCTCCCTGTGGACAACAACAGAGGGCAGGCCCTCAACTCCCCCTCCACCCAAGGCTCCTGCGTCAAGGAGGCCTGCACCTTCTGCCCTGTTCAGGGGAGTTAACCACCGTTATTGACGCGACACCCGCATGCCCACTTCACGATTCACCACTAGAAATACCAATCGCGGCAATTCGGTCAAAGTGACACGCTCGGCAATATCGGTTCGAGTGCGAGATCCGCGCACCGGTAGCCTGGAGGGGTGATTGACCTTCGCCTGCTCCGTGAGGACCCCGACCGTGTTCGCGCCTCCCAGCGCGCCCGTGGAGAGGACGTCGCGCTCGTCGACGCCCTGCTCTCCGCCGACGAGCTGCGCAGGTCGTCCGGCGTCCGCTTCGACGAACTCCGCGCCGAGCAGAAGCAGCTCGGCAAGCTGATCCCCAAGGCCACCCCCGAGGAGCGCGCCGAACTCCTCAAGAAGGCCGAGCAGCTCAAGGCCGACGTCAAGGCGGCCGACGCCGCCCAGGACGAGGCCGACGCCGAGGCCAAGCGCCTGCTGCTCCAGCTCGGCAACATCGTCCACGAGGACGTGCCGGTCGGCGGCGAGGAGGACTTCGTCGTCCTGGAGACGCACGGCACCATCCGTGACTTCGGCGCCGAGGGCTTCGAGCCCAAGGACCACCTGGAGCTGGGCGAGGCGCTCGGCGCCATCGACGTGGAGCGCGGGGCGAAGGTCTCCGGTTCGCGGTTCTACTACCTCACGGGCGTCGGCGCGCTCCTGGAGCTGGCCCTCGTCAACGCGGCGATCGCCCAGGCCACCGAGGCCGGCTTCATCCCGATGCTGACCCCCGCGCTGGTCCGCCCGCGCGCGATGGAGGGCACCGGTTTCCTCGGCCAGGCCGCGGAGAACGTGTACCACCTGGAGAAGGACGACTACTACCTGGTCGGCACCTCCGAGGTCCCCCTCGCCGCGTACCACATGGACGAGATCGTCGACGCGGAGAAGCTGCCCCTGCGGTACGCCGGGTTCTCCCCCTGCTTCCGCCGTGAGGCCGGGACGTACGGCAAGGACACCCGCGGCATCTTCCGCGTCCACCAGTTCGACAAGGTCGAGATGTTCTCGTACGTCGACCCGGCCGACGCCGAGGCCGAGCACCGCAGGCTCCTGGAGTGGGAGAAGCAGTGGCTCACCGGCCTCGAACTGCCCTTCCAGGTCATCGACGTCGCCACCGGCGACCTCGGCGCCTCGGCCTCGCGCAAGTTCGACTGCGAGGCGTGGATCCCGACCCAGGGCAAGTACCGCGAGCTGACCTCCGCGTCGAACTGCGACAGCTTCCAGGCCCGCCGCCTCTCCGTCCGGATGCGCGAGGGCAAGAAGGTCCAGCCGCTGGCCACGCTGAACGGCACGCTCTGCGCCGTACCGCGCACGATCGTGGCGCTCCTGGAGAACCACCAGCTGCCCGACGGTTCGGTCCGGGTGCCCGAGATGCTCCGTCCGTACCTGGGCGGGCGCGAGGTCCTGGAGCCGGTCGCCAAGTGACCTTCCCCTTCAAGCTCGTCGCCACCGACCTCGACGGCACCCTGCTGCGCGGGGACGAGACGGTCTCCGAGCGCACGCGCGAGGCGCTGGTCGCCGCCACGTCGGCCGGTGCCGCGCACATCGTGGTCACCGGACGCTCGGTTCCCTGGACCCGGCACATCCTGGACGACCTCGGCTACGACGGCCTCGCCGTCTGCGGCCAGGGCGCGCAGGTCTACCACGCGGGCGAGCACAAGCTGCTGACCTCGCTCACCCTGGACCGGCAGCTCGCCGGACTCGCCCTGTCCAAGGTGGAGGCGGAGGTCGGTCCGCTCGCGCTGGCCGCCAGCCGCGACGGCCTGGAGGGCGAGGTGCTGGTCGGCCCGGGGTACCAGGTGCACGAGGGGCGGCTGCCGTACGTCTTCGTGGAGGACGCCTCCGAGATGTGGGCGGCCCCGCTCAACAAGGTCTACCTCCAGCACCCGGAGCTGGACGACGACGCCCTGGCCGCCGCGGCCCGCGCCGCCGTCGGCAATCTGGTCGATGTGGTCATGGCGGGCCCGGGAATAGTGGAGATCCTCCCGCTGGGGCTGAGCAAGGCGACCGGCCTCTCGCTGGCCGCCCGCCGGCTCGGGGTGAAGGCCGCCGACACCATCGCCTTCGGTGACATGCCGAACGACATCCCGATGTTCGGGTGGGCGCGGCACGGCGTGGCCATGGCCAACGCCCACGACACCCTGAAGGCCGTGGCGCACGAGATCACCGCGTCCAACGAGCACGACGGCATCGCGGTCGTGCTGGAGGAACTGCTCCGTACGGGCTCCGTCGCGGCCACGCCCCACTGACGCACAGCCTGACGCACAGCCCTTGAGGGCCCTGCCCGCCGCCACCGGATGTCCGGGGCGGCGGGCAGGGCCTTTTGACGGCGCCTCCCGTCAGGTCAAGGCGCCTCCCGTCGGGCGACGGCGGTCAACGGCGCCCGGTGCGGCGCCGCAGGTCCCTCAGCTGATACGCGAAGGCCGCCATGCGCGCGTCGAACCGGGCGTCCATCCGCGCGACCTCCTGCGACAGATCCGACAGCCGCACGCTCATCGCCCCGACCAGCTGCTGCGTCGCCTCGACCTTCCGCTCCAGACCGTCCAGCCGCTCCGACATCCGGCAGAGCACCGGCCCGAGCTCCTGGAGCGCCCGGCCGACATCGACGAGGCAGCTCTCGATCCGGGTGACCCTCGCCTCGAGCGCCGCGTACTCGGCCCGGAGCGTCCCCTCGGCGTCGAGGAGGTACGTACGGACGCAGCGGGCGATGTCGCTGTCGCGAAGAAGCAACGCAACATTGAGGACGGTACGGCGGGTGTAGAGGCGCAGTTGAGTAGCTGCCTGTGGATAACTTTCCTCTCCTTCCCTCCCCCATAGCGACACCATGTCGCTCTGGAAGGATCGCAGTTCAGAGCCGCGCAGCACACGCAGCCCGTTCTCGGTGAACTCCTCCTGGTGGCGATCGGTGAGCCTTCGCACCGAAGTTGTGGATACTTCGAAGTAACGTGCCACCTCCTCTGTGCGAACGTGAATTCCGTCCGGGAGCGTGACAAGGCTCTTCACCTTGTCCAGGACATCGACGCGCCCCATCTGCTCGACGCGCAGCGCGCGCGATTCGAGCAGGGCGACTTCCGTGGGCATGGGCATGCCTTCCGTACGAGGGAACGACAAGGGAGCGCCCCTACCCCGGGCTGCAGGGGTGGAGGACGCTCACGGTTGCCACTCACTCGATGACCGGACCGGTGGGCTCCAGCCTCACCCGGGTCCGGCTAACCCCGATTTCACGAACGCTACGACGCCACGGATTCCAGTTGCCTCCACGCACCCTGCCCAACGACCCGATAAACGTACGGTTACGCGCACAGTTGTCCCGCTCATACGACAACCCCCGCCCCTGAGGAACAGGGACGGGGGTCGCACGGGATGCCACCGGGATCAGACCTGGCGCGGGCTCACTCCTCCCCGGCCAGCTTCAGCGCCCGCAGCTTCTGCCCGGCGTACCAGGTGGCGGCCACCGTCACGGCGGCCAGCAGGACCGTGGCGAGCGGCAGGCCCACGTCCGAGGTGACCATGCCCTGACCGGCGACCTTCTCGGCCACCGCGAGGGACCACTGCTGGACGCTGAGCGTCCGCGCCCCCGGCACCAGGCTGCCGAAGAGGGCCTCCCAGACCAGCGCGTACACCAGGCCGATGACCACCGCGTGGCGGCTGACCGTGCCGAGCAGCAGGAACAGCGAGCTGTACGCGATCGAGGCGACCAGCGCGGCGATCGTGTAGGCGACGGCGATCTGCTGCCCGTTGCCGTTGAGGATCAGCCCCGCGAGCAGGGTCGGCAGGGCGGAGAAGACCATGGTCACCGCGATGGCGACGATCAGCTTCGTGAAGATGATCGTGGGCCGCTTCACCGGCTTCGCCAGCAGGTAGACGATCGAGCCGTCGTCGATCTCGGGGCCGATCGCCCCGGTCCCGGCGATCACCCCGATCAACGGGACCATCGTGGCGATGGCGAACCCGCCGAGGACGTTGGCGGCGACCTGGTCGTCGGCCCCGGCGAACATGCGGACCGCCGCCGCGATGACGAGCAGCAGCGCGGGAAGGACGAACAGGATGGCGGCCCGGCGCCGGCCGAGCAGGGCCCGGTAGGTGAGCCGGGCGACTGTGGGGTCGTACATGACGGTGCACAGCTCCTTTCAGGCCACTACTCAGGCCGCTACGAGGTAGGAAAAGACCGATTCGAGGGACTCGTCGGACGGGGAGACGGTCAGCAGCCGGATGCCCTGTTCCCGGGCGACCTTCGGCAGCAGTTCGGTGAAGCGCCCGAAGTCGACGGCCTGGATGCGCAGGGCCTTCTCGGTCAGGTCGACCTCGATGCCGGCCGTCGACGGATCGGCGATGAGCGCGGCGGCCAGCGCCCGGTCGTCGCTGGAGCGGACCAGATAGCGGTGCGGCCGGTCCTTCATCAGACGGCGGATCTTCCGGAAGTCGCCGGAGGCCGCGTGCCGGCCCGCCACGATCACCTCGATGTGCGAGGCGAGCTGTTCGACCTCCTCCAGGATGTGCGAGGAGAACAGGACCGTACGGCCTTCGGCGCCCATCCGCCGCAGCAGCTCCATCAGCTGCATCCGCTGCCTCGGGTCCATCCCGTTGAACGGCTCGTCCAGCAGCAGCACCGAGGGCTCGTGGACCAGCGCGGACGCCATCTTCACGCGCTGGCGCATGCCCTTGCTGTACGTGGAGATCTTGCGGTCCTGCGCGTACTCCATCTGGACCGTGGCGAGCGCCCTCTGCGCCTCGGCCCCGCCCAGCCCCTGGAGTTCGGCGTTGGCGACGACGAACTCCCTGCCGGTGAGGAAGTCGTACATCCCCTCCCGCTCGGGGACGATGCCGATCTTCTTGTAGACGCTCTCGTTGCGCCAGATCCGCTGTCCGTCGAGCGTGACCTTCCCCGTCGAGGGGGCGAGGAATCCGCCCATCATGTTGATGAGCGTGGACTTCCCGGCGCCGTTCGGGCCGAGCAGCCCGGTGACCCCGGGGCCCACCGTCATGGAGACGTCGTTGACGGCGACCACATTGCCGAACCAGCGCGAGGTGTGGTCGATCTCGATGGTGGTCACAGCCCGACCCTCCGGTAGCGGCGCATGAGGACGGCGTACGAGCCGACGACGAGCGCGAGGACAACGAACAGGTAGACCACTCCCGTCCCGGCCCCCAGTCCTTCCCCTCCGGGGAAGGAGGAGGTGGCGCCGAGGAACGCGGTCTGTACGCCGCTGATCAGGGTGATCGGTGAGAAGAGGCCCAGCCACTCCACGGCCCCGGGCGAACCGGTCTCCCAGGCGATGACCTGGACCGTGGAGACGGCCCCGTAGGAAATGGTCAGCAGCGCGATCACCGCGGCCACACCGAAGCCCCGGCGCGGGGTCAGGGCGGCCATCACCAGGCCGAGCCCGGCGAACAGCACGGACAGCAGCGCCACCGACACCAGCCCCTGGCCGAACCACTTGGTCTGATCCGCGAAGTCGAACTTGGCGAGCAGCGCGCCGACATAGAGGATCAGCAGCGGCGCCCCGGTGAGGATGAAGAGGGCGGTCGCCGTGGCCGCGAACTTCGCGGTGACGTAGTCGGAGCGCTCGATCGGCCGCGAGAAGTACAGGGGGACGCTCTTGAACCGCAGGTCCCTGGAGACCGCCTGCGGGGCCTGTGCGGCGATGAAGAGGCCGATGACCGCCTGCATGTAGAGCGCGTACGACGTGTACTTGACGACGAGCTTGGTGGCGTCGGGCGCGGCCATGGAGACGGCGACCAGGATCGCCGCGACCAGGGCCATCACGCCGAACAGCAGCATGGGCAGCACCTTGGACTTGGCGGAACGGCCCAGTCCGAAGGAGCCGCGCAGGGTCTGCGAGTAGAGCGAGCGGCGGGCGTACGCCCGGCCGAGCCGCTGGCCGTCGTAGGAGCGGTAGCCGATGTTGTGGATCCGGGAGGTCTCGCGCCCGGCTGCGGCGTTGGTCTCGGTGCTCATCACGACCGCTCCCCTTCCTGCTGGTACGGCCCCGGCGTGGCGGCCTGCTGTACGTGGCCTCCGGACGGCTGCTGTACGGGGCCCCCGGCGTCCTTCTGTACGGGGCCGGGCCCGGCGGTGGCGGCCTGGGGCGGGGCGGCTCCGGTGCGCGCCGCGCCCTGTTCGCCGCGGAAGACCTCGGCGATCTGGTGGCGGCGCTGCTCCATGCGGACCAGGCCGAGCCCGAGCCCGGCGACGCTGTCGCGGACCAGGTCGTAGGTCTCCTCGCCGGTCGCCTCGACGAGCAGGATGTGGCCCGCGCCCGGCAGCCCTTCCGTGTCGAGCCCGTCGTGGCCGAGCAGGGTGACCCCGGCCCCGGTGAGGACCTTGCGCAGGGCGTCGGTGCCGTCGGAGTGGGCGTCGCTGTCGGTCACCTCCACCGCGAGGGTGGTGGTGATCTGGGTGAAGTCGCTGGTGGAGCTGGAGCGCAGGAGGGCGCCGCCGTCGATGACGACGACGTGGTCGCAGGTGCGCTCCAGCTCGCCCAGGAGGTGCGAGGTCACCAGGACGGAGATGCCGAAGTCGGTGTGGATGCGGCGGATCAGGCCGAGCATCTCGTCGCGGCCGACCGGGTCCAGGCCGTTGGTCGGCTCGTCGAGGAGGACCAGCTGGGGGTCGTGGACGAGGGCCTGGGCCAGCTTGACCCGCTGCTTCATGCCGGTCGAGTAGCCGCCGATGGGGCGGTAGCGCTCCTCGTAGAGGCCGACGTGGCGCAGGGTGTCGGCGGTGCGCTCGCGGGCGGCGGTCGGCGGCAGCCCCGACATGCGAGCCATGTGCACGACAAACTCCGTCGCCGACACGTCGGGCGGCAGGCAGTCGTGCTCCGGCATGTACCCCACCCGCTCCCGGATGGCGGCGCCGCTGGTCGCCACGTCGAGCCCGAGCACCGCGGCCCGGCCCTCGGTGGCGGGGGAGAGGCCCAGCAGGATCTTGATCAGCGTGGACTTGCCGGCCCCGTTGGAACCCACCAGACCGGTCACACCTGGTCCGATGTCCAACGTGAGCCGGTCGAGCGCGGTCACCCGGGGGAACCGCTTGCTCAGGGCTTCGGTAGCGATAACGGCAGTCACGGATACGACGGTAGTGGCGCGGGCCACAGCGATCGTCAGCCCTGACGGCTGGATCGGCATCAGACTCCAGGCGTACGGCCCCGTAGGGGGACCCCGCGAAGGAGGAGTTCCGTGCCCCGGGCACGCGACGCCGAGGCCCCCGGCGCGGGGCGGTCCACCCTCGGCCGGAGTTTTCCACAGACCGTGCACACCCCTTGACGCAGTCGCTGGACATTGTCACATTCATCAGTGTCACGTTACGGGCACGTACCGCACACGGCAGGGAACGGACGGTGTCATGGTCTCGGCAGTGCAGGACGAAAACGCCCCGGAGCTGCGGGGGTTCAGGGAAGTGCAACGCCTGGCCTATGCCTGCGCCGAGGCCGTCGCCGGTCAGCTCAGACCGGGGGTGACCGAGCGTGAGGCGGCCCGGATGCAGCGGGACTGGCTGCGGAAGCGGGGCGTGCGGGACTGGTTCCATCTGCCCTTCGCCTGGTTCGGGGACCGGACGGCGTTCGCCGGGTTCAAGGTGCCGCTCCAGTTCTTCCCGACCGACCGGAGGCTGGAGCCGGGCATGCCCTTCATCCTGGACATGGCCCCGGTCCACAAGGGGTACACCGCCGACATCGGTTACGCGGGCTGCCTCGGCCTCAACCCGCTCCACGACAAGCTCCTCGCCGATCTGGAGGCGCACCGCGAGCTGATCCTGCGCCAGGTCCGCGAGCGCCGTTCGCTCCGCGAGATCTACGAGGACGTCGAACGCCTCATGACCGCCCAGGGGTACGCGAACAGGCACCGCGCCTACCCCTTCGGTGTGATCGCCCACAAGGTGGACCGTGTGGCCGAACGGCGTTGGTCCCCCCACGTGTTCGGGTTCGGGACGCAGTCCCTCAAGGGGCTGCTGAGCGATGCGGTGCACGGCCACCGGGACGGCTGGTCGCCGCTCTGGAGTCCGTACCGCTTCTCCGACCATCCCCCGCAGCCGGGGCTGTGGGCGGTCGAACCCCACCTCGGGTTCCGGGGTACGGGCGTGAAGTTCGAGGAGATCCTGGTCGTCACCGACTCCGAGGACCCCGAACAGGGCGCCTTCTGGCTGGACGACGATCTGCCGCACGTGCGGCGCTGGGCCGAGGAGAAGGTGGCGGCGTGAATCTGCCGGGAGCGCGTGAGCGCCGGGTGCGTACGGGCGGCGTCGAGCTGTGCGTCGCCGAGCTGGGGGACGGGGACCGGCCGACGGTGGTGCTGGTCCACGGGTATCCGGACAGCAAGGAGGTCTGGTCCGAGGTCGCCGTGCGGCTGGCCGAGCAGTGGCACGTCGTGCTGTACGACGTACGCGGCCACGGCCGTTCCACGGCCCCGAAGCCGCTGCGCGGGGGATTCACCCTGGAGAAGCTGACCGACGACTTCCTCGCGGTGATCGACGCCGTGAGCCCGGACCGGCCGGTCCATGTGGTCGGGCACGACTGGGGGTCCGTGCAGTCGTGGGAGTTCGTCACCGTCGGGCGGACCGAGGGCCGGATCGCCTCGTTCACCTCGATGTCCGGCCCCTCCCTGGATCACTTCGGCCACTGGATCAAGCAGCGGTTGGCCCGGCCGACCCCGCGCCGGGTCGCCCAACTGCTGGGCCAGGCAGCCAAGTCCTGGTATGTGTACATGCTCCATACCCCGGCGCTGCCGGAGCTGGCCTGGCGCGGGCCGCTCGGCAAGCGGTGGCCCGGCCTCCTCCAGCGGCTGGAGAAGGTGCCCGCCGGCGACTACCCGACAGCCTCCCTGCCCGACGACGCGGCGCACGGGGCCTGGCTCTACCGGGACAACGTCCGCGCCCGGCTGGGCAGGCCGCGCCCCGACGCCTACGCCCACGCGCCGGTCCAGCTCATCACCCCGACCGGTGACTCCTTCCTCTCCGAGCGGCTCTACGACGACCTGGAGCAGTGGGCCCCCCGTCTGGTGCGCCGGTCCCTGCCGGCCAAGCACTGGGTCCCGCGCACCCGGCCCGACCAACTGGCCTCGTGGATCGACGAGTTCGCCGCCGCCAACGAAGCGGGCGGCCAGGAGGGGCCCACGGCCCAGCAGCCCGCGGCGAAGGGCCCGTACGCGGAGCGGTTCGGCGGCCGGCTGGTGCTGGTGACGGGTGCGGCCTCCGGGATCGGGCGGGCCACGGCCTTCGCGTTCGCGGAGGCGGGCGCCCGGGTGGTGGCCGTGGACCGGGATGCGGAGGGGGCCGCCAGGACGGCGGAGCTGGCCCGGCTGATCGGGGCGCCGGCGGCCTGGGGCGAGGCGGTCGACGTCAGCGACGAGGCGGCGATGGAGAAGCTGGCCGACCGGGTCGCCGCCGAGTACGGAATCGTCGACGTCCTGGTCAACAACGCCGGGATCGGGCTCTCCGGCTCCTTCCTGGAGACCACGAGCGAGGAGTGGAAGCAGGTCCTCGACGTCAACCTCTGGGGCGTCATCCACGGCTGCCGGATCTTCGGCAAGCAGATGGCGGACCGGAACCAGGGCGGCCATATCGTCAACACCGCCTCCGCGGCCGCCTTCCAGCCCTCCCGCGCCCTGCCCGCGTACAGCACGTCGAAGGCGGCCGTGCTGATGCTGAGCGAGTGCCTGCGGGCCGAGCTGGCGGAGAAGTCGATCGGGGTGAGCGCGATATGCCCCGGCATCGTCAACACCAACATCACCGCCACCACCCGCTTCGCCGGGGCCGACCCGGCGGAGGAGCAGCGGCTGCGGAAGCGGACCACCCGGCTCTACGGGCGGCGCAACTACCCGCCGGAGAAGGTCGCCGACGCCGTTCTGGAGGCGGTCGTCCGCAACCGTGCCGTGGTGCCGGTGACTCCGGAGGCGCGCGGCGCCCGGTTGCTGTCCCGGCTCAGCCCCGGAGCGCTGCGACGGCTCGCCCGAGTGAAGCCGCCGCTGTGACCGGGCGGGAGGCGGGGGCACCTGCGGCAGAGGGTCGCGGCGCCGAATACCGGATCGAGGATCTGGCCCACGCCAGCGGGGCCACGGTCCGCACGATCAGGGCGTACCAGGACCGGGGGCTGCTGCCGACACCCGAGCGGCGCGGCCGGGCCAATGTGTACGGGGAGACCCATCTGGCCCGACTGCGCCAGATCGCGGACCTGCTGGACCGGGGGTACACCCTGGCCAGCATCAAGGAGCTGCTGGAGGCGTGGGACTCGGGGCGGGGGCTGGGCGGTGTGCTCGGCCTGGTCGCCGAGGTGCACGGCCCCTGGACCGACGAGGAGGCCGGCCGGATCACCCGTGCGGAGCTGGACGCGAAGTTCGGCGGCGCGCAGGACGACAAGGCGATCGCGGAGGCGGTGGCGCTGGGGGTGCTGGAGCGCGTAGCGGGCAAGGCCGACGAGTTCCTCGTACCGAGTCCGCAAGAACTGGCGGTGGCAGTTGAGTTGCATGCGGCGGGTGTTCCCCTGCTCGCTATCGCCGCTCATCTCAAGGAACTTCGCGGCCAGGTCGAGCACATTGCCTCCGGTTTCCTGGAGTTCACCACCGAGCACGTCTTCGCCCGCTACCTGGGCCACCGCCCGCCCACCGACTCCGACGCGGCCGAGGCGGCGTCGATGGTGCGCCGCCTCCGGCCGCTCGCGCAGCAGACGGTCGACGCCGAACTGGCCCGCGCCATGCGCAAGTTCGCCACCCGTCATCTGCACCGTCACCTCGGCGCCCAGGAGAGCGCCACCGAGGGGGGTGAGACCCGTCCGGTGCTGCTCCCGCTCCGCACAACACAGGCCATCCAGGAGCTGGTTGGCGCCGACCAGGTGGCGGCCTTCGTCACAGCCGCTGCCGAACGCGAGATACAAGCACGCACTTTGGACGCTCTCGCCTCATCTCACGCCATAGGAAACAAAATTGACGAAAACGACTAAAACACCCACCACTTGTCCACAGAGCAGTCGAATGCCCCTGTGGATAACCTGAGTTGGTTGTGGATCAAACGTCAATGCGAAGGAATCCGAAAAGAACCCTGTAGGAAATCCGGATGCACCGATGATCCGCCTGCGGGCACTCTGGCGGGATGGACGAGCGCCACACCGTCAAGGTGTCCAAGTACCTCTCGAAGCATCTGCGCCACCAGCCGGAGCGCATCGGGATCGCGCTCGACGAGAACGGCTGGGTGGCTGTCGAGACGCTGCTGAGTGCGGCGGCCCGGCACGGTTTCCCCATCACCCGTGCCGAACTGGACCATGTCGTCGCCGCCAACGACAAGCGCCGCTTCACGGTGGACGGCGACCGCATCCGCGCCGCTCAGGGCCACACGGTCACCATCGACCTGGACCTGCCACCCGCCGAGCCACCGGCATACCTCTACCACGGCACGGTCGCCCGGGCGCTGGACGCGATCCGGGCCGAGGGCCTGCGCCCCATGGCCCGCCACCACGTCCACCTCTCGCCCGACCGCGAGACGGCCACCCGGGTCGGCGCCCGCCGCGGCCGCCCCCTGGTCCTCGCGGTGGACGCGGGCGCCATGCACCGGGCCGGCCATGTCTTCCGGGTCAGCGCCAACGGAGTCTGGCTCGCCGACGCCGTACCACCGGAGTTCCTGCGGCTGCGCGGGTGAGCCGCCGCGCGGCCCGGTCGCGAGTGAGCCGCCGCGTGCTCCTCGTACCGACCGCCGACTCTCAGGTCAGCTGCGCGAGCGCCTCGGTCGCGATGCGCTCGTAGACCGCCGGGTCCGTGTCGAAGTCGGAGTCCGGGATCGGGGCGTGGACGGCGATCTCGGTGAAGCCCAGCTCCGCATGGCGGCCCGCGAAGTCGACGAAGGCGTCCACCGACTCCAGCGGGGCGTTGCGGTCGGGGGTGAAGCCGGTGAGCAGGATGCGGTCCAGTTCAAAGGCGTCCCGGCCGGTCTCCTGACAGGCGGCCTCCAGCCTCTCGCCCTGTTCACGGAGGGCCTGCACCGATTGCTCCGGGGTGCCCTCCTCGTACAGCTTCGGGTCGCCCGTCGTCACCCACGCCTGCCCGTACCGGGCAGCCAGCCGCAGACCGCGCGGGCCCGTCGCGGCGACCGCGAAGGGGAGCCGGGGGCGCTGGACGCAGCCCGGGATGTTGCGGGCCTCCAGGGCGGAGTAGTGCGTTCCCCGCTCGCTCACGGCGCCCTCGGTGAGCAGTCGGTCAAGGAGCGGGACGAACTCACCGAAGCGGTCGGCACGCTCCCTGGGGGTCCAGGCCTCCTGCCCCAGCGCGGTGGCGTCGAATCCGCTGCCCCCGGCGCCGATGCCGAGGGTGATCCGGCCCCCGGAGATGTCGTCCAGGGAGATCAGCTCCTTGGCCAGGGTCACCGGGTGGCGGAAGTTCGGTGAGGTGACCAGCGTGCCCAGGCGCAGGCGCTGCGTGGCCGTCGCGGCGGCGGTGAGCGTGGGGAGCGCGCCGAACCACGTCCGGTCGCGGAAGCTGCGCCAGGACAGGTGGTCGTAGGTGTAGGCGGTGTGGAAGCCCAGCTCCTCCGCCCGCCGCCAGCGGTCGCGGCCCCCCTCGTGCCAGCGGTCGACGGGCAGGATCACGGTGCTCAGGCGCAAGGTCATGGACCCGAGCCTACGGCCGTCGCGGCCCGCGCCGCCGCTCCCGTAGCCCTTTGACATATGCCTGGGGAATGTTCCGCAGCTCAGCGGCGCGCCCACTCACATGTGCGCCCCTCCGCACGCACGTGCGCCTCGGTGGGCGAGAATGGCGGGGTGACCTCAGCTACCGATACGCCTCTCCCTGCCGTCACGCGGCTGATCGCGACCGACCTCGACGGCACCCTGCTGCGTGACGACAAGACGCTCTCGGCACGCACCGTCGCCGCGCTCACGGCCGCCGAGGAGGCCGGGATCGAGGTCTTCTTCGTCACCGGCAGGCCGGCCCGGTGGATGGACGTCGTCAGCGCCCATGTGCAGAGCCACGGACTGGCGATCTGCGCCAACGGTGCCGTGGTCACCGACCTGCGGGCCGACGGCGAACTGCTCACCGTGCGGGCGCTGGAGCGCGACGCCGCCCTCCACGTCGTGCACAGCCTGCGCGACTGCGCCCCCGGCACCTCCTTCGCCATCGAGCTGACCACCGGCATCAACTACGAGCCCGCCTACCCGCCCTTCCACCTGGACCCGGGCGCCGCCGTCGCCCTCGCGGAGAAGCTGCTGCACGAGGACGTGCCCGGGGAGGGTGCCCCCGTGGTCAAGCTCCTGGCGCACCACACCGAGATGCCCCCCGACGCCTTCCTCGCCCTGGCGCGCACGGTGGCCGGGGAGCAGGCCGCCATCACCCGGTCCAGCCCTTCCGCCCTGCTGGAGGTCAGCGGGCTCGGGGTCTCCAAGGCCAGTACGCTCGCCGCCTGCTGCACCGAGCGGGGCATCTCCGCCGCCGAGGTGGTCGCCTTCGGTGACATGCCCAACGACGTCGAGATGCTCGGCTGGGCCGGTACGTCGTACGCGATGGGCAACGCCCACCCCGCCGCCCGGGCCGCCGCTACGGGGCAGACCCTCACCAACGAGGAGGACGGCGTGGCGGTGGTCATCGAGCGGATCCTCGCCGCCCGCTGACGCCACCCGCCGTTGGCATCGACGGCCGTTCCCCTGCGCCTCGCCTCAGCCTCCGCCCGGCGGCCGTTCGCGTACGACTCACAGCGGTGCCTCCCACACCACCGTCGTCCCGCCCCCGTCCTCCCCGGTCCCCGGGCCGAACCAGCTCGCCCCGCCCAGCGACTCCGCCCGGCGGGCCAGGTTCCGCAGACCGCTGCGGCGCCCGCCCTCCGGGATGCCCACCCCGTCGTCCGCCACCGACAGACGCACCGCGGCCCGGCCGTCCGGCAGGGTCGCCGTGGCGTCCACCACCACGTCGATCACCGAGGCCCCGGAGTGCCGGAAGGCGTTGGACAGCGCCTCGCGCAACGCGGCGACCAGGTTCTTGCCGGTCAGCTCCCCGACGAGCGAGTCCACAGCGCCCAGGAAACGGTGCGAGGGCTTGAAACCGAGAGGGACCGCCGCCATGTTGATCTCCCGCAGGACGCGGGTGCGGAGCCCCGAGGGGGCCTCGGCCGGTTCCTGCTGGAGCGCGAAGATGGCGGTACGGATCTCCTGGATGGTCACGTCCAGCTCGTCGACCGCCCGGCCCACCCCTGTCCGCACCTCGGGGACGACCGAGCGGCGCTGGGCGCTCTCCAGCATCATCCCGGTGGCGAAGAGCCGCTGGATGACCAGGTCGTGCAGGTCACGGGCGATCCGGTCGCGGTCCTCGTAGACCGCGAGCCGCTCCCGGTCCCGCTGCGCCTCGGCCATCATCAGCGCCAGGGCCGCCTGCGAGGCGAACTGGGCGGCGAGCGTCCGCTCGGCCCGGCTGAAGGGGGGCGCGCCTCGCGTCCGGGGGGTCGCCAGGGCGCCGAGCACCCGGCCCCCGCTCTGCAGCGGCAGCAGCATGCTCGGCCCGAACAGGCCGGCCAGTCTGGTGACCATCCGGCTGTCGGTGGCCGAGTCGTCGATGAAGACCGCCTCCCCGGCCAGCAGCTTCGCCACCACCGATGAGCGGGCCGGGATGATCACCCCGAGCGAGGACGAGGGGTCGTCCGCGGAGACCGCGACGATCTCCAGCCCGCCGTCCGCGGTGGGCAGCAGCACGATCCCGGCGGCGGAGTCCGCGAGATGGCGGGCCTGTTCGGCGACGACGGAGAGCGCGTCGTCCGCGTCCCCGCCCGAGAGGAGGGCGGTGGTCACCGCCACCGAACCGTCGATCCAGCGCTCCCGCTGCCGCGCCGCCTCGTACAGCCGGGCGTTGCCGATGGCGATCCCCGCCTCGGTGGCGAGGACCCGCACCATGTGCAGGTCGTAGTCGCTGAACTCGCCGCCATCCTCCTTCTCGGTCAGATAGAGGTTGCCGAAGATCTCCCCCTGGACCCGGATCGGCACCCCGAGGAAGGTCCGCATCTGCGGATGGCCGGGCGGGAATCCGGCGGAGCGCGGATCCTCGGCCAGGTCCGCCAGCCGTACGGGTTCGGGGTCACGGATCAGCGCGCCCAGCAGGCCCCGGTGGCCGTCGGGTCTGCGTCCGATCGCCTGGGCGGCCTCCTCGGAGACCCCATGGGTGATGAAGTCGCAGAGGCCTTCACCCGACTCGTCGACGACGCCGATGGCGGCGTACCGGGCGTGGGCCAGCTCCGCCGCCGTCGCACAGATGCGGTCCAGGGTGGAGTGCAGCTCCAGCCCCGTACCGATCGAACGCATCGCCTCCAGGAGCTGCGGGACCCGTGCCGTCAGCTCGGTGGAGAGGCCCTGCAGGCTGCGGGTGGCCTGCGTGGCGGCATCGAGTGAGTCCTGCGGGTCCGGCTCTGCCATGATCTGAGCCTAATTAGTTGAGATTGGCTAGGAAAGTCGGATTTTCCCGTGCTCGATTCCCACCGGGCTCGGTACCGGGCCCCACTCGGCGCCCCGCCGCACCCGGCACCCACCCCTCAGGCCCCCGCCCCCGCCGTCTCCGCCTCCCGCTCCAGCATGCGGCGCAGTGGCCCCTCCTCGGCTGCCAGCTCCGCGTACGGTCCGCGCTGCACCACCCGGCCCGCGTCGAGTACGAGCACCTCGTCGACGGCCTCGACACCGGCCAGCCGGTGCGTGATCAGGACGGTCGTCCGTCCCTCGGTCGCCGCCAGCAGGTCGGCGGTGAGCGCGTCGGCGGTCGCCAGGTCCAGATGCTCGGCCGGCTCGTCCAGGACGAGGACCGGGAAGTCGGCCAGCAGCGCCCGGGCCAGGGCGAGACGCTGGCGCTGACCGCCGGACAGCCGGGCGCCGTGCTCGCCCACCGGAGTGTCGAGCCCCTGGGGCAGCGAGCGGACCCACTCCAGCAGTCGGGCCCGGGAGAGCGCCTCGTCCAGTTCGGCGTCGGTCGCTCCGGTGCGGGCGAGGCGCAGGTTCTCCCGGATCGAGCTGTCGAAGACGTGGGCGTCCTGGGCGCACAGGCCGACGGAGCGCCGTACGGTGTCGCCCTCCAGCCCGGCCACCTCCGCACCGCCCAGGCGGTACGTCCCCGAGGACGCGTCCAGGAAGCGCAGGAGCACCTGTGCGAGCGTCGTCTTGCCCGAGCCGGAGGGGCCGACGACCGCGATACGGCGGCCGGGCACCAGCGTCAGGTCGAGCGACTCCAGCGCATCGTGGTCCGCCCCCGGGTAGCGGGCCGAAAGACCCCGTACCTCCAGTGGGAAGGGGGTGGCGGGCGGATCGGCCGGGGACGCGGGCTCCTGTACGGGAACGGGGGCGTCGAGCACCTCGTACACGCGCTCCGCGCTCCGCAGGATCCGCTGGCGGTACTGCACCGCGAGCGGCATCCCGGCGACGGCCTCGAAGGCGGCGAGCGGGGTGAGCACCAGCACCGCGAGCGCGACGCCGGAGAGGCGCCCGTCGTTCACGGCGGGGACGGCGACGGCCGCGGCGGCGACCACGGTCAGCCCGCAGACCAGGGCGGAGAGCCCGCCGCCGAGGGCCGTCGCGGTGGCCGCGCGGGAGGCGATCCGGGTGAGCAGACCGTCGGCGGCCCGCATGTGCGCCTGCCGGGCCGGGAGGGCTCCGGCAACGGTCAGCTCGGCCGTGCCGCCGAGGAGATCGGTGACCCGGGTGGCCAGGGCGGCGCGGGCGGGCGCCAGCTGACGCTCCGTACGGCGGGCGACGGCACCGCTCACCAGCGGCACCCCGACCCCGGCGACCAGCAGCCCGACCGCCAGGATCACGCCCGCCTCGGGCAGCAGCCAGCCGGTGAACCCGGCGGCGGCCACCGAGACGGTGAGCGCGGTCCCGGCGGGCAGCAGCCAGCGCAGCCAGTAGTCCTGGAGCGCGTCCACGTCGGCGACGAGTCGGGAGAGCAGGTCGCCCCGGCGCACCGTGCGCAGCCCGGCGGGGGCGA
Organism: Streptomyces sp. NPDC043746; assembly: GCF_056436485.1. Classification (NCBI taxonomy): domain Bacteria; kingdom Bacillati; phylum Actinomycetota; class Actinomycetes; order Kitasatosporales; family Streptomycetaceae; genus Streptomyces; species Streptomyces sp. NPDC043746. Next base: position 27,418 of record NZ_JBWKCM010000036.1, on the reverse strand, counting down.
CCCGTTCAAGGCCCCGGTAGACCGCCACCCGCAGTTCGGCCAGCAGCTTGAGGACGGCATCGTGGGAGACCAGGCGCTCCGCGTACCGGAACACCGCCCGGCCGATACCGAAGGCACGCGTCGCGGTGACGGCCATCATCAGGTAGAGGACCGGCGGCTGTTCGGAGGCGCGGGAGATCAGCCAGCCGGACACGGCCATGAGCCCCACGGCCGATCCGACAGCGAGGCTGCCCAGCAGCAGCGCCAGTGCCAGCTGCCCGCGCTGGGCGCCCGCCGCCTCGCGGATCCGGGCGAGGGTCCGTCCGGGGCGGGCCTCGGTCTCCCGCAGCAGTTCGGTACCGGGGGCCGCGTCCGCGTCGGCGGGCTCCAGCAGATCGGCAGCCTCCAATACGTCCCCGGGGGGACGCGCGTCCAGCAGTTCACCGCCCGCGAGGGGCTGCGGAACGGGCAGGCCGGGCGCGGAAGTCGCGGCAGTCCCGGGGGCGTCCACCGCGCGCGGCTCCAGCGCCACCACCCGGTCCGCCACCGCCAGCAGGGCCGGGCGGTGGACCACCAGCAGAACGGTCCGGCCCGCCGCCAGTCTCCGTACGGCCTCGACGATCCCCGCCTCCGTCTCGCCGTCCAGGCTCGCGGTCGGCTCGTCCAGGAGCAGCAGGGGCCGGTCCGCCAGGAACGCCCGGGCCAGGGCGAGGCGCTGGCGCTGGCCGGCGGAGAGCCCGGCCCCGTCCTCGCCCAGCCGGGTTCGCACCCCGTCGGGCAGCTCCGCGACGAAGTCGTACGCCCCCGCCTCCCGCAGCGCCGCCACCACCGCCTCGTCGTCGGCGTCGGGCCGGGCGAGGCGGACGTTCTCCGCGATCGTCCCGGCGAAGAGGTGCGGTCGCTGCGGGACCCAGGCGATCCGGCTCCGCCACCGCTCCGGGTCCAGCTCCGCGAGGTCCCGCCCGCCGACCCGGACGTGCCCCTCATCGGGTACGGCGAACCCCAGGACCACAGTGAGCAAGGTGGACTTGCCGACGCCGCTCGGCCCGACCAGGGCAACGGTCTCCCCGGGCTCGACGGTCAGCGAGACGGCGTCCAAGGACGGCTCGGTGCGGCCTTCATGGCGTACGGTCACGCCCTCCAGCTCCAGGCGCGTCGAGTCCGGGACCTCCTCGGCGCCCGACGCCCGGGGCTCGGACTCCAGGACCGCGAAGATCTCCTCGGCGGCTGAAAGTCCCTCCGCCGCCGCGTGGTACTGCGCCCCGACCTGGCGGATCGGCAGATACGCCTCCGGAGCCAGGATCAGGACCACCAGACCGGTGTAGAGGTCGAGGTCCCCGTGCACCAGCCGCATCCCGATGGTGACGGCGACCAGGGCGACCGACAGGGTGGCCAGCAGCTCCAGGGCGAACGAGGAGAGGAAGGCGATCCGCAGAGTGCGCAGGGTGGCCCGCCGGTACTGCGTGGTGATGGAGCGGATCGACTCTGCCTGGACCTTGGCCCGGCCGAAGACCTTGAGCGTCGGGAGCCCGGCGACGACATCGAGGAAGTGCCCGGAGAGCCGGGAGAGCAGCTGCCACTGCCGGTCCATCCGGGACTGGGTGGCCCAGCCGATCAGGATCATGAAGAGGGGGATGAGCGGCAGGGTGACCACGATGATCGCCGCCGACACCCAGTCCTCGGTGACGATCCGGGCCAGTACCGCCACTGGCACGACGACCGCGAGCCCGAGCTGCGGAAGATAGCGAGCGAAGTAGTCGTCGAGCGCGTCGACCCCGCGCGTCGCCAGCGCCACCAGGGAGCCGGTGCGCTGGCCGCTCAGCCAGCCGGGACCCAGCTGCGCGGCCCGCTCCAGGAGTCGGCCGCGCAGCTCGGACTTCACCGCCGCGCTCGCCCGGTGGGCCGCCAGCTCGGTGAGCCAGGCGACCAGGGCACGCCCGGCGGCGACCGCCGCGAGCAGGAGCAGCGGGGTACGGAGCTGGGCGACCGTGAGCCCGTCCTCGAACCCGCCCACCACGATTTCCGCGATGAGCATCGCCTGGGCGATCACCAGGGCGGCGCCCACCAGACCGAGCGCCACCACGGCCGCCAGGAAGAGGCGGGTGGCCCGGGCGTACCGCAGCAGACGCGGGTCGATCGGTTTCACGTGAAACATCCCCCAGCAGGGTCGACGGAGCGGGCCGGGTCGTGACTCACGGAGAAGTCGTGTTTCACGTGGAACACGACCCGGCGAGGCCGGTGCGGATCAGTGCGCGTCCGCGATGTGCTGAGTGCCGATCCGCTTGCGGAACACCCAGTACGTCCAGCTCTGGTACAGCAGCACCATGGGTGTGGCGATACCGGCGCACCAGGTCATGATCTTCAGCGTGTACGGCGTGGAAGAGGCGTTGGTGACCGTGAGGTTCCACGCCTCGTCCAGCGAGGACGGCATGACGTTCGGGAAGAGCGTCAGGAACAGCATGCCCACGGCCGCCACGATCGTCAGCCCGGAGTAGGCGAACGACCAGCCCTCACGCCCCTTGGCGATGGCGCCGATCGCCGCCACCAGGGCCACCACCGCCACGATCAGCGCCACCAGGCTCCAGCGGTCACCGCTCGCGGCCTGGGTCCAGAGCAGAAAGCCGAGTGCGAGCACCGCTGTGGCCAGGCCCAGCTTGATGGCGAGGGCGCGTGCCCGGCCCCGGATGTCCCCGGCCGTCTTGAGCGCGGCGAACACCGCGCCGTGGAAGGTGAAGAGGAAGAGCGTGGCGAGCCCGCCGAGGATCGCGTACGGGTTGAGCAGGTCGAAGAAGTTGCCGACGTACTCCATCTCGGCGTCGATCTTCACGCCGCGCACGATGTTCCCGAAGGCCACCCCCCAGAGCACGGCGGGGATCAGCGAGGTCCAGAAGATCGCGGTCTCCCAGTTGGTCTGCCACCGCTCTCCGGTCCGCTTGGCCCGGTACTCGAAGGCGACGCCGCGCACGATCAGGCAGAGCAGGATGATCAGCAGCGGCAGGTAGAAGCCGGAGAACAGCGTGGCGTACCACTCGGGGAAGGCCGCGAAGGTCGCGCCGCCCGCGGTGAGCAGCCAGACCTCGTTGCCGTCCCAGACGGGCCCGATGGTGTTGATCAGGACCCGCCGCTCCTTGCGGTCGCGGGCGAGCAGCTTGGTGAGGACCCCGATACCGAAGTCGAACCCCTCCAGGAAGAAGTAGCCGATCCAGAGGACGGCGATGAGCACGAACCAGATGTCGTGGAGTTCCATCTCTCAGCTCCTGTGCTCTCAGTACGAGAAGGCCATGGGCCGGTCGGCGTCTTCGTCGTCGTGGCCGTTGATCCGGGTGGGCGGGTTGAGGTCGGATTCGGTGAGTTCCGGCGGCCCGGCCTTGATGTACTTCACGAGCAGCTTGACCTCGATGACCGCGAGGATCGCGTAGATGAGGGTGAAGAGGATCATCGAGGTGAGGATCTCGCCCTGCGACACACCGGGGGAGACCCCGTCCCGGGTCTGGAGCACCCCGTAGACCACCCAGGGCTGGCGGCCCATCTCGGTGAAGATCCAGCCCCAGGAGTTGGCTATGAGCGGGAAGAGCAGCGTCCAGAGCGCGGTGAGCCAGTAGAGCTTGGTGAGCTTCGGGCTGAGCGCCTTGTTCCGGAAGAGGACCAGGTTCGGCACCTCGTCCTCACCGGTCCGCATCGCCGGTGGCAGCAGGAACCTCTTCCGGGTCAGCCAGAGCCCCAGGAGGCCCAGGCCGAAGGAGGCCATCCCGAAGCCGATCATCCAGCGGAAGCTCCAGAACGCCACCGGGATGTTGGGCCGGTAGTCGCCGGGGCCGTACTTCTCCTCCAGCGTCCTGTTGATGTCGTTGATGCCCGGGACATGCGAGTTGGGGTCGCTGTTGGCGAGGAAGGAGAGCACCCCGGGGAGCGAGATCTCGACGGAGTTGTGGCCCTCGCTGACGTCCCCGTAGGCGAAGATCGAGAAGGGTGCGCGGTCCTGGCCGTCCCAGAGCGCCTCGGCAGCGGCCATCTTCATCGGCTGCTGCCGGAACATCACCTTGGCGAGCATGTCGCCACTGACCGCGGTGAGCAGTCCGGCGATGACGACCGTGACCAGGCCCAGCCGCAGCGAGGTCCGCATCACGGGGATGTGCTTCTTGCGCGCCAGGTGGAAGGCGGCGATGCCGACCATGAACGCCCCGCCGACCAGGAAGGCCGCCGTGATGGTGTGGAAGAACTGGGTGACCGCGGTGTCCTGCGTGAGCACTCGCCAGAAGTCGGTGAGCTCCGCCCGCCCGCGCTCCTCGTTGATGCGGTAGCCGACCGGGTGCTGCATCCAGGAGTTGGCCGCCAGGATGAAGTAGGCGGAGAGGATCGTGCCCAGCGAGACCATCCACATGCAGGCGAGGTGGATCTTCTTCGGCAGCCGGTCCCAGCCGAAGATCCACAGTCCGATGAAGGTGGACTCGAAGAAGAAGGCGATCAGCGCCTCGAAGGCGAGCGGGGCGCCGAAGATGTCACCGACGAAGCGCGAGTAGTCCGACCAGTTCATGCCGAACTGGAACTCCTGGACGATGCCCGTCACGACGCCCATGGCGATGTTGATCAGGAACAGCTTGCCCCAGAACTTGGTCGCTCTGAGGTACTTCTCGTTGTTCGTCCGCACCCAGGCGGTCTGCAGGCCGGCGGTGAGCGCGGCGAGCGAGATCGTCAGCGGAACGAAGAGGAAGTGGTAGACGGTGGTGATGCCGAACTGCCATCGCGCCAAGGTCTCCGGCGCCAGAGCGAGGTCCACGTCGTCTTTCTCCTTACGTCGCCGTGGTGACACCACGTCTCCGTGGTCGCACCGGGCACTTCGCCCCGCCAATCCCCTGGATCACGGGCAAACGGGGCACGCTTGTGAACGCGTTCACATTCACAAGCAATTATGGCGCACACACTTTCGGACCCTTCGCCGGGGGTACCCCTTCTCGGCCCCGGCCCGCAGGAACAAGCCAGAAGCCCATGCGAAAGGCCCCGGACCTCGTCGTTCGAGGTCCGGGGCCACCGGCCGTCGGTGCGCCGCGACGGGCACACCGGTCAGAGGAGCACCACGACGGGTGCACCGGAGCACAGGAGCGCCACGGCGGGCGCCTACCGCTACAGCTCCGCGCGGAACGCCTCCGCCGTCTTCAGGAAGAGGTCGTTGCCCTCGCTCTCGCCGATCGTGACCCGTACGCCCTCGCCCTTGAACGGGCGCACCACCACACCGGCCCGCTCGCAGGCGCCCGCGAAGTCGAGGGTCCGCTCGCCCAGGCGCAGCCAGACGAAGTTGGCCTGCGACTCCGGCACGGTCCAGCCCTGGCGCACCAGCTCCTCGCTCACCCGGCCCCGCTCGGAGACCAGCGAGCCGACCCGGCCCAGCAGCTCGTCCTCGGCGCGCAGCGAGGCGACCGCCGCATCCTGGGCGAGCTGGCTGACGCCGAAGGGGACCGCGGTCTTCCGCAGCGCGGCGGCCACCGGCTCATGGGCCACGGCGAACCCGACCCGCAGCCCGGCCAGCCCGTACGCCTTGGAGAAGGTCCGCAGCACCGCCACATTGGGGCGGTCCCGGTAGATATCAATGCCGTCGGGCACCTCGGCGTCGCGGATGAACTCCTTGTACGCCTCGTCGAGCACCACCAGCACATCGCTGGGCACCCGGTCCAGGAACCGCTCCAGCTCGGCCCGGCGCACCACGGTCCCGGTGGGGTTGTTCGGGTTGCAGACGAAGATCAACCGGGTCCGGTCGGTGATCGCCTCCGCCATCGCATCGAGGTCGTGCACCTCGCCGTCGGCCAGCGGGACCTTCACCGAGGTCGCGCCGCTCACCTGCGTGATGATCGGGTACGCCTCGAAGGAGCGCCAGGCGTAGATGACCTCGTCACCCGGGCCCGAGGTCGCCTGCAGCAGCTGCTGGGCCACCCCCACCGATCCGGTGCCGGTCGCCAGGTGCGAGACCGGCACCCCGAAGCGGTCGGCCAGCTCGTTCATCAGCCCGGTGCACGCCATGTCCGGGTAGCGGTTGAAGCTGCCCGCCGCGGCGAGCGCCGACTCCAGGACCCCCGGCAGCGGCGGGTAGGGGTTCTCGTTGGAGGACAGCTTGTACGCGACCGGTCCACCGGCCGCCGCCGGCTTGCCCGGCACATAGGCGGGAACGCCGTCCAGCTCGGCGCGCAGCTTGGGGCTCGTCTCGCTCACCGCAGGTCCTCCTCGACCGTCCGTTCACAGCAATACTGCACACCTTATGAGGATTGGGCGCCGCTGCGAATGGGCCGGGAGCGGAATCTCCCGCAGTGCCGGGAATGGTCCGCCCCCAGGCCTCTCCGCAGTCTGCACGGGGTCTTCTGGGCGCCCGTCCGGGGAGTCTTCCAGGGGGGAGCGTTTTCGGTCCCGGCGCGCGCCCATGTCTCACGCCGTGGCGCGCGTCCCCCGAAGTGGTGAGTTGAGACCTCTTCGAGACATCGACCATTCAGCAGGCAGCCAGCCGTCCCCACCTGATACACCAAAGTCGATCCCGCCAACAGCCTCGCATTACAAGGGATATGATGGGTAATCACCTTGCAGAAACGTGCCTGCCTGAGGGTGCATATGCGACCGGACCGACCGCCCCTCGGAGCCCTACTATCGGCTCGCCATGACAGCAGCAGGGAAGCACCAGGTGAGCCGGACGGAGACCCCCCGGCGCGGCGGCCGGCCAGGACGGGCGGGCATCCGTGACGTGGCCGCCGCGGCCGGAGTCTCGATCACGACCGTCTCCGACGCGCTCAACGGCAAGGGCAGGCTCCCGGACGCCACCCGCAGCCATGTCCGCGAGGTCGCAGAGCGCTTGGGCTACCGCCCCTCCGCAGCGGCCCGAACCCTCCGTACCGGCAAGTCGGGGCTGATCGGCCTGACCGTGACCACGTACGGGGATGAACCTTTCACCTTCACCGAATTCGCGTACTTCGCGGAGATGGCGAGAGCCGCGACCTCGGCGGCGCTCGCCCGGGGCTACGCCCTGGTCATCCTCCCCGCCACCTCCCGCCACGACGTCTGGTCGAACGTCGCGCTCGACGGCACCGTCGTCATCGACCCCTCCGACCAGGACCCGGTCGTCACCGAACTCGTCCGCCAGGGGCTCCCCGTCGTCTCGGACGGCCGACCCGCCGGGGCGCTCCCCGTCACCGCCTGGGTCGACAACGACCACCGGGCCGCCGTGCTCGACCTCCTCGACCACCTCGCCGCCGCCGGGGCCCGCCGCATCGGCCTGCTGACCGGCACCACCACCGACACGTACACCCGGCTCTCCACCACCGCCTACCTCCACTGGTGCGAGCGAGTCGGCCAGGACCCCGTCTACGAGTCCTACCCGGCGCACGACCCGTGCGCGGGCGCGGTCGCCGCCGACCGGCTGCTCGCCCGCCCGGACCGCCCCGACGCGGTCTACGGCCTCTTCGACCCCAACGGCACCGACCTCCTCGCGGCCGCCCGGCGCTACGGTCTGCGCGTCCCCGACGACCTGCTGCTGGTCTGCTGCAGCGAATCCACCGTGTACGCGGCCACGGAGCCGCCCATCACGACGCTCTCGCTGAAGCCCCGCCACATCGGCACCGCCGTCGTCCAGCTCCTGATCGACGCCATCGAAGGGGTCGAGCACGACGGTCCGGTGGAGCAGGTGATACCGACGGAGCTCATCGTCCGGACCTCTTCGCAACGGCGCCCGCCGCGCACCACGGTCAGCGCGCCGCGCTCCCCCAGCAGGGACTGATCGCCTCTTTTCGGACCAATCGGCCGGTGAACCGTACGTGCGCCCGGATTCACCACCCCTGGTGCGTCACACAGATCGATCCGCATTCCTATGATGGGCGCACGACACCGCGGACCACCTCTGCCAGGCAGGACCGTCAGGTGTACGGCGGCGCGACGGTGGTGGAGGGGTCGATGACTCAGGGGGCCGGTCAGGAACCCGTGGTGCGGACGGCGACGTTGCGTGACTTCCGGGTTCCGCCGTATGCGCGGACGCCCGTACCGCCCCAGGCGCCAGGCGCGGTGCCGCCCCCGACACCACCTCCGCACGCGCCGGAGCCGACCGCGCCCGCGCAGCCGCCCGCGCCGCACACCGTCGTACCCCCGTCGCACCCGCTCACGCCCCCCGCGCCGCCGGCCACCGAACCGCCCCACCCCGGCAACGCGGCCGTCGGTGACGAGCCCCCGGAGGGGTACACCCCCACCGAACGCGACCTCCCCGTCATCAACCGCGGCGACACCGTCAAGATCCAGGCCATCCCCGAAGCGCGCCCCGACAGCGGCGAGGGCCGCGGCCCGCTCTACGTCGTCGGCGACGTCCACGGCTATCTGGACGAGCTGGTGGCCGCCCTCGCCGCCCAGGGCCTCATCGACGGCGACGGCAACTGGGCCGCGGGAGACGCCCGGCTCTGGTTCCTGGGCGACTTCACCGACCGCGGCCCCGACGGCATCGGCGTCATCGACCTCGTCATGCGGCTCTCCGCGGAGGCGGCGGCCGCGGGCGGCTACTGCAAAGCCCTGATGGGCAATCACGAGCTGCTCCTCATCGGTGCCAAGCGGTTCTCCGACACCCCCGTCAACTCCGGAGCCGGCACCGCCACCTTCCAGGCCGCCTGGCTGCTCAACGGCGGCCAGAAGAGCGACATGGACCGCCTCCAGGACGTGCACCTCCAGTGGATGTCCCGGCTCGACGCGGTCGTCGAGGAGGACGGGCATCTGCTGATGCACTCCGACACGACGGCCTACCTCGACTACGGGTCCACCATCGAGGACGTCAACGACACGATTACCGCCATCCTCACGCGCAACGACGCCGACGAGTGCTGGGACCTCTTCCGCAAGCTCACCAAGCGGTTCGCCTTCCGCGACGAGGGGGGCGCCGACGCGGTGCGCGAGCTGCTCTCCACGTACGGCGGGCAGCGCATCGTCCATGGCCACAGCCCGATTCCGTATCTCCTGGGCGAGGTCGGCACGGAGGACGGCGAGGACGGTTCGGGCCCGGTGGTGAACGGCCCGCACGTCTACGCCGACGGGCTCGCCATCGCCATGGACGGCGGGGTGACCATGGCCGGAAAGCTACTGGTCGTCCAACTCCCCCTGCATGGCTGACCTCTGACGGGGAAGACGCTTTTCGATCGGACCGCGCCGATCATCGGGCCTATTTACGGAAACACCCTGTCTCCCCGTGCCGTGGGCGCTCTACCATCGGCTCATCAGTGGCAGGCTCTCCTCCGTTTCTGCCCGATCGCCCGGCCGACCCGGGCAGCCGGGCCCGACGGAGCATCGGGGGATGCAGATGACAAGCGCTCCGCACCTGCTGGCCGAGGACGGTCCCGAGTACGCGCGGATCCTGGGTGACGCCCTGCGTCACGCCCGGGAACGCCCGGACCTGGAGGGCGTCGGTGACCGGCTCAACACCGAACAGCTGCGCACGATGGCGCTCGACGCCACGGCGCTGATCACCGCGTCGGCGGCCACCGAGTACGAGCACTACGTGAAGGCCCGCGCCGAGCTGCGCGCGGCGAGCGCGACCGTGCCGGAGGGCGAGCAGTACGGAGACACCTCGTCGGCCACCGGACCCGGCGCCGGCATAGGGGCGGTCCTCACGGTCCTGACACCGCTCCTCGCGGGCACCGCCGCCGTGATCTTCCTGCTGGTCGGCTATCTCCTGAAGGCGGTCAGCCCGTCCCTCGCCTTCGGCGCCAGCATGGTCGCGGCCGGGTGGTTCTTCGCGGCCGTCGCCGCCGCGGCGATCCTGGTCGCCGCCATCGGGCTGCTCGTCACCGCCCTGCGCAACGGCTCGACCTCACTCGCCGCGGAGGACGAGGAACAGGAGCTGCCGGAGGAGGTCGCCCGGGCCCGGGAGGCCTGGCGTCACGCCCTGCTGGAGCGCGGCATCCTGCCGTTCCTCCGGGACGCCCTGGCCGACCCGACCGCGGGCCCCGCCGCACGGACCCCGCACCGCTCGCCCCACCGCATGCCGAAGATCGGCTACAGCAGGCCGGACTTCTCCGGTCCGGAGGACGGCCCGTCGGCGGGCCCCCGTCCGACCTTCACGAGCCCGGACTTCACCAGCCCGGACTTCGGTGGCCCGGACTTCGGTGGCCCGGAGCACCGGCCGGAGTAGCCACCGCGGGCCGCCCGGCCGGAGGGGCCCGCAAGCGGCACGCGATCCGGGGGCCGTACACCGTACGCGGACGCCCCACCCAGGCAGGCCCCGCGCCCGCGCCCCGCGCAGCCGGGGCCCGTACGCCGTACGCCCTGAGCTGGCCCACCGATCAGGGGGCCCACCAACGCCACAGGCCGGGGCGGCGAGTGCCGCGCCCGGCCTGTGGAATGCTCCGGTCCGGCCGGAGCGGTGGATCAGCCCACCTGCGGAGCCAGCTTCGGGTTGGTGCCGTACTGGTTCGGCTCCTGCTTGCCCTCCGAGGCGAAGAAGACGATCAGGACGATGAAACCGACCAGCGGGATCAGCCCGATCAGCAGCCACCAGCCCGAGCGGCTGGTGTCGTGCAGACGGCGCACACCGACCGCGAGCGACGGGATGAGGATCGCAAGGGAGTAGATGTAGTACAGGATGTCCGTGCCGATCAGGCTGCCGATGATCGACAGAACCAGGCTGATCACAAAACTGACCAGCGCGAACATCCAGAACTCCTTGCGGCGCGCACGCCCGCTGAAGCCTGCGTAGTTCTTGAGTACTGCCAGGTACCAGTCCATGGTGATTCCCTCCCCAGGCCCCCCGTGAGAGGGCCGCTGAATTTCGGCCGAGCAAGCCGGAAAGTAAGCCACAGATAAGGAACGGGTCAAGCTCAGCCGACTCAGCTGCGAAACGTACATCCACCTGCCACCCGACTGTGTCCATACTGTCGCCTGACAACGCGATGAATGCCAACAAACAGGAACCAACAGGACAAGAGGCCCATGCCGCCCTCGACGCCCCTCAAGGGCGACGAGGACGGAAGGGCGATCTGCGGCCCTGAGGCCTTCCTACTCCGCGATCGGCAGATAGACCCGGTTGCCGGCGGCCGCGAACTCCCTCGACTTCTCGGCCATGCCCTCCTCGATCTCCTCCTGCGAACCGCCGTGCTGACGGCGAATGTCCTGGGAGATCTTCATCGAACAGAACTTCGGCCCGCACATCGAGCAGAAGTGCGCCGTCTTCGCCGGCTCGGCGGGCAGCGTCTCGTCGTGGAACTCCCGGGCCGTGTCCGGGTCGAGGGCCAGGTTGAACTGGTCCTCCCACCGGAACTCGAACCGCGCGTCCGAGAGCGCGTCGTCCCACTCCTGCGCGCCCGGATGCCCCTTGGCGAGGTCGGCCGCATGGGCTGCGATCTTGTAGGTGATGACCCCGGTCTTCACGTCGTCCCGGTTGGGCAGCCCCAGGTGCTCCTTGGGCGTGACGTAGCAGAGCATCGCCGTCCCCCACCAGGCGATCATCGCAGCGCCGATGCCCGAGGTGATGTGGTCGTAGGCGGGCGCGACATCCGTGGTCAGGGGGCCGAGCGTGTAGAACGGCGCCTCCTCGCAGATCTCCTGCTGGAGGTCGATGTTCTCCTTGATCTTGTGCATCGGGACGTGCCCGGGGCCCTCGATCATCGTCTGGACACCGAACCGCTTGGCGATCGTGTTCAGCTCGCCCAGCGTGCGCAGTTCGGCGAACTGCGCCTCGTCGTTGGCGTCCGCGATCGACCCGGGGCGCAGCCCGTCACCGAGGGAGTAGGTGACGTCGTACGTCGCGAGGATCTCGCACAGCTCCTCGAAGTGCTCGTAGAGGAACGACTCCTTGTGGTGCGCCAGGCACCAGGCCGCCATGATCGAGCCGCCTCGGGAGACGATGCCGGTCTTGCGGCGGGCCGTCAGCGGGACGTACGGCAGGCGCACTCCGGCGTGCACCGTCATGTAGTCCACGCCCTGCTCGGCCTGTTCGATGACCGTGTCCTTGTAGATCTCCCAGGTCAGCTCCTCCGCCCGGCCGTCGACCTTCTCCAGGGCCTGGTAGAGGGGGACGGTGCCGATCGGCACGGGGGAGTTGCGCAGCACCCACTCGCGGGTGGTGTGGATGTTGCGGCCGGTGGACAGGTCCATGACCGTGTCCGCGCCCCACTTCGTCGCCCAGGTCATCTTGTCCACCTCCTCCTCGATGGAGGAGGTGACGGCCGAGTTGCCGATGTTGGCGTTGACCTTCACCAGGAACCGCTTGCCGATGATCATCGGCTCGATCTCGGGGTGGTTGACATTGGCCGGCAGCACCGCCCGGCCTGCCGCGATCTCCTCCCGTACAACCTCGGCCTCGACGTTCTCCCGGATCGCGACGTACTCCATCTCCGGGGTGATCTCCCCGCGCCGGGCGTACGCGAGCTGGGTGACGGGCCGCCCGTCGCGGCTGCGGCGCGGCTGGCGCGGGCGGCCGGGGAAGACCGCGTCGAGGTTGCGCAGCCCGCCGCGCGGCGAGGTGTGCTTCACCCCGTCGTCCTCGGGGCGGACCGGGCGGCCCGCGTACTCCTCGGTGTCGCCGCGCGCGATGATCCAGTTCTCCCGCAGGGGCGCGAGGCCGCGGCGGACGTCGGTGTCGATGGCGGGATCGGTGTACGGGCCCGACGTGTCGTACAGCGTCACGTCCTTGCCGTTGGTGAGGTGCACCTGTCGGACCGGCACCCGGAGGTCAGGGCGTGCGCCCTGGACGTACCCCTTGTGCCAGCCGATGGACTTCCCGGCCCCGTCGTTCGGAAGCGCACCGTCGGGCGTTCCGTCGTTCTGTTTCGAGGCAGGCGTGCGTGCGTCCGCTGTGGTCATGAGACCTACTCCCTACGCCGGCATTACCCGGTAACAGGTTCGGCGGTCGGCGCAGCCGTGTCCCGTACGGATGTACGGCGATCAGCGCCCTCTCAGCCCGGTGCTCCGAGCTCCCGCGTGTGCAAAGGTGCCTCCACGCTAGCGTCCTTTCCGGCGAGCTGACCAGAGGGCCCTCCCGTTCTTGCGATGATCGCCCCGTGACCTCCCCCCAAAACGACCCCGCACCCCAGCCCCCGCCCCCGGACCACACCCACGGCCACACGCACAGCCACGGCCCCGCCGCCCCGGTGTCCAAACACCTGCGCAGGGTCATCGCCGCCGTCCTCGTCCCGTTCGCCACGGCGGTCGTCGTCGGCCTGATCGCGTTCTGGCCCGGCGGCGTCCCCGACCACGAGCGCACCGGCGTCGGATTCGACCGGCAGACCCAGGACGGCAAGGTCGTCCAGGTCGTCAAGGTCGACTGCGCCGACGTCAATGCCGCGCAGGTCCCGCCCACCGGTGACACCTCCACGCCCTCGGGCCGGGAGGCGGTCAACGAGCAGGAGGGGGAGTGCGCGAAGGCGACCATCGAGGTGACCACCGGCGACGACAAGGGCCGGCAGTTCGTCGAGGTGGTGCAGCCTGACGCGCCGCGCCAGCTCCGCGAGGGCCAGGGGGTGGTGGTGGCGTACGCCCCCGACGCCCCCCGCGACCTCCAGTACAGCGTCACCGACATCAACCGGACGATCCCCATGACGCTGCTGGCCGCGATCTTCGCGCTGGCGGTGGTGGCGGTGGGCCGGATGCGCGGGGTGATGGCGCTGGTGGCTCTGGCCGTCTCGTTCGCCGTACTGACCCTGTTCATCCTGCCGGCCATCCTGCAGGGCTCGAATCCGCTGGTGGTGGCGGTGATCGGGGCCAGCGCCATCATGCTGGCGGCGCTCTACCTGTGCCATGGGGTGACGGCCCGTACCTCCGTCGCGGTCCTCGGCACGCTGATCTCACTGCTGCTGATCGGGCTGCTCGGCTCCCTGTTCATCGGCTGGGCGAGCCTGAGCGGCAACACCGACGACAACACCGGTCTCATCCACGGGCTCTACCCGGACATCGACATGAGCGGTCTGCTGCTGGCCGGTGTCATCATCGGATCGCTCGGCGTGCTCGACGATGTGACGGTCACGCAGACCTCCGCCGTCTGGGAGTTGCACCAGGCGGACCCGCGGATGGGTTGGCGCGGGCTGTACCGGGCAGGTCTCCGCATCGGGCGGGACCACATCGCCTCGGTCGTGAACACCCTGGTGCTGGCGTACGCGGGCGCGGCGCTGCCGCTGCTGCTGCTCTTCTCCATCGCCCAGAGCAGCGTGGGGACGGTGGCCAACAGCGAGTTGGTGGCCGAGGAGATCGTGCGGACGCTGGTGGGCTCGATCGGGCTGGTCGCCTCGGTGCCGGTGACGACGGTACTGGCCGCGCTGGTGGTCTCGGCGGACCGCCCGGGCGCCCGCACCTCCTCGTCCACGGCCGCCACCCCCGCCCGGACCGGCAGGGGTCGCCGCCGTAAGGCGTGAGAAGACGTGCGGCGGGGTGCAGCACGTGCGGAGCCGGCGCTCAGCCCGCGTTCTGTTCCTCCGCGAGGATGCGGCCGAGCGCCTCCTCCAGATTCCCGTCGAAGTCACCCAGCGTGTGCTCCTGGCCGAGCGGCACCAGCTTGTCGGTCCGGTCGAGAAACGCCACCAGCGGTGCCGTACCGGCCCGGAACAGTGCCCGGTCCGCGCCGACCTGCAGACGGATGTGCACATCACCGAGGCCCTCGGGCTCCGTGGGCCCGATGTGCACATCGCCGTCGCCGCTGGGGCTGTTGAGCCCGTCCAGCAGCAGCTCACGACCGAACGCCCAGGTCACCGGGGCATCGCCGGGCAGATGGAACGTCATCCGGATGGCGTAGGGATCAGCCACCTCGTAACGGAGCTCCACCGGAATACGGAACGAGAGCTCCTCGGAGACGAGGAAGCTCATCATGACCTCTGCTTGAACCGACTCGCGCATCGTTCAACCCCGCAGTAGATGAAACTGGCCAGGAATGATCCCCCATGGCCCTATTGACGCCATCGTGGTGCACGCGATAGCAGATCACAAGGAGTGATTTTTCAGATACTGATAGAGAACACGAACGAACGCAAGAGGCTCGCCACTTCGCCACGTAGCTGTTCGACTGCGGGCAGCAACCGTTCTTCCCTGTCCAGGGGTACAGAAATGGCCATGGCCGCAATGGTGGCACCGGCCGTGACGGGAATGGCGGCACAGACGGTTCCCAGTGCGTACTCCTGGCGTTCGATGACCGGTTCACCCCGGCGCAACGTCCGCAGCCGCTCCAGAAGGGCCGCGCGATCTCGCACTGAGTAACGAGTGAGGGGCCGAACGGGGTGCCGGTCGAGGTGGTCCTCACGGTCTTTCTCGTCGAGCTGGCCGAGAAGGCACTGCCCGATCGCGTGCGCGTGCCCGGTCTCGCGGAAGGAGGCCCACTCGTCGACCGCCGGTGCGTCGGGGGCGTCCGCGACCGCGATGAGTTCGATCTCGCCCTCGCGGTAGACGGCGCAGTACACCGGAACCCCGATGGCGTCCCGCCAGTGTGCGAGGGAGTCGGTGACGGTGGCGGGGCGGCTTCTCGCCCCCTGGGCCGCGGTGAGGTTCTCGGCGGCGGCACCGAAGAGGAAGACGCCGTTCTCCCTGCGGAGGTAGCCCTCGTGGGTGAGAGTGCGCAGGAGGTGGTAGGCCGTCGGCAGCGGTAGGCCGGCCTCACGTGCGAGTTGCTTGGCGGGCGCCCCGTCCCGATGGGTGCCCACAGCCTCCAGCAGCCTCAACGCCCGCTGAACCGAACTGATCAACGTCGGGACAGCGGTGCTCGATGCCGTGGTCAAAGGTCACCCCCAGGCATGGTGACGGGCCATCAGCCCTCCCGTGGAGGCCGCCCCCACAGGCCTGCCGCACCAGCGTCCGTGCTGTCGTACCAACCACTGGTCACTCGGTCGGTTCGGTGACGGTAGGTCACACTCGAGGTGGCGGCAGCGGTATGTCACTGTATCGGCCGACCCCGATCGGAGGGGGTTTTCGTCCGGGACTTAGCTCAGCTGGGCTAATCCGACCCGCAGGCCTGTGCGCACCCCCGATCCCGCACGGGCCCGCGGCGGAGCTGCTACCAGTCACCACGCGAGGACGACGAGGACATGAACTTGCGTACGACGAAGACCAGACCGCCGACCAGCACGACGAAGACCAGCACCTTGAAGAGCAGGCTGATCACGAAGCCGACGATGCTGGCGATCAGACTGCCGAACACGAAGATGGCGATGACAGGCACCGCGATCCACTTCACCCACCAGGGCATTCCCGCGTATATCTCCTGCACGGCCATCGCCGTCCACCTCGTCTCTCTCGGTTCCTGCCTCGATGCTAAGCGCGCAGGGGACCCCGGCGGGGGCCTCGCAGCCCTTGAAGACCCCTGATCGAACCCTTAGGGAACCGGGGGCCGAGGCAGGCAGGACCCTCAGCCCTCCGGAGGCGAGAAGACGACCATCACCCGCAGGTCCTCGGTGATGTGGTGGAACTTGTGGGCGACCCCGGCTGGCACATAGACGACGCTCCCCCGGCCGACCTGCGTCGTCTCCGTTCCGACCGTGATCGACGCACGGCCGCTGACAACGAAGTACACCTCGTCCTGCTGGTGCGGCTGCTGCGGGTCGAGCGCACCCGCGTCCAGGGCGTACAGGCCGACGGACATGTTCCGCTCCCGCACGAACTGCAGGTAAGCGCCGTCGTTGGCGGCCCGCTCCGCCTCCAGTTCGTCCAGTCTGAATGCCTTCATGGCCCGTCCGCCCCTTGTGACCCGTGCTCCGGGTTCCGCCTGCGCTGTCGGTGTCCACCACCGATCGTGTCTGCCACGATCAGACACATGAAGAATTTCGTAGTCAAGACGATCGCCAACGCGGGTGCGCTGGCCGTGGCCATCTGGCTGCTCGGGAACATCACGCTGGAGGGTGGCTCCACCAGCCGCAAGGTCCTCACCCTGATCCTGGTCGCGCTGATCTTCGGCCTGGTGAACTTCCTGGTCAAGCCGGTGGTCCAGCTGCTGACCTTCCCCTTGTTCATTCTGACGCTCGGACTGATCACCCTGGTGGTCAACGCCCTGATGCTGCTGCTGACCTCCTGGCTGGCGGGGGTCTTCGACCTCAGCTTCCACGTCGAGGGCTTCTGGACCGCGGTCCTGGGCGCCCTGATCATCTCGGTCGTCTCCTGGGCCCTCAACATGGTCCTGCCGGACGAGGACTGAGCCCGGACCCCACCCGCATCGACTGACGGAGCAGCATGAGCACCATGGGCGACGGAACGCGCTCGGTACGCGCCGGACTCCCCGCACCGGAACAGTACGAACCGGCCCTGCCCGGACCGGTCTTCGCCGCGCACTTCCACCTCTCCGGTGAGCCGGTGGGCCCCTACACCTACGGCCGGGACACCAACCCGACGTGGACCCGTCTGGAGCGGGCCATCGGGGAGCTGGAGGCGCCCGGCGAGGAGGTGAGCACCACCGTCTTCGCCTCCGGCATGGCGGCGATCAGCGCGGTCCTCTTCTCCCAGGTCCGCGCCGGAGACACCGTGGTGCTCCCCGACGACGGCTACCAGGCACTGCCGCTCGTACGGGACCAGCTGACGGCCTTCGGCGTCGAGGTCCGCACCGCTGCGACCGGCGGCGACGCCCAGCTGTCTCTGCTGGAGGGGGCGAAGCTGCTGTGGATCGAGAGCCCCTCCAACCCGGGCCTGGACGTCTGCGACATCCGCCGACTGGTGGCGGCGGCGCACGACGCCGGGGCGCTGGTCGCCGTCGACAACACCCTGGCCACGCCGATCGGCCAGCGCCCGCTGGAGCTGGGAGCGGACTTCTCGGTCGCCAGCGACACCAAGGGCATGACGGGGCACGGCGACATCCTGCTGGGCCATGTCACCTGCCGTGATGCCCGACTGGCCGCCGATGTACGGCGCTGGCGCAAGGTGGTCGGGGCGATCCCTGGCCCGATGGAGGCCTGGCTCGCCCACCGTTCGCTCGCCACGCTCCAACTGCGCGTCGAGCGCCAGTGCGCCACGGCGCTGGCCCTCGCCCATGCGCTGGCCAAGCGGTCCGAGGTGACCGGGCTGCGGTATCCGGGGCTGCCCACCGACCCGTCGTACGCCACGGCCGAGCGCCAGATGCGGCGCTTCGGTTCGGTGGTCTCGTTCGAGCTGGCCGACCGGGAGACCGCCGAGCGATTCCTCGACGCACTGCGCCTGGTCGACGACGCGACGAGTTTCGGCGGCGTACGGTCCACCGCTGAGCGCCGGGGCCGCTGGGGCGGTGACGCCGTGCCGGATGGGTTCATCCGCTTCTCGGTCGGCGCGGAGGACCCGGAGGACCTGCTGGCGGATGTCGAGCGGGCGCTGGACGAGGCGGTCCGGTAGCACGCCGGCCGGTCGGTCCGGCAAGGTGGTTTGGTCGGTCGGTCCGGGCAGGGGCGCTCGATCGGTCCGGACGCGGGCGCTCGGTGGGCCCGGGCAGACCGGCCGGACGCCGCCTGGGGCCGGGGGGAGTTTCAGACGGCCCCGTGTGGGCCACTCTCTTGCCATGACCGAACGTCCTGTGGTCAAGCGCACCGCACGCGCCATCCTGCTCGACGGCGACGACCTTGTCCTCATCAAGCGCACGAAGCCGGGGGTCGATCCGTACTGGCTCACGCCCGGTGGTGGAGTCGAGCCGGAGGACGCCACTGTCGTCGACGCCCTGCACCGCGAGGTCGACGAGGAGCTGGGCGCCAAGATCGTCGATGTGGTGCCCTGCTTCGTCGACACCGTGGAGCACATCGCCGACGGCGGCGTGACGGGGGTGAAGGTCCAGCACTTCTTCGTCTGCCGGCTCGCGTCGATGGACGTGACCCGGCGCCACGGCCCGGAGATCGACGAGCCTTGCGGAGAGTACGAGATCGTCCGGGTGCCGTTCAGCCGGGTCGGGATCGCCGCCGTGCACCTCGTACCAATCTCCCTGCGCCACTATCTGGACGGCAACATCGAGGGCGTACGGGCGATGCACGCGCCCGACCTGGGCTGACGGCCCCGGCTCCCCGACCCTGGGGCTCCCCGCGCGGTGGGGGCTGCCCGCACAGTCGGGCTGCCCACACCATGGGAGCCTCGCGTTTCACGTGAAACGCGATGTGGGGTTTCACGTGAAACCGAGCGGCAGGCGCTCCGGTTCCGGCCAGATCCGGGAAACCGCTGGACGGACGATCATCGCGTCGGCCAGCCTGGCCCCATGCACAGCCCATCACTCCTGCCCCTCGTCGACCTGCCCGTACGACGCCTCACCCGGGGAGACCTGGTCTCCTGCGCGGACCTCTCCGAGAGCCGGGGCTGGCCACGCGACGAGCGCCGATGGGGGTTGCTCCTCTCCGCGGGTACGGGTTACGGGATCGAAGCACCCGAGGGGTGTGGCCTGATCGCGGCCTGCGTGATGACGTCGTACGGGCCCCGCCTGGCGGCCGTCGGCGTGCTGCTCGTGGCTGAGAGCCACGCCCGGCGGGGGATCGCCCGGCGGCTCATGCACCATGTGATGGCGGAGGCCGGGTCCACCCCGCTCGCGCTGTACTCAACTTCCCAGGGGCAACGCCTCTACGAGCAGCTGGGCTTCACCCATGTGGGCCGGACCCAGCGGGTCCTCGGCCGGTTCCGCCCCGAGGACCGGCCCTCGGCCGTCTCGACGCGTGCGGCCGCCGCCGATGATCTACAGGCGATGGTCCGTCTCGACCTGCCGGCCTTCGGCATCGATCGCACGCACATCATCGCCCGGCTCCCGGCCTTCGCCGACCGGATCCAGGTCGCGGAGGAGAACGGCGAGCTGACCGGATACGCGGCCCTCTGGCCGAGTGGCGACGCCCATGCCGTCGGCCCGCTCGTCGCGCGGGACAACGCCACCGCGAAGGCTCTGGTCACCGCGGTGGCCGCGACCACGGACCGGCCCTTGCGGGCCGATGTGGACGCGCGCCATGAGGATCTGCTCGGCTGGCTGGTGGAGCGCGGTCTCGAACGGGGCTCCGGGACGGCGGTGATGACGTACGGCATCGCGGACCTCCCGGGCGATGCCAGTCGCAGGTTCGCCCCGCTCACGGTCGCGACCGGCTGACGCGCGGTCTCCGACGAGAGGGTCCGCCACGGCGGTCGCGCATCCGTGGTCCTGTCCCGGTGCTTCACCGCCGACCCCGATGGCACCGATCAGGCGGTCGTCGCGGCGGAAGGCCGACACATGCCCGCCCGCGCGTCCACGATGCTCACGGCAACGGCGACACCGGCCGCAAGGTGCGGTTGGGGTGGTGCGTGGGTCCGGGACGGCGCTCAGGATCGGTCCGTGGCGGCGACCGGCTCAGGGCGGCTGCCCCCGGCGACGATCCGGCCCGCGCGGGCGGGTGTACGGCGCTCCAGCAGGCCGGAGACCACGGCTAGGGCCAGAGCGGACGCGGCGAGGGCGGCACCGACCCAGTTGGGGGCCGTGTAGCCGCGACCGGCGGCGATCACGAGGCCGCCGAGCCAGGCGGCGAGGGCGTTGCCGAGGTTGAAGGCCCCGATGTTGACCGCGGAGGCCAGAGTGGGGGCTCCGGCCGCCTGGTCGAGGACCCGCTTCTGCAGCGGGGGGACGGTCGCGAAGCCCAGGGCGCCGATGAGAGCGATGGTGACGGCCGCGGCGGCCTTGTTGTGGGCGGTCACGGTGAACAGGCAGAGGACAAGGGCGAGCGCGCCGAGTGAGACGTACAGCATCGGCATGAGCCGGCGGTCGGCGAACCTGCCGCCGATCAGGTTGCCGCCGACCATGCCGAGGCCGAAGAGGACCAGCAGCCAGGTGACGGAGGAGGGCGCGTACCCGGCGGTGCCGGTCATCATCGGGGTGATGTAGGTGATCGCGGCGAAGACTCCGCCGAAGCCCAGGACGGTCATGGCCATCGCGAGCAGGACCTGGACGTTGCGGAGCGCGGCCAGTTCGTGGCGGATGCGTACGCCTTCGGGCCTGGCCTGCTCGGGGACGAGTCTGGCGACTCCGAGGAGCCCGATCACACCGAGAAAGGACACGACGAGGAACGTGGTCCGCCAGCCGGCGGACTGGCCGATGTACGTGCCGAGCGGGACGCCGACGACATTGGCGACGGTGAGCCCGGTGAACATCATCGCGATCGCCCCGGCCTTCTTCTGCGGGGCGACCAGATCGGCCGCGACCACCGAGCCGATACCGAAGAAGGCGCCGTGGGCGAGGGAGGCGACCACCCGGCCGACGAGCATGACGCCGAAGACGGGCGCCAGGGCCGAGACCAGGTTGCCCACGACGAACAGCCCCATCAGGAGCATCAGCATCCGCTTACGGGTCACCCGAGTTCCCAGGAGCGTCATCAGCGGGGCGCCGAGGACGACCCCGAGCGCATAGCCGGTGACCAGAAAGCCGGCGGTCGGTATCGAGACCTGGAACTCCGCGGCCACCTCGGGGAGCAGCCCCATGATCACGAACTCGGTCGTTCCGATCCCGAACGCCCCGATGGCCAGGGCGAGGAGCGCGAGCGGCATGGGTTTCACCTTCCCCTAAAGTTGCTTCTGCGCTTTACGGGCGTCAACAATAATTGCAAACGCGGGCTATTGCAGATGTCCCCTATCCTGGAACCACGCAGCCCCGCCCGGAGGAGGCACCATGACCGCGACCGACCCGGCCCTGACGGCCCTCTCTCAAGGGTGGTGCGCCCTCTCGCTGCTCCACGGAAAGATCGAAGCCCGCGTCGAGCGCGCCCTCCAGTCCGGCCACGGGCTCAGCGTCCGCGAGTACTCACTGCTCGATGTGTTGAGCCGACAGCACAGCGGCCCCGGCGGTCACCTCCAGATGAAGCAGGTGGCCGACGCCGTGGTGCTCAGCCAGAGCGCGACCACCCGGCTCGTCACACGGCTGGAGGACCGGGGACTGCTGACGCGGTATCTGTGCGACACCGACCGTCGGGGCATCTACACCGATGTCACCGAGGCCGGTCTCGCCCTGCTCGCCGAGGCCCGGCCCACCAACGACGGCGCGCTACGGGCGGCGCTGGACGAGGCGTCGGAGAACCCCGAACTCGCCCCCCTGGTACGGGCGGTCGAGGAGCTGAAGGTCACAGCCTGACCGTGGCACGGCGCGTACGCTGCGGATCATGAGTGATCTTGAGATCCGCCCCGTTGCCGAAGCCGACCTCGACGCCGTGGTCGGCATGCTGGCCGACGATCCGCTCGGCGCCCAGCGCGAGACACCCGACGACCTCACCCCGTACCGCGCCGCTCTCCGGCGACTGGCCGACGACCCCAACCAGCACGTCGTCGTCGCCGTCCGTGAGGGGCGCGTGGTGGGGACCCTCCAGCTGAGCGTGATCCCCGGCCTCTCCCGGCGCGGGACCATCCGCTCGATCATCGAAGCCGTCCGCGTCCATGCCGACGAGCGGGGCAGCGGGCTCGGTACGCAGCTGATCCAGTGGGCCGTCGACGAATCCCGCCGTCAGAACTGCCAGTTGGTACAGCTGACCTCGGACGCCACCCGACAGGACGCGCACCGGTTCTACAAGCGGCTCGGCTTCACCGCCAGCCATGTGGGCTTCAAGCTCGCTCTCTGAGCGACAACGGTCGTGGGGGGGGGGGGGGGGGGGGGGGAAAAACACAAAAAAAAAAAACAAAAGGGAGGGGGGGGGAAGGAAAGGCCGAACAACAAGATGAGGGCAGCCCACCAAGGGGGGCCGCCCCCACGCCCCCTCTCTCCGCGCGCCGCGTTGTTTGTTGGGGTGTTTCCCCCCCCCCCCCCCCCCCCCACAACGACCGTCACGGTCCGGGTGTCAGCCGCCGAGCCCTCGCCAGCCGGCCGGGTCCAGCCCGCCGGGGATGTCCGCATCCGCGTCATAGGGCTCACGCGTGAAGGCGAACGAGCCGAGGTCGAGATGGTCGACGGAACCATCCTCCCGGCGTACGACGCGGAGGGTCTCGCCCGCGTAGTAGTCGTCCAGCCCCGTCCAGGTGCCGTCCGGCCGGGCCGTGAAGAACGCTCCGCGCCCCTTGGATCCCAGCGGCCTCAGCTCAAGGCCCCGGCCCTCGGTCAGCTTCAGTGTGAACGTGTGGGTCCCCCAGTGCCAGATCCCGGTCAGAGCCACCAGCTCCGCGTCCGCCTCCGGCAGCGGGCGCCAAGGTTCCGGGATGCGCGGCTCCGCGTCCGCGACGATGGTCAGGAGTTCGGCGGCCACTGTGGCCGCGGGCAGCCCCGAGGTGGCATTGGCCAGCGCGACCGCGGCCACATCGTCGTCCTCGCTGAACCAGAGGCCCGCGACGAACCCGGGCAGCGAACCAGCATGGCCGACGAGGACGCGGCTGTCGGTCTTCACGATCTGGAGGCCGAGGCCGTAGCCGTTGCCCCCGGGCTCGGCGACCGGCGAGGCGGGCGTCCTCATCTCCCGTACGGACGTGGCCGACAGCACCCGGTCATCGCCCTCGACCAGGAAGGCGGCGAACCGCAGCAGGTCGGCCGCGGTCGACCAGAGCTGCCCGGCGGGCGCCATCAGCCCGAGGTCCTCGGCGGGCTCGCTCACCACCACATCGGCCCAGGGGTGGACGGCCCAACCCTCCGCATACGGAGCGACCGGCCCGTAGGTCGTACGGTCCATGCCCAGCGGCTCCAGGATCTCGCGGCGCAGCGCCTCCACCCAGGAAACCCCCCGCACCGCCTCGACCAGCGAACCGAGCAGGGTGTAGCCCGGGTTGGAGTAGTGGAAGCGGTGACCGGCCGGATGCATCTGCGGCTGCTCGCCGAGCACATCGGCGAGCTTGGGCCGCAGGGCCCCGGGGGTCCGCTCCCACCAGGGGGCGGGCGCCTCTGCACCCAGCCCCGCGCTGTGGCCAAGCAGCTGAAAGATGGTCGCGCCGCCCGCCCCGGTGCCAGGCAAGTGCCTCTCCAGCTGATCGCCCAGGTCGATCAACCCCTCGTCGCGCAGCCGCAGGACCAGCACCGCGGTGAACGTCTTGGAGATCGAGCCGATCCGGTACTGCGTATCGGCATCGGCGACCTGCCCCTCCAGACTCGTACGCCCCCCGCTCCAGACGATCCGGCCGCCCCGCCGCACGGCGGCCGCGAGGGAGGGCGCACGGCCCTCCCGCTGGGCGGTGGCGAGGCGATGGAGGAGAGAACGTCGGGTGGTGGGGAGCAGTTCTTCGCTGGGAGAATTCATGGTCAACCCATACCGGACAAGCTGCCGCCTGACGAGGGGATTACCGGGCACGACACCCGCCCCCCGCGATCAACCCGCCCAGGGTCTCAGCACTTCCGGCCGTACGTCCGCACCAGAACCCCGTTCCCGAAGGTGCGGACCCCCTCCAACGTGAACTCGTCAGCGGCGACACCGGACCCGAACATCGGCATCCCGGTGCCGTACACCAGCGGGTAGGTCTTGATCACCAGCTCGTCGATCTCGTCGATCAGCTCCCCCGCCAGCTGTGACCCGCCGCAGAGCCAGATACCCAGCTCGCCCTGCTCCGCCTTCAGTTCCCTGACCCGGCCGACCAGGTCCCCCGAGATCAGCTCGACGTTCGGGTCCGGCGATTCGGTCAGAGTCCGGGAGGCGACGAACTCCCGCATATGGCCGTAAGGGCTCGTCACACCGCCGTCCAGGGCCAGCTGGTAGCTGGCCCGCCCCTGAACCACGGTGTCGAACCGCCGGTTCTCCAGATCACCGAGCCCGAGGATGCCGCGCCCCTCGGCCGAGATGGTCTCCGGATACTCCTCCTTGAGAAAGCCGAGGAACTCCTCGTCGACAAAGGCCATCATCGCCGTGGCGTCGCCCTTCGGGTCACCGATGAAGCCGTCGATCGAACAGGCGATGAAGTACGTCAGCTTGCGCATGTGTTCCCCATTCCGCGGGTCGGTGCGGGCCGACGGCCCGGACACACTCAACCACTTCACATATAGTGCTTCAACCATAGTGGTTACGCATCCCCTTTTCCGCAGCACGACGGCAGAGAGAAGAGACCCATGGCAAGAAACCCCGAGCGCAGGGTGGCACTCACGGACGCGGCGATCGAGGTCCTGGCCCAACAGGGCGCCCGCGGCCTCACCTTCCGCGCCGTGGACACCCGGGCCGGCGTGCCCGTGGGCACCGCGTCGAACTACTTCAGCAACCGTGACGACCTGTTCATGCAGACGGGCGCCCGCATCCACAGCCGGATGGCCCCGGACCCGGCCCAGGTCGAGCAGGCCTTGCGCCCCGCGCCCTCCCGCGCCCTGGTCGCCGAGCTGATGCACTGGCTGGTCCGCCGCATGACCGACGACCGCACGGGCTACCTCGCCCTGCTGGAACTCCGCCTGGAGGCGACCCGCCGTCCGGAACTCCGGGCCCAGCTGACCACGACGGTCCGCACCGCCTTCGAGGAGAACGCGGCCTTCCACCGCGACACGAACCTCCCCGGCGACCACACCGCGTTCCTCGTCCTCTACCTGGCGATGACCGGTGTCCTCCTGGAGCACTTCACGCTGCCGGACGTGCTCGGTGACACCGCCCTGGAGACGCTGGTGGACGCGGTCGTGGAACGGATCATCCCGGGCGGCTGACCTGCGGGCTCCCCCGCGGAGGATCTGTAGGATCGCGCGGCTCGCGTCGCAGGCGATCCCTCTGAACTGGAGCTTCTCACTCAGTCTCACGTGATGTCGGCGGAGCTTTGTCTCACGCAGAGTGTCGTTTCTTCCGACTGCGGTGTTGATGGCGCTCAGCGAGAGCGGGCAGCGCGCCGAAACCAGGGTGCCGTTCAGGCTGTGGTCGCCGTAGTGTCCCGGGCGAAAGGCGGTTGCAGTGGAGATCACGGTGCAGTGGATCAGGACGTCCTGGACGAAGTACTCCAGGGGCGGTGACGCTGCTGCCCGCAGGAATTCAGCGCCAACGGGGTTCCTGGTGTCACCGGTGCCGTCTTCCTTCTCCCAGGTCATCCAGATGTCCGAGCGTGACGGCTTCGAGCCCCACGAGAGCGAGAGGGACTTGCGCCAGGTCGGACTCAGTTTGCGAGACGAGGGCGATCGGCTCCGGGTGCTGGCGCGTGTGGAGCCGTTGTTCGGATTGCCGCCGCGTCCGCGGCGCCCGCCAGCGGTGCGTCTGGTCTCGGGGCAGTGGGTCCGTTGGCAGTTGAACTATCGGTTCAGTAGCGCCGCCGGAATACGGGACTGGTCGTACTGGCTCGACACGTTCAACGTTGCCTATGGGCCCGTCGACCCGAACGTCTTCCTGTCGGAGCCGACCGTTCTGGTCGATGAGTGCGGTCCTGTTCGATAGCCGTCCGTCGGCGATCGGCTGGTCATGGGTTCTGCCTGAAGGCGGGCGGCGAGGTGGTGTCCCCTGGAGTGGTGTAGCAGCGATCACTTCTCGCGACTTGCTGCTAGCACATCGCGCTACTACACCGCTCTACGGGACACGATCCGCACACCGGACCGGCGGTCGACGGCAGTCACCCCCAGCCCTGGCAGCCAGCCGACCCTGTTTATGCTCACGCCCATGGCACTCGAATGGGAACAGATCATCGTCGACTCCTCCGACCCCATCGCCCTCGGGCGCTGGTGGGCCGAGGCTCTCGGCTGGGTAGTGGTCGACGAATCCGAGGAGATCATCGAGATCCGGCCTGAGCCGGACCAGATGCCGGGGCTGCTCTTCGTGCCTGTCCCCGAGGGCAAGACGTCGAAGAACCGGCTCCACCCCGACTTCCGCCCCGACGACCAGGAGGCCGAGGTCGCCCGGCTGCTCTCCCTCGGTGCCCGGCGCGCCGACACCGTGCAGGACGAGCAGCACTGGGTGACCCTCCTCGACCCGGAGGGCAACGAATTCTGTGTCCTGGGTGAGCGGAAGAGCTGAGCGGGGCCGGGCAGCCGTTCGGGCGGAGGTGCCGGACGGTTTCGCCCACCCGCAGGTGCCCCAGCCGCTGTTCGCCGACCCGGCTACACCACTACACGAGACATGACCGGCGGCGACGAGGCGATAGGAATGCCGGTCTCGATGGTGTTGCCGCCTAGTCGAGCGCCTTCGATGTCGGTCAGAGCGTCCATCACGGCTTGTCCGGCCTGGGTGGGGCGGAGTGATTCGCCCCGGCGGGGGCGGATGTAGAGCTGGACGTCCAAATCCCTTTCCAGGGCAGCGAACTGGGTGTAGAGGACCGAGCGGGCGGTGCCGAGATGGCGTGAGGCCTCGGCGAGGGTGCGATGTTCCATCGCTGCTCGAAACCGCTGAAGGCGGCCCCAGCAACGCCGATCTGTGAGGGCCGGCCTGATCAGCGGCGGTACTGAGTCGAGTTCCATTTGGCTCACGGCCCGGCGTCCGCCGCGTGGACGGAGTTCGATGCCCATGGCCCGGAGATGGCTTGTCAGCGTCGTTGGGCTCATGTCCAGCTCGGTGGCGATGCTGGCCAGGGTCCGGGCCTGCCGTATGTACTGCTCTCGGAGCCACCGCTCATCGACGATCGGCTTCCTCGATGGCTCTCGGCTAAGGGCTGTCCCGCAAAGATCTTGAAGCCGCCTCGGGCATGGCGGCCGCCTTGCTTATCCGGCGAGGGCGAGGTTGTGCATCCGGGCGATGCC
>NZ_JBWKCM010000035.1:28509-58797 GCF_056436485.1 Streptomyces sp. NPDC043746 | reverse complement strand
TCACCCCAGCCGACCACTGACCGCACTGGGATGGACGTGATCAAGCAGGACTCAGGTGCTCAACCGGGCGGAACGACAACACGCAATGTCCCTGGCTCAGCTGCAGCGTCTTGGGCCGTTTCATCTCAGTCGACCCGATCATCGACTTCGACGATCCGGCCCAGATGAACGCCTACAGCTACGCCCACAACAGCCCGCTCACCAAGTCCGACCCGACGGGCCTGCGCCCGGACGGACCAACAGGTATGGGCCCTCGTGCCGACGAGCAGTGGGCGGCTGACCGGGGTATGTACGCCGGGTTCACCAAGAGGAACGGCAAGTGGGTCTGGCAGGAAACGCCTAATACTCCAGCAGCGGTTCGTGTCCTGAGCTGGCGCTTGTCGTTGTCCTGGTATGGAAGGGATGACTGAAGTCGGTTGCTGGGATGTCGAGTTGGAGTCGGTTTTCGCGCGGGTGGCGAGTAGGTTCGCTCGGGCGGATCTGCGGTGGCGGATGCGGGACTATGTCCGTGGTCTGCTGGGGCGGGCGACACGCAAGAACGGCTGGCAGCTCGCGGAATGGGCAGGTCACCGCACGCCGGACGGCTTCCAGCGACTGTTGAACAGCAGCGTCTGGGACGCGGACGCTTTGCGTGACGATGTCCGTGATTACGTGGCCGAGCGGCTCGGTCCGGGTGGCGTGCTGATTCTCGATGACACCGGGTTCGTCAAGAAGGGCACCACGTCGGCCGGGGTCGGCAGGCAGTACACCGGCACCTCGGGGAAGATCGACAACTGCCAGATCGGTGTGTTCGCCGCCTATGCGACCGGTTCGGGTCGAGCTCTGGTGGACCGGGAGCTGTATCTACCGAAGTCCTGGACCTCCGACCGTGACCGCTGCCGGGCGGCGAAGATCCCCGACGAGCGGGGCTTCGCGACCAAGGGGGAGCTGGCCAGAGACATCGTGCGCCGCTGTCTGGCCGCGGGTCTACCGGCTGCCTGGGTGACCGCGGATGAGGCGTACGGGCAGGACTGGCACTTCCGCCGCCTGCTCGAACAGCTTGGCCTCGGCTACGTGGTGGCGGTGCCCAAGTCCCAGCAGATCAAGTCCCTGGCCGGGAGCTGGCGCATCGACGAGCTCATCGACGAAGCCCCCGCCGATGCCTGGCAGCGGTTGTCCTGCGGCGACGGGGCGAAGGGCCCACGCGTCTATCACTGGGCCGCGGCGAAACTGCCCGCCAACATCATCTTCGATCCGGATCCGCCGACCCATCACCGCTGGGTGCTGGCGCGCCGCAGTCTCTCCGACCCCGGCGAGATCGCCTACTACCTCGCTCACGCGCCCGTCGGCATCGAGATCGACGAACTCGCCCGGATCGCCGGCAACCGGTGGGCGATCGAGGAATGCTTCCAGGCCGCGAAGAACGAATGCGGCCTGGACGAGTACGAGGTCCGCCGCTACCCCGGCTGGTACCGGCACATCACCCTCGCCATGCTCGCCCACGCCGTCCTGACCGCACTCGCCGCCCAGGCCGCCGTCGAGGCCGTAAAAGGGGCTGCAGAAACGGATCAGCCCTCGTCCCGCTCACCGTGGCAGAGATCCGCCGGCTCCTGGACACTCTCCTGCCTCATCCCCGAGCCAACCACGATCCCGTCACCCACGCACTGAACTGGTCCGCCTGGAGAAGACGCCGCCAGGCCATCGCCCGCCACTGCCACTACCGAAAACGCAGCTCAGGACACGAACCGCTGCTGGAGTACTAAGAGCTCGTAACACGATCATGTGCGGGTCTTCTTGAGGCGTCTGAAGCAGATCAGGCTGCAGGCCAGGGAGATGAAGGCGTCGTGGAGTTCGGTGCGGCGTTCCCAGCGGATGGCGAGGCGTTTGAAGTGGTGGAGGAGCGCGAAGGTCTGCTCGACGACGTAGCGGAGCTTGCCCCATCCCTTTGATGCTCGGGCAGCCCTTGCGGGAGATGACAGGCAGGATCCGGCGCTCGCGTAGCGCGTTCCGGTTCGGGTTGGAGTCGTAGCCCTTGTCGCCGAGCAGGGCGCCCGGTCGTCGGCGAGGCCGGCCGGGGCGGCCCGCGACGGGCGGGATGCCGTCGACCAGGGCGAGGGTCTGGGTGACGTCGTTGACGTTCGCGGCAGTGGTGATGACTTTGCGCGGGGTGCCGCGTCCGTCGCAGATCAAGTGGTGCTTGCTGCCGGTCTTGCGCCGGTCGACCGGCGACGGGCCGGTGTCGGCACCCCCTTTTCCGCCCGGATGTGGGAGCCGTCCACGCACGCGCGTGACCAGTCGAGCTCGCCGGCCGCGTTCAGCTCGGCGAGCAGGACTTGGTGCAGTTGGTTGAAGACTCCTGCCTTCTGCCACCGGCCCAGTCGGCGCCAGCTCGTCTGCCCCGAGCCGAAGCCCAGCTCCAGGGGCAGGAGTTGCCAGGCTATGCCGTTGTACAGGACGAACAGGATGCCCTGCAGACAGAGCCGGTCCGACACCGGACGCGGCCCCGGCGACCGTTCCGGCCAAGGCAGCAGGAGCGGCTCGATCAGCGCCCACAAGTCGTCGTCCACGATCCACGACCGAGTACTCACACCATCACGAACGGCCGAATCGTCACGCCGGTCACGGCCAACCAGCACACTTCAACAAGATCGTGTTACGAGCTCTATGAGAGTATCTGGAAGAAAAATCAGGGAGTACGCCTTCTGATGAATCGGGGGTGCAGGGGCGGCAGGTCCCGCACCCCCGTTCTGTAGCGAAATAGAGACTGCTTGCCTTGATTCGACTGTAGGCTTGGGTCAGAGATTAAACGAGGCGGATTTATGAGTCGTTTTTTGAAGGCACCCACGATTCCCTCTAGTGATTGGGTTTCTCAGTCCGAAGCGGCTCGAATCATGAACGTCTCCCTGATTGGTGTGGGCCGGCTAATAGCCAGAGATCGCATCTCTCCGGCTTATGATCCTAGCGGTGAAAAGGGGGTGGCGCGAGATAGCGTTTCCCTGGAATTGAAGTGGCGCAGTTCGGCTAAATTGACTAGAAAGATTTATCGCGCCATCGGGGACATCCTTAAGTTCCTCTAGTGTCCCGAGTCGTTAATTCGTGTGCAGTATGCGGCGAGGGTGTCGAGGATGTCGTCGGCGGTCTTCGTCCAGACGAACGGCTTGGGGTTCTTGTTCCACTCGTTGATCCAGCCGCGGATGTTCCGTTCGAGTTCGACGACGCTGCGGTGGGCCGAGCGGCGGAGCTTGCGGCAGGTCAGCTCGGCGAACCAGCGCTCGACGAGGTTGAGCCAGGACGCTGAGGTGGGGGTGAAGTGCAGGTGGAAGCGAGGGTGTCGCAGCAGCCACTTCTTGACCGGCTCGGTCTTGTGGGTGGCGTAGTTGTCCAGGATCAGGTGTAGTTCGAGATCCTTGGGGACGGCGGCGTCGATGACCTTCAGGAAGCGGAGGAACTCCTGGTGGCGGTGGCGGCGGTAGTGCTGTGCGATGACCGAGCCGGAGGCGATGTCGAGGGCGGCGAACAGGCTGGTCGTGCCGTGCCGGACGTAGTCGTGGGTCATCTTCGCCGGCGTGGTCGGCGCCATCGGCAGGACGGGCTGGGTGCGGTCCAGGGCCTGTATCTGCGACTTCTCGTCCACCGCCAGGACCAGGGCGTTCTCCGGCGGGGGCAGGTAGTGCCGACCACATCGCGGACCTTGGTCACGAACTGCGGGTCGGTCGACAGCTTCCAGGTCTCCACGATGTGCGGCTTGAGACCGAAGGCCCGCCAGATCCGCGAGACGGCCGACTGCGACATGCCCTCTGCCTCGGCCATCGAACGTGTCGACCAGTGCGAATCACCCGTCGGCGGAGCTTGGCCGAGCGTCCTGGCGACCAGGGCTTCGACCTGCTCGTCCGTGATCCTTCGTGGTGGCCCCGAACGTGGCCGGTCCACCAGGCCCTCCAGCCGGTCCGCGGCGAACCGGGACCGCCATTTACGTACCGTCTCTCGCGAGACGCCCAGGTCGTCCGCGACTTGCGCGTTCGGCAGGCCCTCCGCGCACGCCAGCACGATCTTCGACCGCAGCACCAGTGCCTGAGACGCCGTCTGCTTGCGCAACCAGCCCCGCAGCACCCGGCGTTCGTGATCGGACAACTCCAGCGGCAACGGCTTCGGACCAGGCATTGCCCCACCCTATAACCGCAAGTGAACTACCGACTCAGGACACTAGCTGAGGTGGTGCCCCTTCCTATGCTCCGCCGGTCAGCGTGGCGGGCGCTTGGGGGCGGTCGGCGGGTCGCTGGAGAAGGGGCTTTCCTGTGGCATGCCAAGGACTCGCCTCGTGCCGACAAGCTGCGCGACCTCTTGTGCGGAGATGATGACGGGAGGGGGTGGGCTCCCTCTCGTCTGGCTAATTCAAACTGGAAGATTTCGGAGTGAATAATTGAGAAAACGCCGTATTGTTCTGCGCAGGGTGTCCATGGCTGTAATCACTTGGTTCTTCTCGTGTCTTCTCAGTTTGATTGCATTCATCGCCCTCGGTTCTCTCTCACAGGGTTTCGATGTCGATGCCCTTGGTGTCGCTGCCGTCTGCCTCGCAATTGCCGCCCTGATTCTCCGGGTTGGGCGTTCGAGGATAGTGCTTACCGACCTGGATGTCGTGGTCATTAATCCCGTGTTTATGTATACGGTTCCCTGTGGTGCCGTGCGAGGCGTAGAAGAAGAGCATGCCTTGACCTTGGTGACTCATGCTAATGAGAGGATCCACTCCTCGGCGTTCGGGTCTTCCTTGATTGACTACTTCTTTCGTTCGGCGGAGCGTGCAGCGACGGAGGTCGATGCCCATGTCCGTCGGGTGAGCCGGAAGGGAACGGGTGACTCCGTAGTGGTGCGGCGTCTGGCTAGGTCATGGCTGGCAGATCTCTATTGTCTGGCCGCTCTTGCGTGTGCTGTAGCAGCCATGTGGGGAGGAAACCGGTAAAAGCCGATGGTGAGTTGCTGGGAGGCATGGTTATTCCTGTCAGTTTCGTTGAAAGGCGCGGCGGAACCCTAGATCCCGTAATCTGGTGGCCGTGAACGCGACTCCTCGGGTCCTTGCCCTGCTGGACGACGTCCTTGCCGCCGCCCGTCCGGACCAGCGCGGGGCGTTGTGGCAGCTGGCCGAGGCGGGGCGGGAGTTGGATGCCAATCTGGTGCGGCTGCCTGCCGGTGCGGAGGTGGGGGAGCACCAGGAGGACGTGCTCGATGTGCTGCTCGTCGTGCTGGAGGGCGGTGGGCTCGTGCGGGTGGCGGACGGGGAGCTGGTCTTGGGGCCGCGTTCCGTCCTCTGGCTGCCCCGGGCCTCGCGGCGGGCTCTCGTCGCGGGGGCGGAGGGGCTCGCCTATCTCACCGTTCATCGTCGGCGGCCCGGGATGGTTATCAAGGGACTGGGCGGGTCGCCTGCGTATGAAGGCGGCGAAGGGCCCTGCACGCTGGACCGGGTCTGTGCGGAGTGCGGGCGGTTGTCCGCGGATTCCGCGCCCGTCTTCTGCAGCCGGTGTGGGGAGCGGTTTCCGGAGCGGTGAGGGTGGGCCGGCCGCCCGGGGCCGTGGAGGCGGTCCCGTGGCCACCGGTTCCGAAAGTCCGGCCCGGCCTGGCCCCGCACGGGGGCGGTGAGGCCGGGGCGCCTGCCCGGTAGCCCGGTAGCGGTGAAGCCGGGCAGGCCCCGTACAGCCGTCGCCGTTCAGTGGCCCTCGCACTCCGTCAGGTCCGGGCGGCCCGGTGGGGGCTTGTGGTCCAGGAGGGCGGAGAGGTTCTTCTCGTACATCTCCTCCCAG
Source organism: Streptomyces sp. NPDC043746 (assembly GCF_056436485.1). Classification (NCBI taxonomy): domain Bacteria; kingdom Bacillati; phylum Actinomycetota; class Actinomycetes; order Kitasatosporales; family Streptomycetaceae; genus Streptomyces; species Streptomyces sp. NPDC043746. Next base: position 53,026 of record NZ_JBWKCM010000035.1, on the reverse strand, counting down.
ACCTTGCCGCCCAGGATCGTGCGCAGCGCCGCGCACACCTCGCCCTTCAGGACCGGGGACTTGGGGCGCATCGCCACGCCGTAGCCCTCCGCGCCCTGGATGTTCTCCAGCCGCCGGACCTTCCCCGGGTTCGCCTTCTCGTAGCCCGCCAGGACGATGTCGTCCGAGGCGACCGCGTAGACGTCCGAGCGCACGTCCAGCAGTCGGTCCAGGCAGTCCTGGTAGGTGTTGGGCGGGGACTCCGTCATCGTGAAGCCGCGTTTGGGCAGCTCCTTCTCGTACGTGGAGTCCCGTGCCGTACACACCTCGACGCCCAGGCGGCGCAGGTCGCTGGAGTCCTTGATCGTGTACTTGCTCGACTTCTCGCGGACCAGGAAGCTCCGGCTCGCCTCGTAGTACGGGCCCGCGAACTCGACGCTGTAGCCGCCGGGCGAGGCGGTCTTGCGGTCGTCCGTGATGCTGTACGAGGCGATGATGAGGTCCACCCGCTTCGTCTTGAGAGCAGTGCTGCGGTAGTCGGTCGCGACCGTGGTGAAGGCGACCTCCTCGCGGCTGTACCCCATATGCGCGGCGATCGCGTAGGCCAGGTCGATGTCGTAACCGACGTACGTCCCCGTCTCCTTGTCGTATTTGCTCAGGCCCGGCTGGTCGTCCTTGACGCCGATCTTCAGCGTGGGATTCGTCTTCTTCCACTTCTCCGTCTCGGGGCCGGCGCCCGAACCGGTCGTCGTGCTGCCGCTCGTACCGGTCTTCTCGTCGCCACCGACGCCCCGCGCCACCAACCAGCCCGCCGTGCCCAGCAGGGCCAGGCACAGCACGGCCGTCGCCGCCCGCAGCCAGGGGCGGCCGTGCTCCCGGCGGGGGTCCGGGACCGGTGGGCCCAGGGGCTCCGGTACGGGGGCGGGGACGCGTACGAGGTCGGGCGCGGGTTCGGAGGGGGCCGTCGGAGGGTGGGTGGTCGCGCCGGGACCGGGCGTGCCCGGTTTCGGTGGGTCGCCCAGCACCTCCCGCAGCATCGCCTCCGCCGTCGCCGCGTCCAGGCGGTCGCCCGGGTCCGGGAAGAGGAGGCCCTGGATCACGGGGGCGAGCGGTCCGGCGTACCGGAGGGGCGGATCGGGGGTGTGCCGGATGTTCTCCTGGACCTCCCACACCTCGCCGCCCGCGAAGGGGACTGTGCCCTCGACCATCTCGTACAGCGTGATCCCCAGCGCCCACAGGTCCGAGGCGGGGGTGGGGCCGGGGGAGCCCGGGGTGAAGAGTTCGGGTGCCAGATACGGGGGTGTGCCGATCACGCTGCCGGACCTGGTCACCTGGGTGGCGCCCTCGAACGTCGCGATCCCGAAGTCCACCAGGATCGCCAACCCGTCGTCGCGGACCAGCACATTGCCCGGCTTCACGTCCCGGTGGACGACCGACGCCGCGTGTACCGCCCGCAGGCCCTGGAGGATCTGGAGGCCGATGTCCGCCGCCCTCGGTACGGCCAGCACCCGCTCGGCGCGCAACAGGTCGGCCAGGGAGCGGGCTTCGAGGAGCTTCATCACGATCCAGACCTGGTTGTCGGTCTCGACCTGGTCGTGGACCGTCACCACGTTCTGGTGCTCGATCTTGGCGATCGCCTCCGCCTCCCGGCGCGCCCGCCGCATCGCCGCTGCCTGGGTACCGGGCGTCATCGCGTTCCGGTCGAGCAGGCCCTTGACGGCGACGAAGCGACGCAGCCGCCGGTCGTGGGCCTTCCACACCTCGCCCATGCCTCCGCTGCCGATCGGCTCCAGCAGCTCGTAGCGGCCCTCGATGACCAGACGCGGGGCCGAGCGGGGTCGGCGGGCTGAATGCGGGTGCGGGTGTGGATGCGCGGAGGCGCTGTGCGGGGGTGTGGGGGGCCACTGCTGGGCGGATACGGGGCCCCCGGACGCGGAGTCGCCGGGCATGGGTTTCCTGGACGGGGAGCCGCCGGGTACGGAGTCCTCGGACGCGGAGTCCCCGGATACGGAGTCCCCGGGCATGGAGCCCTCGGGGCGGAGGTCGTCGGGGCCGCTGCCTCTGTGCCGCCCGGCGCTCCGGCCGCCTGCTCCACCGCCCTGGACACCGTCGGCCCCGGCCCTGCCTTCGCCTTGCATGCGACCCCCCGTGCGCTACATGGACCAGGCAAACAGTAGACGCTCCGTCAGCTCTCCACAGCTCTCCGCAGCGCTCTCCGGGAGGGGATTTCGCGGCTGCCTCAGGAAGCCGCGCCGCCGTTGCTCTTCAGCAACTGGCCGTTGACCCACTGGCCTTGGGGCGAGCACAGGAAATCCACCAGATGCGCGGTGTCCTGCGGGGTGCCGAGGCGGCCGAGCGGGGTGCCCTGGACCAGGGCTTCGCGTAGCTCGTCGTCCATCCAACCCGTGTCCACAGGCCCGGGGTTGACGACGTTGGCGGTAACCCCGAGGTGGGCCAGCTCGTGCGCGGCGGCCAGGGTGATGCGGTCCAGGGCGCCCTTGCTCGCGCCGTAGGGCAGGTTGCCGACGGTGTGGTCGCTCGTGAGCGCGACGATGCGGCCCACCCCCGCGTCCGGTTCGCCGCGGAAGCGGAGCCCGTACTCGCGGATCAGCAGCCAACTGGCCCGCGCGTTCACGGCGAAGTGCCGGTCGAACGCCTCCACGGTGGTGTCCAGCAGCCCCGAGTCCACCGACTCCGCGTGCGAGAGGACCAGCGCGGTGACCGGGCCGAGGCGCTGCTCCGCCTCGTCGAAGATGCGGGCGGGGGCGTCGGGGTCGGTGAGGTCCGCCTCGATCGCCGCCGTACGGGCCCCGGCGCCCGCCAGCTCCTGCGCGATGGACGCGGCGGCCCCGTCCTCGGCGCCCCACTCCATGCGCCGGTCGTACGGCGTCCAGTAGGTGAGGGCGATGTCCCACCCGGAGGCCGCGAGCTGCCGGGCGATCCCCGCGCCGATCCCGATGGAGCGCCCGACGCCGGTGATGAGGGCTACGGGGCGAGGGGGCGGCGGGGATGAGGCCGGGGTCGAGGTCGGGTTCGGGGCCGACACGGTTGAGGGCTGTTCGTCGAGCGTCACGCGGTGATCCTTCGGGACCCCTGCACTTGTGTCAATTACTTTCTGGAGGTGGCCCCTACCGGTGGAAATCGGGTGCCCAGCGGATGAGGGTCGCGTTGCCTCTCTGCCCGTTCTGGAGGCAAGTGGGTGGTGGCCTTTCCGCAGGGGCCATGTGCGCCGCGGCGGCCATCGTCGGCTGTGTTCTGGCCGCCGGCGCCATCGGCGCCTTCGGTGGTGGCGTTGCCTACTACTCCAGTTGTAGACCGCGATCTTGCGGCTTGACGCGGTGAAGGTTGAGCGCATGCCTCCGGACAACCGGAGCACCTCGGCCTGGCCGACGGCGCCGCGGCGCTACATGTTCTGGCACGCTCTGTTCTTGAACTCTGCTACGGAGACGGTGATCGTGGAGTCGTCGCCGTTGTCCGAGACGCCGTGGTAGCGAACTTTTCCGGGGGTGAGCCGGTCCCGGTCGGCCAGGGTGAAGGAGACGCTGCGCGATGACCACGAGTTGTCCTTGGTCCAGCCGTAGAGCGCGTATGTGGTCTTGGCGGTGAGCGGAGCGAGAGATCTGGTCGCGGCCCAGCCAGCAGCAGGAGAATCGAGGGTCCAGGTGGTGAGACCGGGCGTGAGAGAACGGTCGGCGGTCCATGAACCGACCGTCACCTGTTTGTCAACATCGTCGCTGTCCACGTAGAGGGTCGCGCCATCGATCTGATGTCCGCAGACCATCATGACGCCGAGCAGATGGCCGTCGTCGGTCACGGAGATGCCAGCGACGGCATCGACAGGAACCGTGCATCCTGAGGTCGCAGCCAGGGCCACGCCCACCACGACGGCACTGACGAAGCGACGGCACACCGGCCGTGAAGCGGTCGACCACATGATGAGCCCCTTGCCCGACGTGTAGGTCCCGCCCCTAGATGGCAGGGGCTAGCGGCGCGAATGCGACCACCGTTGATCATCGGTGTGTGAAAACAGAAGACCAGGCGGCGTCCGCAGGCCACAGCATAGATCCCGCTCACTGGCAGGACATGCTCGAGCGCCCTGATGGGCCGCACGCGCGGGGCGGTGCACCGGAGTCGAACCACGGCGGCGGGCACGGAAGTTCGTGCTCGGGCTCTTCTCGGACCTGCCACGCAAGAGTTGCTGGACGCTGGCCGAGCACGCCGGCGACGCCACTCCGTAAGCCCTGCAGCATCTGCTGCCGAGGGCAAAGTGGGATGCCGATGCGGTCCGGGACGACCTGCGCAGCTTCGTCGTCGAGCAGCTGTACGACGAAGACGCGGTGCTGGTGGTCGATGAGACCGGCGATCTGAAGAGGGGCGCCGCCACGGTCGGCGTGCAGCGCCAGTACACCTGCACTGTCGGCCGCGTCGAGAACAGTCAGGTGGCCGTCTACCTCGCCGACTCCAGTCGATGCGGACACGCAGCAATCGACCGGGAACTGCACGTACCGCGCTCGTGGATCACGGATGCGACCCGCTGCCGGGCGGGGCCGACATTCCCGAGGGGGGCGGCTTCGCCACAAAGCCCGCGCTCGTTGTCCGCATGATCGACCGGACCCTGGGTGCCGGGGTCCATGCAGCCCGGGTGGCTGCAGACGAGGTCTACGGGGGCGATCCGCAGCTGCGGGGCGCGCTGGAAGAAGGCCAGGACGGCTACGTCCTCGCAGTCGCCTGCGATCACCAGACCGCCACCCGGGCGGGCAAGGTAGGGCCGACGCACTGGCCGAGAAGCTGCCGAAACGAGCCTGGCGGACTCTCCGCAGGCGCTGGCGCCAAGGGGCACCGCGTCTACGACTGGGCACTGGCCGACGTTGCCGACAGCCAGGCTGGTCACCGCCACCTGCTCATTCGCCGCAGCCGTAACAGCGGCGAGCTCGCCTTCTACCGCAGCTACTCGGCCACGCCGGTGCCGCTGACCGCTCTGGTGCAGTGATGGTGGCTTCGCGGACTCCTGCCAGAAGGGACTTGCGAACGCCGGGTACGGTTGCTTCGCCTCCAGGGGGCGCGGAATTCGCCGCAACGGGTGCACCAGTTGGGGCTGGCCCGGTGGCAAGGGCTCGGGGAAGCACGGCTATAACCGAGGTCGACACCGCAGGTGGGCAACGAACTGTTCTCTCCGTCCGACCGGTGAGACAGGGGCCACCCCTGGCCCGGAGCCCCCGGGCCAGGGGTGGGGCCAGGGCTCTCCGGCCTATGACAGGAAGGTATGCGTGGTGGAGGGCAATCGCACTCTGAGAATTCTTCAAACGCTCAGCTATTCGACAGGGGTCATCATCTCGTGGACCTTTCTGTCGGACAGCTGGATGTTCGTATTTCCCATCCTGGCGGCAGGCGTGATCAGCGGTGTAGTGCTGCCTCATGCGCTTCGCCGGATCCGCGCCACGGAGCAGACGCGACGGGCCCGATCACCTCGCACCCCCCGGTGAACTGCGTTGATTCATCCTCCTGGTGAGTCGGTGGAGGTAACCTGAGCCCCTGTGAATGGTGCTGCCCGGAGATGTTCATGCATCTCTGGGCAGCACCTGCCGCTTGTGGACGAGAGGGGAGCTCTCCTGTGGTGAAAAATCTGGTGCGGGGAATTGTTCTGCTGAGCGCTCTCGCGCTGCTCGGTGTATCCACTTTCATCGTGTCCGGATTTCTGGGTATTCCGGACAGGATTCAGGTACCCGTGGTCGGGTATGTGTTGGCGGCTGTGTTTCTGGCCTGGTATTTCCGCCGGAAGTGGAACCGGTCTCGCGGTCCGGCGGAACGAAGGTCGGTCGACTGAGGGTTCGTCGGATCGAGGTCGGAGGAGGAGAGTTCGCGGTGGGCCATGAGCGCACTGTCAGAGGGGCACGTAGCTCTCCATTCGACGGCGATGTTCGTCATGTTCATCTCCATGGACGGGTGGCTCCGCATTGTGCTGCCCCTGGTGGCGGGTGTCCTCGGTCCGTCCTGCTGCCTCGTGTGTATTTCTGGATGGCCGTCACCGGGAAGACGGCCGTCACCGGGACGGGGGAGCCTTGCCGGTGGAACCTCCGCCACCCCCGCACCCCTGCTGACCCCCACTGACCTGCGGTGACTCATCTTCCTGGTGGACCGACCCGATCTTTGTGTTTCCCCGAGAGGCGGGGACGCTCCTAGCGTGGATGACGGAAACCACAACGAACGCCGCATAACGACCATCGGCCGTCGACGGTCGATGGACGCGGCCGGAGAGAGGACCGTCACCATGAGCGAGCAGCAGCTGCTGAACGGCAAGACCGCGGTCGTCGCCGGAGGGGCCAAGAACCTCGGCGGCCTCATCAGCCGGAGCCTGGCCGAGGCCGGGGCCAACGTCGTCGTGCACTACCACGGGGAGAACACCGCCACCGATGCCGAGAAGACGGCGGACGCGGTACGGCGCGCGGGTGCCCAGGCCCTCGTCGTACGGGAGGACCTCACCCGGGTCGACGGCGTGCGCAGCCTCTTCGACCAGGCGCTGGACGCCTTCGGCGGGGTGGACGTGGCCGTGAACACCACCGGCATGGTCCTCCGCAAGCCGATCGCGGAGACCTCCGAGGAGGAGTACGACCGCATGTTCGCGATCAACTCCAAGGCGGCGTACTTCTTCCTCCAGGAGGCCGGTGCCCGGCTCAACGACGGCGGCCGGATCGTCAGCCTCGTGACCTCCCTGCTCGCCGCCTTCACCGACGGGTACGCCACCTACGCGGGCGCCAAGGCCCCGCTGGAGCACTTCACCCGGGCGGCGGCCAAGGAGTTCGCCCCGCGCGGGATCGCGGTGAACAATGTGGCCCCGGGGCCGATGGACACGCCGTTCTTCTACCCGCAGGAGACGCCGGAGCGGGTGGAGTTCCACAAGTCGCAGGCCATGGGCGGCCGGCTGACGGAGATCGAGGACATCGCGCCGCTGGTGAAGTTCCTGGTCACCGAGGGCGGTTGGATCACCGGGCAGACCATCTTCGCCAACGGCGGTTACACGGTCCGCTGACCCCGATCGGGTTGATGACCGGTGGATGACCGGGTGTACGGGAGGAACGCGTGACCCTGGACCTGCACAAGCTGGAACACCTCGTCGCCGTGGCCGAGGAGGGCGGGTTCACCCGGGCGGCCGAACGGCTGCACCTCAGCCAGCAGGCGCTGAGCACCTCGATCCGCACCCTTGAGCGGTACGTCGGGGTCCAGCTCCTGGTCCGGGGCCACCAGCACGTCGCCCCCACCCCCGCCGGGCAGGCCCTCATCGACGACGCCCGTGCGCTCCAGGCCCAGGCCCACGCCGCCCTGGAGCGCTCCCGGCGCATCGGCCGGGGCCAGGCCGGGCACCTGCGCATCGGCCACACCCCGGCGGTCACGGCGGAGGAGGTGGTGGACCTGCTGACCCGGGCCCGTACGGAGGAGCAGGGCATACAGGCCCACGTGCGCCAGCTCTTCCCCGACGAGCTGCGCGACCAACTCCTCACCGGCGCCTGCGACCTGGGGCTCAGCCGGTCCATGCCCGCCGACCCGGGCCTCACCCGCGCCCGGATCGCCGAACACCGTCTCCGGGTCGCCGTCCCCGCCGGCCACCGGCTCGCCGCCCGACCCGCCGTGGCCCTGGCGGACCTGAACGGGGAGCCGCTGACGGTGTGGGGCGAGTCCGGCTCGTCCGCGTACACGGACCTGCTGATCGGCCTGTGCCGCCAGGCGGGCGTGGAGCCCGACACCCGGCGCAACCCCGTGCAGGGCACCCCGCCCGTCACCGCCGTCAGCGCGACCGGCCGCATCGCCTTCGTGACCACGCCCGCGGGCCCGGCGGCGGGCGGCGCGGCCCACGTCATCGACCTGGACCCGCCGGTCCATGTACCGGTCCACGCCCTGTGGCCCGCGCACACGACCTGCCGGGACCGGGATGTGTTCCTCAGCCGGGCGGGGGAGCTGTTCGGCGGGGGCGGTAGGTGACGCACTGAACGCGTAGTCACCCCAAAGCGCTTTTTATGGGTTGATAAGAAGAAGGTGGCTATCGGGGCCGTCGGAGGGTCGAGAGGCTGGTGATCTCTCACCTTTCGAAGGAATCGGTAGTTCCATGAAACGTCGACACATCGCCCTGCTGGCCGCCGCGTCGGTGGCCACCCCGGTACTCCTGGGAGGCACCCCGGCTCTGGCCGCGACAAAGAGCGCGCAGGCCCTCTCCGTAAGGAGTGCGCAGACCCCCTCCGTCCGCGGCGAGGCGGGCGGGCCATCGAGGGACGGCCGCCGGGTCGAGGTCAAGCAACCTCTGGTGACCAGGCTCAAAGGGGTACCCGAGACATTTGTGGCGGGCGGTGCCTGGGAGGAGTTCGACCTGGTGCTGGACAACCTCTCGCAGGGAGAGATCTTCGACTTCATCTCGGACATGCAGGTGATCACCATCTTTCCCGATCCGGCCCTTCACCCGTCGCACATGAGCGTCCAGGCGCGGTCAGGCGGTTCATGGGTCGATGTCAAGCTGGTGGACATGGGGCTGCGGGACGTGCATGCGGAGCTCCCTGTCCGCCCCATGGTGTTGCCGCCGGGGAAGACCGTCATCCGGCTGAGAATGAAGTTCTCCGCCGACGCCCCGTCGGTCGGGTTGTTCCTCGGCCCCCAGCCCGATGAGGACCATGCCACCGGCGACGAGGACTACTGGGTGGCCACGCGGATCGTCCACCGCGATGCCCCGAGCCCGGATCCGTCCACGGAGCCTGACCCGGATCCGTCCACGGAGCCCGGCCCTGATCCGGATCCGTCCACCGGCCCCGGGCCCGACCCGTCCGCTGACCCGGACCCGTCCGCCGATCCGGAGCCGTCTACGGACCCCGAGCCGTCTACGGACCCGGACCCCGACCCTGACCCGTCCACGGACCCCGGCTCCGGTCCCTCCGCCACTCCTGATCCCGCTGCCTCCGCACACCCTCTGCCCGCCCCGGAGCCCACCGGGAGCGACTCCGCGCTCTCCGGCGGTGCCGGTCAGGCGGCGGCGTCCGGTACGGCGGGCGGTGGGCTTGCCCATACGGGGAGCAGCGCCGCGACGAAGTGGGCTCTCGGCGCAGGCGGGACGCTGATCGTCCTGGGAGCCGGTCTCGTCGTCGCCGGACGCGAGGCCAGGAGGCGGCGCGCCCACTAGGTGAATGCGCCCGCCGGGCGCAGCCCCCCTGTCCCGGCCCAGCCCGGGCAGCACCGCCTCCGCGCCTGCACCCGCGGAGGGCATGCAGTCCCAGGGCCGTGGCGGTCCCCCGGCCGACAGGGCCCGGCGGGTGGCCGGGCCCGAAGGACCGGCCGTCGCCCGACATGCGGTGGCGGGCCGGCCGACAGAGACTCGGAACGGATCTCCGGGGGCGCCCGTCCCCGGTCGGCAGAGGAGGAGCGCAGCACCATGACCACATCGATCAGCGACCCGGTGGTGGAGAAGTTCGTCGCCGCCGTCAACGCGGGCGACGAGACCGCCTTCACCGCCGTCCTCACCGAGGACGCCACGATGTCCGACGACGGCAGCGAACGGGATCTGGCGGCCTGGACGGAGAAGGAGATCTTCTCCCCGAAGGCGAACGGCCGCATGAAGGTCGTCGATGCCTCGGACGACGGCCGCACACTCGTCGTCGACTACACGAACGACACCTGGGGCACGATGCGGACGCGCTGGGTCTTCACGGTCACCGGCGACCGCATCAGCCGCTTCGAGACGGGCCAGGCACCGGCCTGAGAGAGCCTGCGAGAGTCTGAGTGGTCTGAGTGGTCTGAGTGGTCTGGGCGGCCTGAGCCGGGTCGGGCGCGTCGTCACCCGTCCCGCAGCCACGGCCGCAGCTTCTCCGGGTTACGGATCACCCAGATCCGGGTCACGCGGCCGTCGTCGGCGAGATCGAACGAGGCCACGGTCCTGACGGTCCCGGCGTGCCGGGCCACCAGCCCCGGCGCCCCGTTGACCGACCGCTCCAGCAGTTCGAGCCCGGGCGCCTTGTCCGCGATGGCGGCCATGTACTGGGCGATGCGCGCACCGCCCTCGATCGGGCGCAGGGCCGTACCGACGAGGCCGCCACCGTCGGCGGTCATCACGGCGTCCGGGTCGAGGAGGCCGACGAGGGCCGCGATGTCCTTGGCCACCCAGGCCTCCTTGACCCGCCGCCCGGCGTCGGCCCGTACGGCCACGGCCAAAGACCTCACCAGTTCGACGACACGGGCGGGGGAAAGGTAGGGCCAGGCGGTCTCCGCCGGACTGCTGTTCACGACGGGGTACGGCGGGCTGCACAGCGTGGGGGCGCGGGTGATGTACGGGGCGTCGATGCTGTACGTCCTCGCGGCGGTGCCGGCCTGGAAGCCCGGCGGGGGTTCACCCCGGCCGATCCGGTAGGCGACCGGCTTCCTGGTCCTCGCCTCGGTCCAGGTGGCGGTCGGCATCGCGCACATACCGGAGGCCCATCTCCCGCTGGGCGTCCTGATGTTCGGGCTCAGCGTGCTGGCCCTGGCCCTGGCGCTGCCTGCGGGGCGACGCGGCTGAGGTCCGGCGGATCGGCTCCCGTACGTCAGGGCCGGTCGATCCGGTAGAGGTGGTGGGCCGGGTCGTCGACGGGGTTGTCCGGTTCCAGGTCGCCTGAGGCGATCCGCAGCAGCCCAGCCTTCTCCAGCGCCCGCCAGGACGCCCGGTTGGCCGCCACCACGGGCACGAGGACGCAGGAGGCCCGGGGGTGGTCGAGCCAGAGCGACCGGAGGGCCGACCGGATCAGGCGCGGGCCGAGCCCGTGGCCCACCAGCTGCGGGTCACCGATCAGATAGTCGATGGTCATGGCCCCGGCAGGGACCTCGACCAGGGTGGCCACCTCCGTCAGGTACTCGGGGTAGTCGGCCAACCGGCAGTACTGCAACAGGCCGACCGGGGCGCCGTCCAGGTGGGCGAGCAGCACCTCCGCAGGCTCCTCGCGCCGGACGGCCGGCCCGAAGTCCCGCTCCACGGCCTCCGGAGACGTTTCGTGGTTCCACCACCGGGCGACATGCGGCTGCTCCAACCAGGAGGTCAGCAACGGGAAGTCGTCCTCGGTGAGCCTGCGCCACGTGATCATCGTGAATCCCTCCGGACCTCTCTCCAGGTCACTCCAGAGCCTAGCCGCCCCACCCGGTGTCCTGACCGGCCATATCGTGCGCAGGAGCAAGCATCTGTGCTCGACCAGCATGGTTGTCCAGCCGTTCCCCTGTCCGAAACTCGTTTCCGATCGCGTACCTGTGCGTGCCCTGCGTTAATCTCTCGGGGCGCGGGAGCGGAACGCAGAGGGACGGGGGAGCCGTGTCGCATTCGGAGCGCTGGCAGGACATGTTCGGGCTGGCCGACGAGGGGACCGCGATGAGGGTCGCCTCGGCGGCGGCCTCTGCCCCCGGGCCCGGGGCGGCCGGAACCGGGAACCTCAAGCACAGCAAGGGTCCTTGGACCAGCGCCTCCGGCACCGCCGGTGACCTGCGCACCAGGACGGAGACGAGCCGGTCGACTCTCCGGCGCGGCCATGAGGGCGTCGAGGCGGGGGCCGTCGGCCTCAGCTCCGTGACCGCCCTCAAGAGTGTGCTGACGTCCTGGGAGGACCGCCTCCAGTCGGTACGGGACGAGTGCGAGCACCTCAAAGGGGCCCTGCTGACGGTCGCCAAGGAGATGGGGGAGACGGAGGCGGCGGTCGAGGAGTCCTTCAAGGGTGTCCGCGTCACCGGCAGGGCGGACGAGAAGCGATGAAGCGATGACCGGAACCCTCACCTGGCAGCAGTTGCGTGATCTCAAGACCTCTGAGCTGACGGAGGCGGGCGACAAGTGGCACGAGGTCTCGGGCCGCTCGGCCTCCGACCGCGTACGGGTCGACCGCGCGATGACCGCGAAGATCACGGAGACCCAGGAGAGCGACGCGGCGAAGGCGGCTGCCGGCAGACTCCGGCGCCTGAGCCGCAACTTCCAGTACCTCCAGACCGAGTGCGGGCTTGTCCGTACGGCGCTCAACGGACTCGCGGGCGACCTCGTCGGCCCCCAGAACCAGTTGAAGCGGGCCCTGGCGGACGCGGCCGCCCTGAACTTCACCGTCCACGAGGACGGTTCCGTCAGCTACCCGGCCGCCAAGGTCGAGGACCTGACCGGGGCGAAGCAGGAGGCTCCGGGCGGCAGGTCCCAGGGCAGCTCCCGCCTCCCGCTGGAAGCGCCCCCCCTCGGCTCACCGGGGCAGCCGTCGCTGTACCCCGGCTACTCCGGTTCCGGCTTCAGGCCGGTGAACCCGAACGCGGTGAAGGCGCAGGACGTGGCCGACCGTATCGCCCGGGCCGTACGGTCCGCGCGGGAGATCGACGCCCGGTACGCGAAGACCCTCAACGGCCTCAAGGCGGAGAAGGGCCTCGACGTCACGGCGGCCACGCTGAAGGACGTGGCCCGCGACACCGCCGACGTCCGTTCCGCCGCCGGGAAGCACCTTGCCGAGGGCATCCCGCAGGACAAGAGCCCCGCCGAGCGCAAGAAGTGGTGGGACGGCCTGGCCGACGAACAGCGGCAGGAGTACCTGAAGGTCGCACCCGACCTGATCGGGGGCCTGGACGGCATCCCGGCGGCGGTCCGCGACGAGGCGAACCGCACCTACCTTCCGCTCCTCATCGAGGAGATGGAGCACCGGGGCGGCGACGACGTGAAGACCAAGCTCGACGCCCTCCGGATGATCCAGGGCAAGCTGAACGAGCCCAGCCATCCGCCCATGTTCCTCCTGGGCATCGGGAACGAAGGCAACGGGCGCGCGATCGTCTCGTACGGCAACCCCGACACCTCCCGGCATGTCTCGGCGTACGTTCCGGGGTTTGGCACCAAGCTCAACGACGAGTTCGTCAAGGACACGATGAAACGGGCTCAGGACACGGCCAGAGGAGCCCGGCGGGTGGACCCGTCCACGGCCTCGATCATCTGGCTGGGCTACGACGCCCCGCAGAACGCGGACGTGATGTCGAAGGGAGATGCTCAAAGGGGCGCCCCGGCCTACAACGAGTTCATGGCGGGTATCTCGGTGACGAACAAGAACGATGACCCTCATGTGACGGCGATCGGGCACTCGTACGGCTCCCTCACCGTGGGCACGGCGGCCAAGCAGTCGGGTGGCATTCCGGGCGTCGATGATGTGATCCTGCTCGGGAGCCCCGGCGTGGACGCGCAGAAGGCGACGGAACTCGGGGTGGGCAAGGATCACGTGTTCGTCGGTGCCGCCGACAACGACCCGGTCACCCATCTGCCCACGAAGGGCGAGGCGGCGCTCGGCTGGAGGCTCGGAGGACCGGCGGGGGTCAGGGTGGGGCGTGACCTGTTCGACATCGGAAATGATGACCTGTACTTCGGCAAGGATCCGGCCAGCGCGGCCTTCGGAGCTCAGCGCTTCGAGGTCGACGACGGGCCCAGAATGCTCCTGGAGGCCGGGCTGTTCGAGGCCCACTCCCAGTATTTCGATCCGGAGAGGGACCTGGGTTCCGCGACCAATATCGCCAACATTGTGGCCGGACGTCCTGATGCGATCGTGAGGGAGAAGCATCGATGAGGCGCATCACGCCGATCATTCGTCTGCACTTCGCGGTGGTTGCCGCTGGCGCGCTACTGGCTGGATGCGGACTGTGGGGTGGAGCCACAAGCGGAAGAGGGGCGTTGGCTGACATGGATATGCAGGGAGCAGCAGAGCGGGCCGACGAGATGTTCTACGCGACGGTGGGAGCGATCAAGCCGGAGACCGAGTGGGTTCACGATGCCACGACGACTGGTAGTTGTGATGTGACGCGCTACTGGACCGTCATGACAATCATCTCCGAACAGCGCCGGGGCAACTTCCTCGGAGTAGCCGAACGTTTCTGGAAGGCGAACGACTACCGGATCAAGATGGTGAATCCCAGCAAGGACCTTCCCGCGATCATCGCCACGTCCCCGGACGGTTTCGGCATCATGGTCACCTTCGGCTACAAGGGACAGGCCTTCTTCGAGGTCACCAGCCCCTGCGTGGACGAGTCGAAGGTGGCCCCGCCCACGAAGATTGCCAACGGCCGTGCGTATGAGGGCGAGATCCCCACCCCCAACGTCCACTCCGACTTCTGGTCCGCCGAGACCCCGGTACCGGGGCCCACTCCCTCGTCCTGACCTCGGGGGCTCGCTCAGGAGGCGGCGAACTCCACGTCCAAAGCAGGGTGATTCTCCACGTCCTCCGGCATCAGCTGGATCTGGACATGACGCAACTGAGCCGACGACGCGAGATGGTGCAGTTGCGCCGTGCGCACACGTCGGCCTCCGATGGGACGGGTAAGCGCGGTCATCTCTAGCACGAAGCTGATGTCCGGCAGAGGTCTGCGCGAGGGCAGGCTCTGTCGTGCCAACCGGCTGGCCGGCATCTCCTCGATCTCGTCGTCATCGAAAGTCGGGTACTGCCCTGCGAGTACCGCTCGTAGCCCTCGGTCTGGAGCAGACCGGGGCAGGATCGTCAGCGGACGCTCCGAGAAGATCGCGAGGGAGGACCATCGATGAGGCACGTCACACGCACCACTCGTGTGGGCTGTGCGATGGCTGTGGTCGGCGCGCTGCTCGCCGGGTGCGGGCTGCTGGGCGGGGACAAGAACGGGAAGGGAGCGTTGGCAGGCATGGACATGCAGGGAGCGGCGGAGCGCGCGGACGGGATGTTCTACGCGATGGTCGAGGCGATCAAGCCGGAGACCGAATGGGTCCACCGCGCGACGACGAGCGGCAGCTGCGATGTGACGCGCTACTGGACCGTGATGACGATCGTTTCCGAACAGCGCCGGGGCAACTTCCTCGGCGTGGTCGAGCGGTCCTGGAAGGCGAGCGACTACCGGATCAAAATGGTGAATCCAAGTAAGGACATGCCTACGATCATCGCCACGTCCCCGGATGGCTTCGGCATCAGAGTCAGCTTCGGCTACAAGGGACAGGCCTTCTTCGAGGTCACCAGTCCCTGCGTGGACAAGTCGAAGGTCGCCCCGCCCACGAAGGTGGCCAACGGCCGTGCGTACGTGGGCGAGATCCCGACCCCCAACGTCCACTCCGACTTCTGGTCCGCCGAGGCCCCGGTACCGGGGCCCACTCCCTCGTCCTGACCTCGGGGACGTGCTCAGGAGGCGGCGAACTCCACGAAGGACGTCCAGGTGGCGGGGGAGACGGTGAGCGCGGGGACGGTGAGGTCCTTGGAGTCGCGGACGTGGACGGTGTGGGGGCAGGTGGCGACCTCGACGCAGTCGCCGCCCTGGGGGCCGCTGTACGTGGACTTGGACCAGGTGAGCGCCACCTCGATGCAGTTGCCGCCCTCGCTGCCGCTGTAGGTGGACTTGAACCAGTGGAGGCCAGTGCTCATAGTTCCTCTGCCATCTTCTCGATCGTTTCCAGGGTCCTCTCCGGAGTGTAAGCCTGGGCCCGGGTGACGCCATACTGGCCGAACAGGTTGCCCAGCTGGGGTTGTTCGGTGACGAAGAAGCTGCCGCCCTGCCCTTCGATGTAGGCGAGCTGCTGGCGCTTGTCGGTCTCCAGGAGGACGAATGGGCCGTCCAGCGCCGCATGGTCCTCGCGGTACGGGTCCATCAGCTGGATGCGTACGTGCCGGAGTCGCGCCACGTCGGCGAGGTGGTGGAGCTGGGCCTTCATCACGCGGCGACCGCCGATCGGCCGGGTCAGCACGATCATCTCCAGGACGAAGCTGATGTCGGGCAGCGGCCTGCGGGTCAGCAGCTTCTGCCGTTCGAGCCGCGCGGCGACCTTCGCTTCGATCTCGTCGTCGTCATAGGTCGGGTAGTGGATTGTGAAGACCGCCCGTGCGTAGGCCTCCGTCTGGAGTAGACCGGGGATGACCTGATTCTCGTACGCGTGCCGGGCCCACGCCTTCTCCTCTTCCTCCGCGAACGGTGTGAACCAGCCCGGTAGCGGACTGGGCCGCTTCTGCGTCTTCGGCGGCTTCGGTGCCGCGACGATCAGTGCACCTTGTGCACCCAGCACCTCGTCCGCCCGCTGCACGAAGACGCCCTTCGGCGGTCGCGCGCCCCGTTCCACCATCGCCACTTGGGACTTGGAGTAGCCGATCCGCTTGCCCAGCTGCTCCTGCGACAGGCCGGCCCGCTCGCGGAAGTGCCTGAGCAGCAGGCCGAACATCTCGGCGGCTGTCTCGGCCTGATCACTGGAGTGCACGGGGTCACCTCGTCTGTACACCACTGTTCACAACCTGCTTGTGACCCTGGTCACGGTACGTGTCCGCCGCGACGCTGAGCGCATGGAACTTCGAAATTCACTGGATCCGGTGCCGTCCTGGATTCCCGCCTCCGGCCACGCCCTCCGCCACGTGGGCATCTACTTCGACGCCGTACGGGCCATCGGCATGCTCGGGGAGGAAATCGCGTACGAGGTCATGCAGTTCACCGATTTCCATGCCGGGCCTATCGTCCGCTCGGGCGTCGGGGAGCGGAGCATGTACTTCCTGGTGGCGCCCGGTACGGCCGCCGGGCATCGGTGGCCGCCCGGCGTGGAGGCGATGAGCCGGAGTGCGCGCGCAGACGCGTTCGTGGGGGTGCCCGCGCTGGAGGGCGCGACCTGGCCGCTGGACTGGCGGTCGCAGCCCACGGCGGCCGACCCGTTCGTGGATGTGGCGCTGCTCCACGAGATGGCCTGGCTGCGGTCCGGGAGGGTGCGAGGTGAGGGCCTGAACCGGCGGACCTGAGTCATCAGGTTGCGGTACCGTAGACGCGACATCACGCTCTGTGCGTGCGCGCCTACGGGTATGTGCGTGCGTGTATAGGGCGGTCCCCGGCGGTGTAACAGCACCGGCTCGGGGACCTACACCACTAGTGGAAGGCAGTTCCACCCGCGATGATTTCGCATGTTATCCCGCCCTCCGGGGGCTACACGAAGGTCCCCAACAGCCTGGTGCGTCATCCGCGTCTGGGCAGTGACGCGAAGATCCTCATCATGTACGTACAAGGGCTGCCCGAAGGGGATCGTGACAAGGCCCTGAGCGAGCATGCCCGCAAGCTCCAGATCGGCGGGCGGCGGTACCAGAAGGCCAAGGCCGAGTTGATCGAGTCCGGCTATCTCCACGAGCGGCGGGAAGTCGCCTCCGGCGGGCGGTGGCGGACCGTGCAGGTGTTCTCCAACTGCCCGCTGACCGACAATCAGGTCGCACGGCTGCGGGCCGGGGTGCCGGCCGACGGGTACGAGGTGCTGGAAGCCGTCCCTGCTCCGAGTGGGCACTTTCCGACCGTCGGCGCTCCGAGGGCCCGGGTGGTCGGTGGTCTTTTACCCGCGGACGGAGAACCGGGGAAGAACTCATCCCACCCACCCACCGAAGCGCGCGAGGACGTGGACGGCGCGGAGTCGTCGGGGGAGGGCTCCGGCGGGGGCGGTGATGACGCCTCCCGGTCCGCCGAAGTGGTCGCCGCCGAGCGGGTGTTGCTCTCCCTCCGGCATGAGCAGCGCCAACTGCATCTCGGCGTGCGTGAGGCCCGTACGCTCGCCGGGCTCGCCGCAGAGTGGTTGCGGCGGGGCGTCACCGCTGCCGACCTGCGGCGGGCGCTGTGCGGTGGGCTGCCGCCGGACGGGGTCCGGTCGGCGGTGGGGTTCCTGGCGCACCGGCTCCGGGAGAAGCTGCCCGCGGCGCCCGTCGAGGACCCGGCGCCGCCGCCGTTCCTGCCGCCGCCCGAGCTGATCCCCTGCGCCGGGCCGGGGGAGGAGCATCTGTTCCGGCCTCCGGTGCCGTGGGCCACCACCTGCGGGCCGTGCCATCGGGAGGAGCAGCGCGCGTTCTGGGCGGGCATGCGGGAGGGGGCCGGGGAAGCCTCCGAGCCGCTGCCGTGGCGGGAGCGGTTCGCCGCCCTCGCGGAGGGGGAGGCGGACAGTCCCTGACCGCCCTGTTCCCGCCTGCGTACTGTGGCCTGGTGACAGACGGGGGCAGGGACACGGGCAGGCACGAGTGGTGGGAGCGGTTGCCGGTCGGCATCCGCCGCCAGGTCGACGGGTATGTGCTTCAGGACAACCGTATGCAGGCCGTGCGGGTCGTCCACGAGGTGGGGCGCGCCCGTGGGTTGGGGCTCCATGAAGCCCAGATCCTGGTCCACGACCGCTACCTGCACTACGGGGACCGCGTCGCCCGCACCCCCGACAGCCCCCTGGACGTGGAGTCCCTGGCGGCCCGTGCCGCCGGGTGCCCCGGGCGCGTCGTGGCGATCGAGGCGGTGTGGGACGGGGACACCGTTCACGACTGGTTCGTGTGCCTGATGGCGGTCACCGCCGATCCGGTCGGCGAGCGTTGTCTGGCCACCGTCTACTGGGATGCGGCGGTGCGGTACCTCGGGGAGGGGGAGGCTTCGGGGGCCTTCCATCCCTCGGCTGCCGCCGCTGACCGCAGTGGCAGGGCCCTGGCCGCCCGCCTTGCCGTCCCCTTCCACTTCGCGAGTCCGGACACCCCGGATGACCAGGCGCCCCGCTGGCAGGGCTAGAGCGTGTCTCTTTGATCGGTTGGTCTGTTGATCGGATGTGTCCGCCCGAATAGTGATCACCGACGCGATGTGGGGCCGGATGCAGCCGCTGATGCCGACCGATCCGGTCCGTGGTCGGCGGTGGGCCGATCACCGCCGAACCTTGGTAGCCATCGCGTGGAAGTACCGCACTTGCTCGCCCTGGTGGGACCTGCCCGGTGAACTCGGCTCGTTCCAGACCGCCCAAGAACGGCTGATCAGGTGGGCTGTGGACGGCACCTGGCAACGCATCCTTGCCGCGTTCCTGGCAGCGGCCGAGGGTGCTGACGACATCGGCTGGACCGTGTCGGTGGACTCCACCGTCTGCCGGGCTCACCAGCACGCCGCCGGAGCCAGGAAAAAAAAGGGGATCCAGGCCGGGCCGAACCCGACGACCATGCGCTTGGATGCTCCCGCGGCGGCCTGAGCACGAAGGTCCACCTCGCCAGCGACAGCCGTGCACGCCCCCTCGTCCTGGCGTCACCGCAGGTCAGGCGGGTGACGCCCCAGCCTTTGAGACCGTCATGGCCGGCATCCGTGTTCCGCGAAGCGGGCCGGGAAGACCGAGGAGCCGACCCGACACCGTGCTGGCGGACCGTGCGTACTCATCCTGCGCGATCCGAGATCACCTCCGCCTACGTGGAATTCGCGCTGTCATTCCTCAGCCGTCCGACCAGTTCGGCCACCGTCTGCGGCGAGGCCGCGCCGGTGGTCGCCCACCGGCTTTCGACGCTGAGGCGTATCGGCAACGCAACGCGGTCGAGCGATGCATCAACCGGCTGAAGCAGTGGCGTGGCCTGGCCATGCGAACGGACAAGCTCGCCATTGTCGAGTCGGTCCGCGAATGTGTCCACGTGGACAGGCTTCCCTGCGCGTTGCCGCAGGCATCAAGGGGGCGCCGATCAGTGGATCGCCCCATCACGGAGACAGGCCCTGGGCGGTCTCGTTCGGATCACGGCGGGGGCGAGTGATGACGGCGGTTCCCGGGTGGCACCCTGGAGCGATGCGACCTGGAACCGACGCCACTGAGAACGACCTGCGGCTTCTGCTCAATGAGTGGGATCCGATCGGTGTCGCCGACGACGTGCAGGACGAGTACGACTGCCTGCTCGCCCCTCTGCTCCAACGCCTCCGGGGTGGAGCGGACCAGGCGGATATCGGTGCATTCCTACGGCAGGAGTTGGAGGATCACTTCGGTCTCGACCCTTTGGGCCCGCGACCGGACGCGATGGCGGCCCGAGTGATCGACTGGTGGGCAACCGTCGGCAGCGCCGATGGCAGCAGCTGCGTGTAGCCGCTCCTTACGCGTCGCCTGATCGTTTGTTCGGCGTGCCGTCATCGCTCATGTGCGCCCGTTGCCAGATTTCGTTCCAGCTGAACGGGGTCTCCGGCACGAACCGGTGCCGCTGCCCGCACGGGCAGGGCGCCAGCACCCGCGCGCACCCACGGCACAGCTCGACCCAACCGTGCCCGGTCGAGCTCAGCACTCCTGGCCCCTCGTCCCCGCAGGCCGGGCAGCCGCGCGGCTCGGCGCCGTCCAGAATCGCGTTCTGCCGCCGGACGTACTCGGTCAGGCGCAGAGACGGGTGGCGAAACGGGTCCTCGAACCAGGCACGGTCGGGGCTTTCCCACCGGTTCCGCAGCCACCACGGCCGAGGGTCCGGTACGGCCCGCCACCCGGCCCGCTTCTCCGCCCGGCGCTGTGCGGCGTACTCGTCTGCCCGCACGAGCCACAGCACCCGCGCCTCGTGCAGTTCCTCCACCGCCCTCGCCAGCGCGTCCGGGTCCGCCTCCAACCGACGGGGTATCGCGGCGCTGAGCGTGAGGTGGTGGTACGTCGCCCGCAAGCCGTAAGGAGCGAAAACGGTGAGGCAGGTGCGCAGCGCACTGTGCCGTCGGTGGAGGGGGAGCCGGGCGTCGTGCACGCGTGCTCGGTGGGTCAGGAAGCTGGTCACGGTGCAGGCGCCAGGCCCAGTGCCCGTGCCAGGGCGGCGGAGACGGCGGCAGCGTGTGTCGGCAGGTGTTGTTCAGCCCAGGTTTCGGCAAGGCTGAGAAAGTCCTGCAAATCCTGCTGCGCGCCGGTGACGAGCGCCCGTGTCCGGTCTGCTGACAGCTCGGTCACCGGGCTGCTGTCCGCCCCGTGAGCGTCGAGCGTCAACCGGACGATGTCGCCGAGACGTTCGGCCGTCGAGGACGGGTCGTGGCCGAAGGAGGAGCAGCCGGAGCCGTCGAGCACCTCCAACCAGTCGCGCCACGTCTCCAGGCCGTTGCAGCAGCCCGGCTCGACGAAGACGGTGTCGGTGGCGCTGTCGATGACCCGGAAGCCGCCGGCGGCGAACAGATCAGCCATGGTGAGCAGCCCGTGCAGGAAGGCGCCGAGCGGGTCGGTCGGGCACGGCCCGTGCTTCTCCTCCGGCTCGAAGTCGTTGCATTCGGCGATCCGCATGACCGCCGTGCCCACCTCCGCCGGAGTCAGCTTCCCGCTCAGCACGAGGTAGCCGTATGGCTCGTGCTCTCCCACCGGCCAGAGAGCGAAGCCGTCGGCAGCGGAGAGCTCCAGAACAGGTTGCATCACCATCACGTGGGGATGATGCCGGACCCACTGCTGCACCGCCACGGGCTTTCGGCCGGCATCGGACAGCCCGAGGACGCTGTCGGTGAGCCGGGGTCGGCACCGGATGAGGGCGGTCGGTCCAGAGACGACCGCCGCCTCCCTGACCCCGGGGACAGCAGGTCGGGAGGATGCCTTCCGCCTCCCCGCCCACGGGGTCAGCGGGCCGGGAGGATGCCCTCCGCCTGGGCGACGTGGGTGCAGGCCATGGCCGCGGCTGTCATGCCGAGCCGGTCGAGTACGTCGATGGACTCCAGCAGGATGCGGGTGTCGGCGTCCGCCATGGCGTTGCCGCAGCGGTCGCGTTCCGCCAGGTCCTCGGGGGTCGTGGCGGTGCGCAGTGCTGTCACTCGGGCGGCCAGGGCGTCGCGGGAAGCCTCCATGGCGGCGATGGCGCGCACCGCGCGGGCGATGTCCTCATCGGTCAGGTCGTTCATACCCTTCCAGACGGTGCTCGCCCGCCCTCCGTCACGGCGTCGCCCCTGTCTGTGAGGGAGGACACAGCGACACGGCGCCGGGCGCGGCCCCCGGGGGCCGCGCGAACCGACAGGCTCGCCCTCCCCGGCGAGCCGGACGGATGGTCCCGGTCTCGCGCGCGATGATTTTCCCCGGTGCGGGGAGTCCTTGCAGCGTCGTCGTCGACCTCGTGGTCCACAGGGGAGGAACACACGGCTCAGCCGCTGCGGGTCCAGAACTTCACCGTCTCCAGCGACGGGATCGCGGCCGGGGAGGACCAGACCCTGGAACGGCCCTTCGGGCACGTCGAGCCCGGGAAGCTGTTCGCCTGGGCCGGTGCCACGGCGAGCTGGCCCCTGCGGACCGGCCCCGGAGGGAGCCGGGGGCTGGACGACTACTTCACACGGGACTACTCCCGCGGCCTCGGGGCCGAGATCATGGGGCGCAACAAGTTCGGGCCCCAGCGCGGGCCCTGGCCCCAGGACGGGTGGCGCGGCTGGTGGGGCGACGAGCCTCCGTTCCGTACGCCCGTGTTCGTCCTGACCCACCACGAGCGCCCCTCGTTCACGCTCTCCGACACCACGTTCCACTTCGTCGGCGGCGAACCGGCCGACGTCCTCGCCCGGGCCCGGGAGGCGGCCGGGGACAAGGACGTCCGGCTCGGTGGCGGGGTCACCACCATCCGGGAGTTCCTCGACGCCGACCTCGTCGACACGCTGCATGTAGTGGTCTCGCCGGTGGCCTGCGGGTCCGGTCTGCGGCTCTGGGACTCGCCCGACGAACTGCTCGACCGGTTCCATCTGGAGGTCGTGCCCAGCCCGAGCGGGGTGACGCACCACCTGTTCTGGCGGAGGTGACGGCGGGGCGCGTCGTCCGTACGGCGGCGGGGGCGGGGGTACCCGGGCAGGGTGCGGCGGTGCCGCATTGACCTGGGGCATCCGGCGCAAGCAAGATCCCTCGTGTGAAACCTGACATACCTCCGTCGCCCTGGGACCCGCCCGCGTCCTCGCCCCCGCCTCCGTCCTCGTGGCCCACGGCGCCCCACGCCTGGCCCGGCGGGCAGCAGCCGCCCGGGGGCCCGGCCTGGCAGCACGGCGTCGGCCCCGCCCAGCCGCAGGGGTGGCCGCCGCCGCCCGGGAGCGGCTGGCCTCAAGGGGGGCCGGGGCAGCAGGGGTGGTACATGCCGCCCGGTGCTGTCCCGCCGACCGGCCCCGTACGTGCCGAGGCCGGGTCGCGCTACGACCAGCAGGGGCGCAACGGGCAGGGCGGAAGGTTCGGGTGGCTCGGGGAGCTGTCGCTCGTCGTGCTCCTGCTCTTCGTCGCCATCGTGGTGGCCACCGGTGTCGCCGCCGTCCTGGCGGCGGTGCTGGGCGTGGGGCCCGAATCCGCCGACAGCGAGGCCTTCTTCGAGGACCCCGTCGCCGACACGGCCTTCCAGCTCGTCGGCATCGCCATCGGGATACCCGTCGTCCTCTGGGGCGCCCGCTATCTGGGGCGGCGGCCCGCCGGGACCGTCTCATCGGTTCTCGGGCGGCTGCGGTGGAAGTGGCTGGGGCTGTGCGCCGCCGTCGCCGTCCCGATGATCATCGTCCAGTTCGGCATCATGATCGCCTGGACCTGGGGAGAGGAGTCCGCCGAACCGGCCGGGGACGGCTTCCCCGGCTGGACCGCGTTCCTGGTGAGCCTGGCCGTACTCGCGGCACTGGTGCCGTTCCAGGCGGCGGCCGAGGAGTACGTCTTCCGGGGCTGGCTGGTCCAGGTGATCGGGCGGGCCGTACGGTCGCCCTGGCCCGCTGTCGTCATCGCCTCGCTGCTGTTCGCCCTGGCCCACGGGTTCGGTGAACTCTCCGGGTTCATCCTGCTCTTCTACTCGGCCCTGTGGTGGGGGTGGCTGGTCATCCGGACCGGTGGCCTCGAAGCCGTCATCACCATGCACGCCGCCAACAACCTCCTCGCCTTCGGCATCGCCGCCGGATTCGGTGAACTCGCCTCCACCGAGACGGCCGCCGACGCGCCCTGGCAGGCGATGGTCGTCGAGTTCGTCTTCGCGCCGCTGTACTGCCTGGTGATGGCCCGTATCGCGGACCGGCGGGGGGTGGCCCGGGTCAGCCCCGGGGCGCCCGCAGAAGCGGGAGCCCCCGAGGGGCCCGACGCCCTGGGAGCGCCCGAGGGCTCCGAGGTTCCGGCAGCCGTGGGAGCGCCTGGAGTCCCGGCGGTCGCGGGGGGACCTGGAGTCCCGGCGGTCGCGGGGGGACCTGACGCCCCGGCAGCCGTGGGAGGGCCGCCCGACGACGTCCGGACTCCGTCGGCGGCACCGGCCTCCGGCGGTCCCGCCGGAGCCGTGACCGAGGCTGTCCCACCCGCCCCGGATCCGCTGACCGTCCTCACCGGCATGTACGCGGCCGAGGCCGCGTACCTGGCCGCCGACGAGCCCGGCGGGGCTTCCTTCGACTCGCTCGCCGCCTTCTTCGCACCCGACGCCGAGCTGCACCAGGCCGATGCCCTGCCCTACGGCGGTACCTGGCACGGGCACGACGGCCTGGCCCGGTTCTTCCTGGCGATGGGGGAGGTGTGGGAGACGTTCGAGAGGGTGGAGCAGGAGTTCCTGGCCACGGGTGAGACCTCGGTGGTGCTCACCCAGGTCCGGGCTCGGGTCCGTGCCACCGGGCGGGAACTCCGCTTCCCGATCCTTCAGACCATCACCGTCGAGGACGGGCGGATCACCGAGGTCCGCCCGTTCCACTGGGACACCCGGGCGATCGCCGACGCCTGCGCCGAGCCCGGCTAGCGAGTACGTCCCCGCTTCGGGGATGCCCGCCCGGGGGGGGGGGGGGGGGGGGGGGGGGGGGGTAGGGGGGGGGGGGGGGGGGGGGGGGAAGGGGGGGGGGAGGGGGGGGGGGGGGGGAGGGGGGGGGGGGGGCGGAAGGGGTCGAACACGCCGAACAGTGGGTCATCAACACA
>NZ_JBWKCM010000035.1:0-28499 GCF_056436485.1 Streptomyces sp. NPDC043746 | reverse complement strand
CCCCCCCCCCCCCCCCCCCCCTCCCCCCCCCCCCCCCCCCCCCCCCCCCCCCCCCTCCCCCCGGCCCCCCCCCCCCCCCCCCCGGGCGGCGGCTCACCGGGGGGCGTGGAGGCCCACCAGGGTGAGGAACAGCGGCAGGTTGGGGAAGAGGATCACGTCCTTGCGCAGCCATCTGCCCCCGGCCCCGTCCCGGACGGTCACCTTGCCCTGGTCGGCATCGACGGTTCCGATCTGCGACCACACCAGTCGGCGGCCCGAGGCGACCACGCCCTCCTCGTCCACGTGCACGTCGCCGAAGGCCACCTGTCCCCCGCCTCGGATGCGGTCGAGGGCCGGGGGGACCTGGGCTTCGGTGACCGAGGTGACGATCTGCGGCACGAGCCTCTCCACCCCGGTCAGGTGGTGCGAGGTCAGGATCACCTTGTGCCCGTCGGGCCGCTCCAGGTAGCAGCCGCTGACGCCGCCCACCGCCGCCCCGTTGACGGTGATCGTCTGCCCGAACACCGTGAGTTCCTGGACGTCCGTCCAGAGCACCTGCTCGGCCCGGTCGCCGACGTGATGGATCAGGCCCCGCTCGTGCAGCTGCACCCGCTGGGCGCCTTCGCTCCGTAGCCTGAGCAGGGAGCGCGCCGTGAGCAGGGCGGTGAGGACGACTCCGGTCCCCCCGAGCAGGATGAGGGGCGGAACACCCTCCATGAGGCCGACGACCAGCGGCGGCACCGTCACCAGGGCCCCGGCTCCCGTGCCCAGCAGCGTGTTGCGGGACGCACCCTTCTTCGAGCCGTCGAACACGGCCACTGGCGAGCCCAGCCCGTCCGGGGCGTCCGGGCCCCCCTGCTCCGGCGTCCGCGCCCCCGACGTCCCTTCCGATGTCACTGGCATTCCTCCCCTTGCGGCGGCGATGCGCGCCGATTATCCCGACAGCGGCCCCGGGCCGCCGTACCCTGCGGGCACCCGGCCGGTCCCGGTCCGGACGGATCGCGGTGCGGGGCAGCGCCGTACGGTCAACTGCGCCTGCACAAGGGCCCGTAGCGCCCCCGCCAGGAGCGGTGCTGCTGCTCGGCCCGGTCGGTTCACGGTGAGGGGTCGATGCGGGAGGGGCGCTCGGTGGAAGCGGAAGAGGAAGAGGAAGGGGGAGAAGGGGAAGAGGGAGCGGGAGAGGACGGCTCGGGGGGCTCGGACGGTTCGGGGGCCTCGGGCGGTGGTGCCGGTGTCCGGGCCGCCCGCTGGCCGAGCACGACCCCGCACAGCGTGAGCACGAGGCCGATGACCTGCCGCCCCGAGAGGGTCTCACCGGCGAGCAGCAGCCCCAGCAGCACCCCCGTCACGGGGTTGAGCAGCCCCAGCAGGCCGACGGTCCCCGCGGGCAGGTGCTTCAGCCCCAGGAACCAGGCGGCGAACGCGACGGCCGTCGCCACCACGGCGAGGTAGCCGAAGCCGAGCAGCGCGGGCCCGTCGAGCACGGGTGGCGCCCCCTCCACCAGGGCCGCGCACGGCAGGAGCAGCAGCCCGCCGCCGAGCAACTGCCAGCTGGTGGCGGCGAGCACGTCCACCCCGCCGCTCCACCGCTTGGCCAGGACATAGCCGTACGAGGACATCGCCATGGCCCCGACGGAGGCCAGCACGCCGAAGGCGTCCACCGAACCGGCGGCCGTGAAGACCATCAGGCAGACGCCCGCCACCCCGGTCGTGGCCCCGGCGAGGTGCTTCCAGCCGGGACGCTCGCCGACCAGCGGCCAGGCGAGCACCATCATGAACAGGGGTGCGAGCGCCATGATGATCGACGCCAGGCTGGTGGGGAGGCGCTGCGCCGCCACGTAGACGAGGGCGAAGAAGCCGCTCATGTTCAGGGCGCCGAGCACCAGGGACTTCCACCACCAGCTCCCCCGCGGCAGTTTGCGGCAGAGCGCCAGGAGCAGCAGCCCGGCGGGGACCGCGCGGAAGGCGGCGCCGTACAGGGGATGGGTCTCGGGCAGATACTCGCGGGTGACGAAGTACGTCGTGCCCCAGGCGACGGGGGCCACCGCCGTGACCAGCGACCATTTCAAATTACCTTCCATGGAAGCTATTATGCCTTCTATGGAAGGTAATTTTCGGGAGGACCCGGACGAGGTGGTGGAGCGCGCGGGTCTCGACCATGTGGCCCGTATCCAGGCCGAGTGGGCGCGGGAGCGGCCGGACGTGGACGTGTCCCCGCAGGCGGTCATCGGCCGGATGCACCGCCTGGGCCGCCTCCTGACCGACCGCCTCGACGCCGTCTACGCGGCCCACGGCCTCTCCGAGGGCGAGTTCGACGTGCTGGCCGCGCTGCGCCGGGCCGGGGAGCCCTTCGAGCGGGCACCGGGTGAGCTGGCCGCGCACACGATGGTCACCACAGGGGCGATGACCAAGCGGATCGACCGCCTCCAGCGGGCAGGCCTGGTGGACCGGCGCCGCTCGGCGGCGGACGGCCGGGGGCGGGTGGTCGCGCTCACCCCGGCGGGCCGGTCCCTGATCGACCGGGCCTTCACCGACCACATGCGCAACGAGCGCGACCTGCTGGACGCGCTGGACCCGGGGGAGGCGGCGGAGCTGGAGCGGCTGCTGACGGCGTGGCTGGGGAGGATGGAGCCGCCGGCGGCGACGGAGGCCCGCCGTCGGGCGCATCGCGGCGCGTCCCCGCCGCGGATGTGAGTGAGGCCCCACTCAAACTCCGTTTCGATCCCTCTTCGGGACGCGCCGAGAAGAAGCGTTTCGGCGTGCGGGCATTCCCCCGTACGGGTGTGGCGCGGCTCTTCCGCGGCTCCCGGGGCGCGCACAATGGGGCGGCGGTTCGTGCAGAGGTGCCGAGGCCCTCTCCCGCACCTTGCGCTGTAGGAGGACCGGTGGCGGATGGCTGGGCGGTTCAGCGGACGGGGCCCGGTGACCAGGCCCGTACCCAGGCGAGGGAGCGACTGCTGGACGCGGCACGGGAGCTGTTCGGGGTCGTCGGCTACCGGGAGACCTCCGAGGCGGACCTCTGCGAAGCGGCCGGCGTCACACCCGAGGTGCTCCGGCAGGAGTACGGGACCCGTGAGGGGCTGCTCGTCGCTCTGCACAACCGGGTCACCACCATCGGCCTGCGGGCCATGGAGGCCGAACTGCGCACCGAGGGGATCGACGAGTGCTCGATCGCCGAGCGGGTCCGGCGCCTCTTCGACGCGTACGTGGGGGCCGTCACCCGCGATCCGCGCGAGGCCCGGGTGACCTTCGTCGAGGTGCTCGGTGTCAGCGCGGTGGTCGACGAGCACTGCAAGCTCTGGCGGGCGCTGTGGACGGAGTTCCTGACGGGCGAGGCGGAGCGGGCGGTGGAGCGGGGCGAGGCGGAGGACCGGGACCACCGTGTCGACGTCATGGTCATGGTCGGCACGGTCCACGAACTGATGGCCCACCACACCCGCCGCAGCCGCCGGGCGCGTCCGGAGGAGGTGTCGGGTGAGCTGACGGAGTTGGCGCTGACGATGCTGGGGTCGCAGCGGGTGGGGTGAGGGGGCTGCCGCCCGCTGTGCCCGTCTCCGGGGGCATACCGGGAAGGTGCGCCGGGGACGCGTGCCGGGAAGGTGCGCCGGGGACGCGTGCCGGGAAGGTGCGCCGGGGACGCGTGCCGGGAAGGTGCGCCGGGGACGCGTGCCGGGAAGGTGCGCCGGGGACGCGTATCGGGGTGGTGTGCCGGGGACGCGTGCCGGGAAGGTGCGCCGGGGGCGCGTATCGGGAACGGGTGCCGGGAACGCGGCAGGCCACCGGCGGGGCCCCTGGGCGGGGGCGTACGCGGCCGGTGGCCTCCGTGGTGCGACGGTTGCTCGCTCCGGTCTGCTCACTCAGGGTGAGGCGGGCGCCTGTCCGGCACCGGCCGGTCCGGTTCCCCGTCAGTGCGGGAACCCGTCACCCGGAGGGATTTCAGCACTGGTTGGGCACGTTGCCCGTCTGGTTCCCCTTCAGCAGGCCGCCCCAGATCCAGCTCGTGCCCGAGCCGAGCTTGACCCACTTGTTGTGGGAGACGCCGTACGCCGTCACATGCTGGCCGTTGGCCCAGCATATGGCGTTCAGCTTGGTCTCGGCGCTGACGGTGTACTTCAGGGTGCACTGGTTGGACGCGCAGCTGCGGACGTTCGCCTGGGTCCACGTGGTGACCGTCGTGTTGGCGGCGATCACGTCGGACGCCGCCACCGGGGCCTGCCGTTCGACGGGCGCTGTCGCCGCGGCGGCGGGCGCGGACATGGCGGCGGCCAGCATGCCCGCCGCGATGGTCGTGATGGCCTTGGCTCTCAATCCCATGTGAAGAATCCCCCTGTTGGACATGGTGTGCTGGGACATCCAGCACGAAAAACGCTAGCCGCCGTCGGTCCGCTCGGTTAGTCATGTACTGGCCAACGAGCGAGGGGGCGGCGGCTCTCCGCGTCGTCCGGGCCGGAATCGGGGGTGCGGGCATCTGGGCAGCCGACATCTCCGGAAGTGGGGCAATGGCCGGTAGATCACCGGCGGCTGGTCGAGCGGGCCCAAGGGCCCGGAGCGGTGCGTCGCTTTCCCTGGTCGTTCACCACTTTCGTGTCGTGATCATGTCACCGCGCGGGTTCTTGGCCGGATTCCTCGGCATCTTCCCGGAGCGTGACCGTGCCGGCCAGGAGGGTACGGCCGCACGCGCCGCGGACTCCGGACCGCACGGGGGTGGCGGAGCTGCCCGAGCAGGCGCGAGGAGCCCTCCGGAGCCGGGACTTCCGGCGGTCGGAGCCGCCCTCGGTGGCGGCGGGGCCCAGGCCGCAGGGCCGTCGGGTCGCCGGGGTGCAGGGCTGCCGGGGCGGCGCCAATCAGGCCGGGACGGCAGTCGCGTGCTGTCCTGCGTACGGGCCCCCCACCCTCCACGCCCGGTGGAGGGCGTCGGCGAAGGCGGCGGCCAGGAGGTGTTCGCCGGTCGGGCCGGGGTGCGTGCCGTCGTACGTGTCCGTGTGGATGTCGTAGCCCGGCGGGGTGGGGGCCAGCAGGAGCGGGGAGGCAGGGGAGTCCAGGTCGGTGGCGGCCCGGGCCAGCAGTGCGTTGAAGCGGGCGCAGGAGGCGGCGAAGGGGGCGTCCGACTCGGCCCGGATGTTGGGTATCACCGGGAGCAGGACCATCCGGATGCGCGGGTTCGCCGTGCGGGCCGCCTCGATGAACGCGCGGGCGTTGGCCGCCGTCTGCCCGGCGTCCGTGTAGAAGCCGAGGTCTATCAGGCCCAGCGAGACCAGCAGCACGTCCGCCTCCGCCTCGCGCACCGCGTCCGCGATGACCGGGGCCATGTGCAGCCACCCCTCGCCCCACCCCGCGAGATGCCGGCGAGCGGCGGGCGGGAAGGCCGGGTCGGCGTACGCGTGGGAGAGCGGGGCGCCCGCCCCGGGGTCGTACAGCGTCGTCCGCGGGCCGACGATCTCGTACGAGGCCGGGCAGACCGCCTCGAAGTGCTGCCACAGCCGGTAGCGCCAGGTGAAGTCGCCGGTGGCGCCGATGGTCATGGAGTCGCCGACCGGGAGAAAACGCATGGCGTCATCATGGCCGATCACGGCTGTGGCCTGCGACGTGACGATGGACACGGTGGGTCCCCGGATCCGGGGCGGCCGCCCCGGGCCCCGCGACCGTGGACACTTGGGCCATGCGTCCGTATCCGAGCCGTCGAGCGGCACGTCCGTATCCGAGCCGTGGAGCGGCGGGCCCTGCCGTTCCCGCCGCGGCCCTCCTGCTGCTTCTGGGTGCCGCCTGCCCCGCCGTCGCCGCCGACGGGGAGCCCGACCGTGACTTCACGATCGAGGACCCCCGGATCACCGAGTCCAGCGGCCTCGCCGCAAGCCGCCTCCACCCCGGCGTCTACTGGACGCACAACGACAGCGACGACGGCCCCTACGTCTTCGCCGTCGACTCCCGCACCGGGAGGACCGTCGCCACCGTCACCATGCGGGGCGTCGGGGAGCCGCGCGATGTGGAGGCCATCTCCATCGGTCCCGACGGGGACATCTACGTCGGTGACATCGGGGACAACCTCGACGGCACCTGGAACCACGTCTGGATCTACCGCTTCCCCGAGCCGAAGACGCTCCGGGACACCACCGTCACCGCCACCCAGTACGACGTCCAGTACGCCGACGGCCCCCGCAACGCCGAATCGCTGATGGTCCATCCGAAGACCGGCCGCGTCTACATCGCCTCCAAGAACGAGAACGGCGGCGGGCTCTACGAGGGCCCCGGCAAGCTCACCACCGGCTCCATGAACGTCTTCCGCCGGGTGGGCGAGGTGCCGTGGGTGACCGACGGGGCCTTCTCGCCCGACGGGCGCTCGCTGGCGCTGCGCTCGTACTTCAGCGCCCGGGTGTACGCCTTCGAGAACGGCCGTCTCGGGGAGAGCCGGGCGGTCGCCGCGCCGTTCCAGCGGCAGGCGGAGTCGGTGACGTACACGGCGGACGGCTCGGCCCTGATGTTCGGCTCGGAGGGGGCGCGCAGCGGTGTCGTGCGCGTGGAGGTCGAGGGGGCCGGAAAGCCGCAGGGGAGCGGCGGCACGGGCGATGGCGAGGAGAAGGGGAAGCCCGCGGGGAGCGGAAGCCCGGGGCAGGGCGGGGGCGGTGGCGATCAGGGGGACGACGGCAAGGGCAGCGTGGGACTGGGGGCCGTGATCATCATCGGGGTGGGGGCGCTGTGGTTCGCGCTCCGGCGGAAGCGGGGGGAAGGGCTGAGGCGAGCGGGGCGGGGCTGACGCGAGGGGGGAATGGGCTGAGGCGCGCGGGGGCGGGGCTGACGCGAGCGGGGGCGGGGCTGAGATCTACGGGCCACCGGTCCCTCGGCCGCCCTTCGTGACCTTCGCACTGCCGTTCGTGACCTTCAGTCGCCGTTCGTGATCGGCCACACCTCGTAGTGCAGTGTCCGGTCCCGCTTGAGCCTGTGCACCAGCGGCACCAGCACGCCCTGCACGATCGGGTACTTCCGCGACAGCATCCGCGCCGCGTGCGTGTTCTCCTTCGTGCCCGGCCGCAGCAGCCGGGCGTGGGCCCTGACCTCCGGGCCCGTCGGCCTGCCCCGGACCGTGCAGGGGGCCAGCTCCACCTTGGGGTGGTTGCGCATCCGCTCGACCTTCCAGGCCGAGGAGAACGTACGGACGAAGGCGTGATCGCCCTCCACGGCGATGTTCACGGGCGTGCCGACGGACGTGCCGTCCTGCCGGTGGGTGCTCAGCAGGACCGCGTACTGCTTCACGAAGGGAGCGAGTTCCCGGCTGGCGTCCATATGTCCATTGGGGCACGGGCCGGGCGCGCTGTCATGTCCGGTCCGTGGCGGCCTCCGCCGCCCTGTCCGTCTTCGGCCCGCCGCCCGCCGCCCGTTCCGCTACCAGGGCCTCGAAACCGGCGATGAGCCGCCGCAGCCCGAACGTGAAGTGGTCGAAGTCGGCGCTGAACGTGTCCTCCGACATCCCGGCCATCGTCGGGTACGCGCCGCTGAGCATGGCCCGCTCCAGGTAGGGGCGCTGGTTCTCCCAGAACTCCTCGTCGCTCAGCCCCGTCTGCGCCACAGCCTCCGCCGCGTCGGCCTGCGTGCGGGCGAGGCCCTCCACGAAGCTGTTCACCGTGATGATCACGCCGATCAGCTCGGGGTCGCGCAGCCCCATGGACCGCAGCGCGGTGAGGGAGAGCTCCAGGCCGCGCAGGGCGCTGGGGCCGAGCACCGTACGGGCCTGGTTGATCTTCAGCAGCCAGGGGTGGTTGCGCAGGTTGTCCAGGTGGGCGCGGGCCATCGTGTCGATCGCTGCCCGCCAGTCGTCGGGTACGCGGTGTCCGGCGGCCGGACGGTCGGCATCGGCAAAGAGCGGCTCGCCCAGCACCCGGTCGAGCATCAGGTCCAGGAGTTCGGCCTTCCCGGGGACGTACCGGTAGAGCGACATCGTGCCCGTGCCCAGCTCCGTGGAGATCCGGCGCATGGAGACGGCGGACAGGCCCTCGGCGTCCGCGACGGCGATGGCGGTCGTGACGATCCGGTCCAGGGTGAGGCCCGGTTTGGGGCCGCGACTGGGGCGGTCCCCGGTGCCCCACAGGAGTTCCAGGCTGCGCGCGATGTCGCCGCTGCCGGTCGCCGTGCCGTCCGCCGTGCGGCCGGTCGCCGCCGATGCCGTGACCGCCCCGGTCCCCGTCGCCGCCCCGTCGGTCGCCCCGTCGGTCGTCCCGTCGGTCGTCCCCGTGGTCGCTCCGTCTTTCGCCATGAGGGCAGCGTAATGCGCCGGAGGCGATATGGGTACGCCGTACTCGTATTAAGGTACGGCGTACTCAGTTTGGGGTACGGTGTACTCAGTTTGCTCGAACGTCGCTCGGAGAACAGGGGGTTGTGCCATGTCCACGTCTGGGAGCGCCTACGCGGTGCTCGCCGAAGGGGTCGTGAAGCGCTATCGGAGGCGAGGGAGGGGCGGGGCCGAGAAACGGGCGCTCGACGGGTTCGACCTCGCCGTCCGCCCCGGGACCGTCCACGGCCTGCTCGGTCCGAACGGGGCCGGGAAGACCACCGCCGTACGGGTCCTCGCGACTCTTCTGCGGTACGACGGGGGCCGGGCCGAGGTCGCCGGGCTCGACGTGGGGCGCGAACCCCGTCGCGTACGGAGCAGGATCGGTCTCGCCGGGCAGTACGCGGCCGTCGACGAGGGGCTCACCGGGCGGCAGAACCTGGAGATGTTCGGCCGCCTCTTCCACCTCGGCAACCGCGGGGCCCGGCTCCGCGCCGGGGAGCTGCTGGAGCGGTTCGACCTGGTGGAGGCGGCCGGGAAGAGCGCCCGTGAGTACAGCGGGGGTATGCGGCGGCGACTCGACCTCGCCTCCTCCATGATCCTCTCGCCCGATGTGCTCTTCCTGGACGAGCCGACCACCGGGCTCGACCCGCGCAGCCGGGGCGAGGTCTGGGAGACCGTACGGGATCTGGTGGCGGGCGGTACGACGGTGCTGCTCACCACGCAGTATCTGGAGGAGGCGGATCGGCTCGCCTCGCACATCACCGTCATCGACCGGGGGCGGGCCATCGCGGACGACACCCCGGACGCCCTGAAGGACCGGGTGGGCGGCGACCGGATCGAGGTCGTCGCGGCTGAGGAGGGCGACCTCGCGGAGGTGGCGCGGGCGGTGGACCGGGTGGCCGGGGGCGGGCTCGTCGTCACCGACGCCCCCGCCCGTCGCGTGCACGCCCAGGTCACCGACCGGGTGGCCGCCCTCACGGAGGTGGCCCGGAGCCTCCAGGGCGACGGAATCGCGGTGGAGGACATCGGGCTGCGTCGACCGAGCCTGGACGATGTGTTCCTGCGGCTGACGGGCCACGGCGCGGGCTCCGACGACGCGCAGGCCGCAGGGAGCGCGCAGGCCGTACGGAAGGCGGCGGCATGACCGTACTCGCACCGGACCCCGCGGCGGCGGCCGAGGCGCCCCGCAAGCGCGGACTCGCCCACTGGGCGGTCTCCGACTGCTGGAACATCACCCGCCGCAGCCTGACCCACTACCAGCGGCAGCCCTCCGCCGTCGTCTGGCAGCTCGGCTTCCCGATCCTCTCCGTCCTGTTGTACGGGTACGTCTTCGGCAGCGCCATGAAGGTGCCGGGCGGCGGCGACTACCGGGAGTTCCTGATGCCCGGCATGTTCGCCATGACCATGGCCATGGGCTTCATGAACACCGCCGTGGCCGTCGTCACCGACTCGGGCAAGGGGGTCCTCGACCGCTTCCGGTCCATGCCGATGGCCCCCTCCGCCTTCGCTTCCGGCCGCGGGGCGGCCGACCTGGCGGTGGCCGCAGCCGAGCTGGCCATCCTGGCCGCCACCGCGCTGCTGATGGGCTGGCGTGCGGGCGGCGGGGTGGGGCCGGCCCTGGGGGCGTTCGGGCTGCTCCTGCTGCTGCGGTTCAGCCTGATCTGGGTGGGCGTCTGGCTCGGCCTGCTGGTCCCCACCCCGGAGGCGGCGGGCGGGCTGTACGCGATCGCCTTCCCGCTCACGATGATCTCCAGCACCTTCGTCGCCCCGTCCCTGATGCCGGGCCGGCTGGGCACGGTCGCCGCCTGGAACCCGATCTCCTCCACCGCGACCGCCACCCGCGAGCTGTTCGGCAACCCGGTCGCCGGGGGCGGCACGTGGGTGGAGGAGCACGCCCTGCTGATGGCCGTGGTCTGGCCGGTGGTGATCACGCTGGTCTTCCTGCCGCTGGCGGTACGCCGGTTCCGCCTGCTGAGCCGGTGAGGGGCGGTCCGGGGTGCGTACGGGGCGCCTCAGAGACGCAGTTGCCCGCCGCCGGGCGCACCGGCGGCGGCGCCTGACCGCCCGGCGACCCGGCGGCACCCCCTGGGGTGGTGCGCCATGACCGCACCCGATACCGCGCCGGACTTCGTGCGCGCCACCCGCCGTTCGTACGACGCCATCGCCGGTGGATACGCGCGGTGGACCCGCGACGAACTCGCCGCCAAGCCCCTGGAGCGCGGGCTGTTGGCCGTCTTCGCCGGGCACGTGGTGACGGACGGGGGCGGGCTCCCGCTGGCCGATGTCGGGTGCGGTACGGGCCGGGTGACCGGGCATCTGCACCGACTCCGCCTGGGCGTCGAGGTGTTCGGGATCGACCTCGCGCCGGGCATGCTGGCCGAGGCGCGGCGGGACCACCCCGGGCTGCGGTTCGAGGAGGGCTCCATGCTCGGCCTCGACCTGCCGGACGGCTCCCTGGGCGGCCTTCTCGCCTGGTACTCCACCATCCATGTCCCGGACGAGGAACCGCCCCGCGCCTTCGCCGAGTTCCAGCGTGTGCTGGCCCCGGGCGCCCCCCTGCAGCTCGGCTTCCAGGTGGGCGACGAGCCGCTGCGGCTGACGGAGGCGCTGGGCGAGGAGGTCGCGCTCGTCTTCCACCGGAGCCAGCCCGAGCGGGTGGCCGGGCTGCTGCGGGCGGCGGGGCTGGAGGTGCGGGCCGTGGTGCGCAGGGAGCGGGACACGGAGGGGCCGTTCCCGGAGCGGGCGCCGCAGGGGTTCGTCCTGGCCCGTCGGCCCCGAATGGCAGACGGGTGCGGAGGAGCGGAGAGTGGATGAGGGGGTTCCGTGCGGGCGCGGCGAGAGCGCCCGTGGCAACCACTCTCTGTGAGGCGGACATGGCCGACATCGAAGCGCGGAGCGGAAACGCGGCGAAGAGCGGCGGCGGAGGCGGCGTGCGCGGCACGACGACCATCGCCGACGGCGTCGTGGCCACCATCGCCGGAATAGCCATCCGGGAGACCGACGGCGTCCACTCGGTGGGCAAGGGCGCGTCGAAGGCGCTGGGCGCCGTCACGAGCCGGGTCTCCGGCTCCTCGGGCGCCGGGCGGGCGGTCAAGGTGGAGGTGGGTGAGAAGCAGACGGCGATCGACGTCGACGTCGAGGTGGAGTACGGCGTCGCGATCCACGAGCTGGCCGACCGGATCAGAGGCCAGGTCGTCGAGGCCGTGGAGTCGATGACCGGGCTGGAGGTCGTCGAGATCAACATCAACGTCTTCGACGTGCACATCCCGGACGACGACGATGAGGACGAGGAGGACTCGGGCGGCCGCGTGCAATGAGGTCCGGACCGGGCCCGTGAGAGCCGGGCCGGGCCGGTCCGGGGCGCTCGGAGGGCTGATTGTCAGTGGTGGCTGTGAGGATGGGGGCACACCGCGACAGAGCGGACCGAGCACAGACCGGAGCACGGGACTGAGGGGGGACGCCATGGGCGCCTGGGACATCGGCCACTTCGACAACGACACCGCGGCCGACTTCGGCGGGCGGGTGGACGACGCCGAGCCGGAGAAGAAGGCGGACGTCCTGCGGGCCGTCCTGACCGCCGCCGCCGACACCGCCCCGCAGGACTATCTGGACGAGGGCGAGGAGGCGGTCGCGGCCGCCGCCCTGGTGGCCGCCCAGTGCCCCGGCGGGGAGCCGGTCACCACGGCGTACGGCCCCAAGGACCCCGTCCCCCCGCTCCCGGCCGACCTCCGCCCCCTGGCGGTCCGCGCCCTGGACCGCCTCACCGGCGCCAACGCGGAGCCGCTGGACCTGTGGGCCGAGGCCGGGGCGGAGAAGGAGTGGCTGGCCGGGATAGCCGCCCTGCGCGCGGTGCTGGCGGCGGCACCGGCGGAGTGAGTACGCGAGGCGGCTGCCCGGTCTCACCGAGCCCGGCTGCTCGGTCCTCGCCGCGCCCGTGCGCCCTGGTCGTTCCGATCCCGGGTGCTCAGGTCACTCCGATCGGGCTGGGGTGAACTCATGATGCGCACCCTAGTGTTCTCCCTCCACGCCCGTCCTCAGCGTTTCGGGCGGCCCGCGCGCACGATCTCGTCGACGTCCAGGGTGACTTCGGCGCCGAGGGAGTCGGGCAGCGGGGCCTCCTGGCCGGGGGCGTAGACCTCGTGGCGGTCGTAGCCGGCGGGGAGCGGTTCGGTGAGGACGTGGACGCGGCCGTGCTTGCGGTCGACGATCACGTAGACCGGGATCCTGGCCTGGGCGTAGGCGGTGACCTTGTGGCGCAGGTCCGTCTGGTAGTTCCCGGAGGTGACCTCCAGGACCAGGCGGAAGCAGGCGGGGTCGTAGCAGTTGTTCTCGATCAGGTGCTCGTCGAGGTCGGCGTGCACGATCGCCAGGTCGGGGATCACGTAGTCCTCGGGGCCGCTGGGGAGCCAGAGGCCGATGGCCTGCAGGACCTCCGTCTCCCCGTCGTCGAGTCCGGCGGCGATGAAGGGCCGCATGAGCTTGGTGAGCGCGCGGGCGTGCGGGCCGTCCGGAGGTGGTGCCACGGTGACGAGGCCTCCGATGATCTCGACGCGATGCCCCGGAAGCTGCTCGGTGAGACGGTTGGCCGTTTCCAGCAGCGTTTCCGGCTCATCGTCACAGGGGTGCTCGACTGCTGCTGCAGACATTGCGGGCCTCCTGGAATGGGCTGGTGTCGAGAGCATCATCGTAGGGCGGAACAGCCCAGGAGCACGCTTCTGGCATATGCCACCCGGCCGGGTGACGCGGAAACGGCCCGGCACGCCGTGTGGGTGCCGGGCCGTCTCCGTACAGCGGAGAGCTGAAGGGCTACAGCTTCTCGATCACGTAGTCGATGCACGCCGTCAGCGCCTGGACGTCCGCCGGGTCGATCGCCGGGAACATGGCCACGCGCAGCTGGTTGCGGCCGAGCTTGCGGTACGGCTCGGTGTCGACGATGCCGTTGGCGCGCAGGGTCTTGGCGACGGCTGCCGCGTCGATCTCGTCCGCGAAGTCGATCGTGCCGATGACCTGCGAGCGCTTCGCCGGGTCCGTGACGAACGGGGTGGCGTACTTCGACTCGTCGGCCCAGGAGTAGAGGTGGCCCGACGAAGCCGCCGTGCGGCCCGTCGTGAAGTCCAGGCCGCCCTGGGAGTTCATCCACTTCAGCTGCTCGTTCAGCAGGAAGAGGGTGGAGAGCGCCGGGGTGTTGTACGTCTGGTTCTTCAGCGAGTTGTCGATCGCCGTCGGCAGCGAGAAGAACTCCGGGATGTGCCGGCCCGAGGCGTGGATCCGGGCCGCGCGCTCCAGGGCGGCCGGGGAGAACACGCCGATCCACAGGCCGCCGTCGGAGGCGAAGGACTTCTGCGGGGCGAAGTAGTAGACGTCCGACTCGGTGATGTCGACGGGGAGGCCGCCCGCGCCGGAGGTGGCGTCCACCAGGACGAGTGCGCCCTCGTCGGCGCCCGCGACCCGCTTGACCGGGGCCGCGACGCCGGTGGAGGTCTCGTTGTGGGTGAAGGCGTAGACGTCCACGCCCGCCTCGGCCTGCGGGTCGGGGTGGGTGCCCGGGTCGGAGGCGATGACCGTCGGGTCGGAGAGCCAGGGCGCCAGCTTGGCGGCCTTGGCGAACTTCGAGGAGAACTCACCGAAGTTGAGGTGCTGGGACTTCGACTCGATCAGACCGTGCGTCGCGATGTCCCAGAAGGCGGTGGAGCCGCCGTTGCCGAGGACGACCTCGTACCCCTCGGGGAGGGAGAAGAGCGCGCGCACCCCGTCCCGTACCTCGCCGACCAGGTTCTTGACCGGGGCCTGACGGTGGGACGTACCGAGGAGGGAGGTGCCGGTGGCGGCCAGCGCGTCGAGCGCCTCCGTCCGCACCTTGGAGGGACCGGCGCCGAAGCGTCCGTCTGCGGGCTTGATGTCAGCGGGAATCTGGATGTCGGCCACGAGTCGGAGCGTAGTCCCTCGGCGGCACGGCGCTGCAACCGTGTCCGTCCGGTGAGACGCGCGCTCCGGCCCGTGGACCCCGCGCAGGAGGGTTACGACTCGCGGCCGAACGGGCAGCCCAGCCTCACCGGCAGTTCGTACAGGTCGTTCTGCGTCACGATCGGCTTGTTGCGCAGCTCGGACGCCGGCACCGCCAGCTCCAGCTCCGGGAAGCGTTCGTAGAGCGCCGGGAGGGCGATGCCCGCCTCCAGACGGGACAGGGCGGCGCCCGGGCAGACGTGCGGGCCGTGGCCGAAGGCGATGTGGCGGTTGGGGGTGCGGGTGGCGTCGAACTCGCCCGCCGTCGGGCCGTACTGCTGCTCGTCCCGGCCCAGTGCGGCGAACGAGACGATCAGGCCCTCGCCCTTCGGGAGGACCTTGTCGCCCACCTCGATGTCCTCCGTCGCGAAGCGGATCAGGACGTGCGAGGTCGGGGTGTTCCAGCGCAGCGTCTCCTCGATCACGCCCTCCCATCCGATCTCGCCGTCGAGGACCTTCTTGCGCTGTTCCGGGTGGGTCTGGAGCGCCTCGACCACGTTGACGATCAGGCTGATGGTGGTCTCATGTCCGGCGGCGATGATCAGTTGCAGCGTGTTGACGATCTCCTCGTCGGTGAGGTGGTCACCGTTCTCGGACGCCGCGATCAGGGCGCTGGTGAGGTCGTCGCCGGGGTCGGCCCGCTTGTCGTTGACGATCTTGGTGAAGAGCGTGCCGAGGTCCGCCATCATCTGCGGGACCTCCTCCGGCGGGGTCTGCGTCGAGAAGAACTTCTCGAACAGCTCCTTCAGCCGCGGGTGGTCCGCCGCGTCCACGCCCATCAGCTCGCTGATCACGTTCATCGGCAGCGGGTAGGCGAACTCCGCCTTCAGGTCCACCGGTTCCCCGGCCGGATGGGCGGCCAGCTTCTCCAGGCTCGCGTTCGTCAGCGCCTCGATCCCGGCGCGCAGCCGCTCCACCCGGCGTACCGTGAGCGCCTGGGCCACCAGCGTACGGAGCCGGCGGTGGTCGGCCCCGTCGACCGTGAGCATCGAGCGGCCCGGGTTGACCAGGCCGATCAGCGGCCAGTCCATCGGTATCTCGCCGCGCCGCCAGGCGTTCCAGACGTTGATGTCCTTGACCACCCGGCTGTCGGTGAGCAGCGCCCGGGCCTCCGCGTGGCGGGTGACCGCGTACACGTGCACCCCGCCCGGCAGCTCCACCTCGGCCAGCGGCCCGGCGGCCCGCAGCGCGGCGCTCTCGCCGTCGAGGTCTCTGACGAACGGGTCGAGCGCGATGCGGGTCATGCGGGGCCTCCGTGGCTTGCGGGCCTGCCGAGGGCGGGCGTGGGTGTGAAGAGCACGGGCAGGTCGGTGAGGCCGCGCAGCCAGGGCGAGGGGCGGCGGGTGAGCTGCTCGGCGGGGACGCCGAGGTCCACGTCCGGCAGCCGGTCGAGCAGGACCTCGATGCCGGTACGGGCGATGACCTCGGCGGTCTCCTGGGCCGGGAACGGGCAGCGGTGCTCGCCGTGGCCGAAGGAGAGGAAGGCGTTGTTGCCGCCGGTCAGCGCGGAGGCGTGGGTCCGTACCTGCGGGTCGCCGTTGGCTGCGGCGATCCCGAGCAGCAGCAGGTCGCCGGCGCGGATGTGGCGCCCGCCGAGGTGGGTGTCGCGGGAGGCCCAGCGGCCCGCCACGTTCTGGGTCGGGGTGTCCTCCCACAGCACCTCGTTCATCGCCTCCGCGACGCTGTGCCGGCCGCCCGAGAGCGAGGCGGCGAACCGCTCGTCGGTGAGCATCAGGCGCAGCGAGTTGCCCATCCAGTCGGCGGTCGGCTGGTGGCCGGCCGCCATCATCACCATGAGGTCCTGGGCGACCTCCTCGTCGGTGAACCCGCCCGCGTCCGCGAGCATCCGGCTGGCGACGTCGTCACCGGGCTCGGCGTGCTTGTCGGCCAGCAGCCGGAACATCGAGGTGGCCAGGTGCTGCTGTCCGGCCAGCGCCCGCTCGCGGCCGTCGATCATGTCGTTGATCGCGCCGACCAGGGGGAACGCGTCCTCGTCGGAGAACCCGTAGATCCTGGCCAGGACCAGGGCGGGGAGCAGCTTGGCGTACTCCGCGATGATGTCGACCGCGCCCTTGGTGCAGAACCGGTCGATCAGCTCGTCCGCGAACTCCTCCGCGTACCGCTTCAGGGAGAACGGGTCGACGCCCTCCAGCGCGTTGCTGATCATCATGGCCCGGACGCTGTGGCGCTCGCCGACCGTGTAGAGGATCGAGGGCTGCCTGCGCCCGATCATCGGCAGCAGCGGCCAGTCGTCGGGGATGCGCTCCCACTGGTTCCACAGGTCGGAGTCGCGGCTGAAGAGGACCGGGTCGCCGGTGACCTGGTGCAGCTCGCGGTAGCCGAGGACGAGCCAGGCGGGTACGTCGCCGTCGAGCACGACCGGGGCGACGGCGCCGTGGTCGCGCCGCATGTCCCGGTAGAGCTGGACGGGGTCGCTCTGGAAGCGGGGGCCGGAGAGGGGGACGGACCCGTGCGTGACGGGGCAGCCGGAGGGGGCGGCCCCTCCGGTGGGCCCGGCGGTCGTGGGTCCGGTGGTGGCCGTGGGGTCGGCGGCGGTCGGTCCGGTGGGGCCGGCGGTGGTCGTCACGGGGCGGGCTCCGGGGTCGGGCCGGCCAGGGCTCCCGCGGGCACGGCCGCTTCGGGGGCGCGCAGCCGGGCGGCGGAGAGCGCGGCGAGGTGCTCGACGAGGGTGATGAGCACGTACTTGCTGGAGGACCGGTCGCGCGCGTCGCACTCCACCAGCGGTACGTCGTCCGAGAGGTCCAGGGCCTCCCGGATCTGCTGCTCGCTGTGGAGCGGCCCGCCGAAGTCGTTGCACGCCACGATGAACGGTGTGCCGTGGTGCTCCAGGCGGTCGATGGCGTACCAGGAGTCGGCCAGCCGACGGGTGTCGACGAGGACGACCGCGCCGAGCGTGCCGGAGAAGAGCCGGTCCCACAGGAACCAGAACCGCTCCTGTCCGGGCGCGCCGAAGAGGTAGAGCACCGAGCGGGCGTCGAGCGTGATGCGGCCGAAGTCGAACGCCACGGTGGTGGACGTCTTGGCCTGGACGCCGTCGAGGTGGTCGACGGCCTCGCCCGCGCGGGTCATCGTCTCCTCCGTGTTGAGCGGACGGATCTCGCTCACGGATCGGACCATGGTGGTCTTGCCGACGCCGAAGCCGCCGACGACAACGATCTTGAGTCCGTTGTCGGCGGTGTCGCTCAGGGTGGCGCGGTCAGAGGTTGCGGAGTCCAACGAGCACCTGTTCCAGGATGTCGGGGTCGGGGAGCCGGTCCGCGACACGGGCGGTACGGGGGTGGCGGGCGCTGACCCGGCCGGTGTCCAGCAGGTCGCACAGCATGATGCGGACGATGCTGACCGGCAGGTTCAGGGTCGCGGAGATCTCGACGACGGCGGTCGGGCTCTGGCACATCCGCAGGATCGCCACATGCTCCGACTGCATGCCGGGGGCCGGGTCGCACTCCGCGACGACGAGGGTCACCAGGTCGAAGGCGGCCGAGTCGGAGCGGCTGCGTCCCCCGGTGAGGGTGTACAGCCGGTCCGGATCGTCGTCGCGGCCCGGGCGCGGGCGGGGCGCCGTCGTCATACGGCCGAGCTCTCTGCCACGGGGGTGCGCGGCGGGGCGACGAGGTGTTCGCCGAGCTGTTCGACCAGCTCGCTCATGTTGTGGCCGACCAGGCCCACGTCGGAGTCCTCGTCGGCGACGACGGCGAGGTGGGCGCCCGCGCCCGCCTCGACGATGAACAGCACTCCGCCGTAGAACTCGGCCATCGCGGAGCGTACGCCGCCGGTGCCGTCACCGAACTCGATGGACGCGCCGTGCGAGAGGCTCTGGATCCCGGCGGAGATCGCGGCCAGCTGGTCGGCCTGGTCGACCGAGAGTTCGGGAGTGCGGCACAGCTTGAGGCCGTCGCGGGACAGGACGAGGGCGTGGCGGGCGCCGGGGGTGCGGTCGAGCAGCCCCTCCAGCAGCCAGTTGAGCTTCTCGTCGGTGGTCGCGGTCATCGGGTGTTGCCTTCCGGGTGCGGGGAGTTGGCACGGACCGCCCGGCTGAAGGTGCTGAAGCGCGCAGCCTGGACCTTCGGGTCGGTGGTACGGGCCTGGGGGGTGTCGGCTCCGCCGTGGGCGGCGTTGCCGTTACGGGCTTCGGCGGCGGCCAGCGTGCGGCCCCGTCGGCGCTTGGGCAGGCCGCTCTCGCCGAACGCGGGGACGCTGCCGGTGGATTCGGACTCCGACTCCGTGTGCTGTGGCTCCGCCGCCGGGGCCGGGGGCGGGGAACCGTCCGAGGCCTCGTTCTCGGCGGTGGACCGGGCCGCGGGGACGGTCGCGGAGAGGCCCGCGCCCTCGGCCGACGCGTGGGACGGCTCGGGCTCGGCGGGCGCGGGCGTGGTCGAAGGTGCGGCGGGGGCGGCCGGGAGCGCGGCGTAGGGGGGCACGGCCGGTGCGGCGGTCCGGGAGATCAGGTCCTGGGGCAGCATCATCAGCGCGCCGGTGCCGCCCCGCGCGGAGGGCCGGAAGGAGACGGTCAGGCCGTGCTTACGGGCCAGCCGGCCGACGACGGCCAGTCCGAGCCGGGTGCCGGAGAGGTTGGTGAGGTTCTGGTGGTCGGCGGAGACGGCCTGCTCGGCGCGGCGCAGCTGCACCTCGCTCATGACGAGCCCGCTGTCCTCGACGGTGATGACGATGCCCGCCGGGACCTCCTCCACGTAGACGTGGACCTCGGCGGTGGGCGGCGAGAAGTTGGCCGCGTTGTCGAGGAGTTCGGCCAGCGCGTGCATGACGCCCTCGGCCGCGTGCCCGGCGATCGCGACATCGCTGGTGGAGTGGAGGCGGACGCGCTGGTAGGAGCCGATGCGGCCCATCGCGCCGCGCAGGATCGACTCCATGACGATCGGCTTGGCCCAGCGCCGCCCGGAGCGCGCCCCGGTCAGTACGGCGATGGAGTCCGCGAGTCGGCCCGCCTGGGCGGTGCGGTGGTCCAGGTGGAGCAGGTCCCCGAGGACGGACTCGTCGGTGTGCCGGTGCTCCATCTCCCGCAGGTCGGCCAGCATGCTGGTGGCCAGGGCCTGCATCCGACCGGCCGCGTTGGCGCAGGCCGCGACGGCGGCGGAGCGCTCGTTCTCGGCGCGCGTGGCGCGGGCGGCGAGCCGGTCCACGGTGGCGGAGAGCCGGGCCTTCTCGGCGGCGGCCTCCGCGGCGAGCCGCTCGTTCTCGGCGCGGGCCTCGGTCGCCACCCGGGCGGTCTCGGCGGAGGCGGCGGCCTTGATCCGGGCGGTCTCCGCGGTGAAGCGCTGGGCCTCGGCGGCGGAGGCGGAGACCAGCCGCGAGGTCTCGGCGGTGAACCGCCGGTTGTCGGCGGCCCGCTGGGCGCGCAGGGTGCGGACGGTCCCCAGGGTGTGGACGATGGCGGCCACGCAGACGCTCAGCAGTACGGCGGCCGCAGCCGCGCCCCAGGCCAGCGGGGTCCGTACCGTGTCGGGGGCCGCGGCCACCGCCCACAGGGTCAGCGTGCCGGTGACGGCTGCCGAGATCAGCAGGGCGAGTGCGGTGGGCCTGAATGAGGGGCGCAATCGGAGTCCTCGGTGGCGGACGGTGCGGGACGAGGCGAAACCGCACCGGTGAAATCCGGACAGTTCACCACGGGAGTGGACGATCATGCACAACTGGAGCTGATAATTCCTGCTCAAGTGTTGGTCACTATAGGAGACTTGACGGTCCGTTTGGGAAGATCTTGTGGGCTTTTTTGTGAAGCTTGAGCGTTTTTGTCAGTCCGCATCCCAAGAGTTCATCTGTACCGACGGCATGCTGAGGCCATGGCCGAACTCCATCGCCCGCATACCGGGCCGTCAGCCGAACCGTCCCCCGACTTCGTGGCCGCGCTCCGCACCGCCGTGCGCGGCCACGCCGACTTCGGCCCCACCGCCCGCGCCCTGACGACGATGGACGCCTCCAACTACCGCCGCGTCCCCCTCGGCGTCCTCGCCCCGCGCGACGCCGACGACATCGCG
Source organism: Streptomyces sp. NPDC043746 (assembly GCF_056436485.1). NCBI lineage: Bacteria > Bacillati > Actinomycetota > Actinomycetes > Kitasatosporales > Streptomycetaceae > Streptomyces > Streptomyces sp. NPDC043746. The sequence continues at coordinate 8,243 of NZ_JBWKCM010000035.1, read as the reverse complement.
GCGGCGCTGGCGGTCTGCCAGGAGTACGCGGTCCCCGTCGTCCCGCGCGGCGGCGGCACCTCCATCGCGGGCCAGGCCACCGGCACCGGCCTGGTGCTCGACCTCACCCGCCACCTCGACGCGGTCCTCGACGTGGACCCGGCCGCCCGCACCGCCACCGTCCAGCCCGGCGTGGTCCTGGACGACCTCCGGGCCGCCGCCGCCCCGCACGGCCTGACCTTCGGCCCCGACCCGTCCACCCACAGCCGCTGCACCCTCGGCGGCATGATCGGCAACAACTCCTGCGGCGCGCACTCGGTGGCCTGGGGCACGACGGCGGACAACGTGCGGGCGCTGGAGGTGGTCCGGTACGGGGGCCAGGCGCTGCGGCTGGAGCAGGGGGCGTCCCGGCAGGGAGGCGGGCGCGGCCCCGACGGCGTACGCGATGCGCCCTCCCACGGCCCCCACGGCGTACGCGAACTCATCGACGCCCACCTCGCCCTCCTGCGCACCGGCTGTCCCGACATTCCGCGCCGCATCTCCGGCTACGCGCTCGACGCCCTGCTCCCCGAGCACCCCGGCGGCCCCGACCCGGTCCGGGCGTTCTGCGGCAGCGAGGGCACCCTCGCCGTGGTCACCGAGGCGACCGTGCGCCTGGTCGAGGCCCCGCGCGCCCGCGCCCTGGCCGTGCTCGGGTACGCCGACGAGGCGGCCGCCGCCGAGGCCGCCCCGGGCCTGCTCCCGTACCGCCCGCTCACCGTCGAGGGCATGGCCGCCGACCTCGTACGCGAACCGGCCGGGCTGCCGCGCGGGGCCGCCTGGCTCTTCGTCGAGACGGGCGGCGCCACCCCGGCCGAGGCCCGTGCCCACGCCGAGCGCGTCCTGCGCGGCGCCGACGCGGTGGACGGCGCGATCGTCACCGACCCGGCCGGGCAGCGGGCCCTGTGGCGCATCCGCGAGGACGCCGCCGGGACCGCGACCCGGATGCCCGACGGCAGCGAGGCCTGGCCCGGCTGGGAGGACTGCGCGGTCCCGCCCGCCCGGCTCGGCCCCTACCTCCGCGACTTCCGGGCCCTGCTCTCCCGGCACGCCCTGCGCGGAACGCCCTACGGCCACTTCGGCGAGGGCTGCATCCACGTCCGCATCGACTTCGACCTCCTGACCTCGGCGGGCATCGCCCGATACCGCCGCTTCTCCGAGGAATTGGCCGACCTCGTCGTCGCGCACGGCGGCTCCCTCAGCGGCGAGCACGGCGACGGCCAGGCGCGCGCGGAGCTGCTGCCCCGGATGTACGGGGACGAACTCGTCGCCCTCTTCGACGCGTTCAAGGACCGGTGGGACCCGGACGGCGGCCTGAACCCCGGCATCCTCGCCCGCCCGGCGCCCCTGGACACCAACCTCCGCTTCGAGGTGCTGCCGAAGCGCCCGGTGGACGTGGCATTCGGCTATCCGCAGGACGGCGGCGACTTCGCGGGTGCGGTACGGCGGTGCGTCGGCGTCGCCAAGTGCCGTACGACACCGGCGCCGAGCGACGGCGCGGGCGTGATGTGCCCCTCCTTCCGGGCGACCGGCGAGGAGGCGCACTCCACGCGGGGCAGGGCCCGGCTGCTGCACGAGATGCTCGCGGGGGAGGTGATCACGGGCGGCTGGCGGAGCACGGAGGTGCGGGACGCGCTCGACCTCTGCCTCTCCTGCAAGGGGTGCCGCAGCGACTGCCCGGTCGGCGTCGACATGGCCACGTACAAGGCGGAGTTCCTGCACCACCACTACAGGGGCCGGCTCCGCCCCGCCGCCCACTACGCCCTGGGCCGCCTGCCGCGGTGGCTGCGCCTCGCCGCCCCCTTCGCCCGCCCCCTCAACGCCCTGGCGCGGCTGCGCCCGTTGGCGGCCCTCGCGAAACGCCTCGCGGGGATCGCGCCCGAGCGGGACATCCCGGTGCTGGCGACGCAGACGTACAGCCGCTGGCTGCGCGGACATCAGGGCCAGGGCGAGGATCCGGGCACGGGCACGCGGATCCTCTCCTCCGACCGGGTGGTCCACCTCTGGGCGGACACCTTCACCGAGTATCTGACCCCGCGGGTGGGCCGGGCGGCCGTCCGGGTGCTGGAGGAGGCGACGGGCCGTACGGTGCTGCCGCCGGCCGCCGGGGCCTGCTGCGGGCTCACCTACGTGTCGACCGGCCAGCTGGACGCGGCCCGGCGGGTGATGCGCCGCACCCTGGACCGGTTCGCCCCGCTCCCCGGCCACCCGGTGGTCGTCCTCGAACCGAGCTGCGCCGCCACCCTCCGTACCGACCTGCCCGATCTCCTCCCCGACGACCCGAGGGCCGCGGAGCTGGCCGCGCGGGTCAGGACCCTGGCCCAGTACCTGGAGGAGTGCGCCCCCGACTGGACCCCGCCCCGGCTGGACCGCCCGGTCGTCGGCCAGACCCACTGCCACCAGCACGCGGTCCTCGGGGACGCGGCGGAGCGGCGGCTGCGGGAGCGGCTGGGACTGACCGGTGGACTCAGCGGCGGGTGCTGCGGGCTGGCCGGGAACTTCGGCTTCGAGAAGGGCCACTGGGAGGTGTCCGTCGCGTGTGCGGAGGAGCGACTGCTGCCCGCGGTACGGGCGTCGGAGCCGGGCACGGAGGTGCTGGCCGACGGCTTCTCGTGCCGTACGCAACTGGACCAGCTGGGCCCACCGGCCACACCGCGGGCGCGCCACCTGGCGGAGGTGATCGCGGAGGGGCTGGCGACGTGATCCGGGCGCCTGCCGGGCGTGCCCGTGCCTCAGGTGCCTACCGCCGTCGCGGCGTCGGACGGGCCCGACCGGGACGGCACGACAGGCCCGGACGGGCCCGGCGCGGGCCCCCGCTGGACGCGCCAGCCGTACGCGCTGAGCCGCTGCTCCAGGCCGACCGCCGAGGCGGCGTCGATCAGCAGCTCGACCAGGCCGCTGCGGTCCTGGGGCGAGTGGTCGATCGTCACCTCTTCGACGTTGATGCCCAGGTCCGCGACGGTGGCCAGGAGGCTCGCGAGTTCCCCCGGCCGGTCGCCGATGAGGACGTGGACCAGGGAGCCGGCCCTGAGCGGTGTGCCGTGCTTCGCGGGTATGCGCCCTCGCCCCTGGCCGCCCCGGCTGAGCAGGTCCGCGATGTGCATCATCCCCTCGGCCCGGACGTCCGTGCTGTCGGTGGCCAGGGAGCGCAGGGCCGCCACCGCCACGGCGAGGTCGTCCGCCAGCTCGGTCAGGACGTCGGCGACCGCCGCCGCGTTGGCGTCCAGGATGTCCCCCCACAGGTTGGGGTCGCCCCCGGCGATGCGGATCACGTCCCGCAGCCCCTGCCCGGCCAGCCGGGCGGCGTGGTCGGGCATGTGCTGGAGCCGTGCGGCCATCAGCGCGGCGACGACGTGCGGGGTGTGGGAGACCAGGGCCACGGCCCGGTCGTGTGCCTGACGGTCCATGACCACGGGCACGGCCCCGCACAGGGCGATCACCTCCAACGCCCGGTTCAGCGTCTGTGCCGTCGTGTCCGTGGTCGGGGTGAGGACCCAGGACCGTCCCTCGAACAGGGTGGCGGTCGCCGCGAGGGGCCCGGAGAGTTCCCGCCCCGCCATCGGATGCCCGCCGATGTAGGAGGACGGGTCGCCCAGGGCGGTCACATCGCGCACCGGCCCCGCCTTGACGCTGGCCACATCCATATAGGAACGCGCGAGCTTCCTGGACTGCTGGACGGCCAGGACCTCCCCCACACTGCCCGGTGGCACGGCGAGCAGGGCGAGGTCCACCGGCTCGGCAGGTCGGCCGACCTCTCCGGCACCGAGCGCCGCCGCCGTCCGCGCCGCGGACTCGTCCAGGTCGAGCAGGTGCACCCGCACGCCCTTCGCCGCGAGGGCCAGAGCTGCCGAGGTGCCGATCAGGCCCGTGCCCACGACCGCTGCCGTACTGATCATTTCCTGCCTCCGGGGTCTTTCGCCGGGGCGGAGGCGGAGAGCGCCCCCGCCGTCGAGGTGCGCGGGGTCGTCGGGGTGCGCACGGCCGCCTACTCCTCTTCCAGCAGGTCGGGCTGTTCCGCGACGATCTCGTCCCAGAGCAGCTGGAAGCTGAACCGGCCCAGCTGCTCGTTCCCGAACCCCTCTCCGGCGGCGACGGCCTGCTCATGGGTGAACTGCTCGGGGGTGCCCGCCGCGTGAGCCAGCAGCTGGACCTGGGCGCAGCTGTCGTAGGTGAAGAACCAGTGCACGGCCTCGTCCAGGGAGCCGCCCACAGTGATCAGTCCGTGGTGGCGCAGCAGGATGGCGCGGTTGTCGCCCAGCTTCTCGGCGATGTCGCGGCCCTGCTCCAGGGAGACGGACGGGCCCTCGTACGACGCGTAGAGCGTCTGACGGCCGTAGAAGGCCGCCGATTCCTGGTCGATGGGGTCGAGGAGGCGGCCGAGCGCGCCCAGCGCGCGGGAGTGCGCCGTGTGCCCGTGGGCTGCCGCCGTGGCGCCCGGGTGCAGTTCGTGGATCTGGGAGTGGATCACGAACGCGCTCGGGTTGACCCGGTGGTTGCCGTGCACGACACGGCCGAGGGGGTCGACGCAGATGAGGTCCGCCACGCGGACGTGCTTGAACGAGACGCCGAACGGGTTCACCCAGAACTGGTCCGGGTACTCCGGGTCGCGTACCGAGATGTGGCCCGAGACGCCCTCGCCGAAGCCGTACTTGCCGAACAGGCGCAGGGCCGCGGCCAGCCGTTGCTTGCGGTGGCGCCGGGCTTCCGCGGGGGTGGCGAAGTCGGGTTCGCCGGGGATCGGCAGGCCGGTCTCGGTGTCGGCGAGGAAGTCGGTGGGGCCCGCCGCGGCGGGGGCGGGGGGCTGAGTGAGGGGGGACACCGTGGTCATGGAGACTCCGTTCTCGGGAGAGGGGAGGGGAGGAAGGGGCGGACGGCGCTGTTGTCGCCCGTGGAGGAGAAGGGGCCGGGCCGGGCGCGGGATCAGGCCGGCAGCAGCGTCTCGCCGGTGTGCGCCCGGTCCCGCGCCGCTGCCTGTGACGCGGAGTGCTCCAGGACGGCTTCCACGATGTCCACGCTCCGGTCGACCAGCGACTGGATGCCGAACGTGAAGAAGAGGGAGCCGGCGGCGATGGTGCCCAGCCCGTACAGGCGGGGGTCGGGGGCGCCGTCGGTCGTCAACCGGCTGGTCGCACGGGCGACATGGAGCCCGCCGTGCGGATGGAGGCTCGCGGCACGGTCACCGATGAGCGTGTGGACGAGGGGGGCGGCGCCTGACGGGATGCGGCCTTCGGACGCGCTGACCGCGTTGATCACGCGGTCCGAGGCGATGACCGACCGGTCGCCCAGCCGGAGGGTGAACCCGCCACCGTCCGCCGGGGAGACGGAGTCCAGTCCGGATCTGATCTCCAGCCTGCCCTCGTCGACCAGGCCGAGCAGCACCGCGGCACTGCCGGGAGGCATGGGGCAGCACAGGCTCATCACGGTCCGGTAGTGCGAGCGCAGCAGGCGGGCCCGGTCCTGTTCGCCGAGCACCGGCCAGACGTCGGGCCCGACCTCCGGGACCGCCCGCTGGAGAATGCGAAGGCCCAGGTCGGACGAGGTGACCGCGGCGAACTGTCGCCTCAGACGGCTGACCGGCGACTCCCCGCCCATCCCGACGATCTCGGCGTACAGGGCCTCCAGGTCCACACCGGCTTCGAGCAGCTCCTGACGGACGACGCGGGTGAACTCCTCGACGGACACCTCCCGTCGGCTCCGGGCGAGGGCGCGCATGCGCTCCTGCGTCAGGTAGCGCAGTTCGAAGTCGGCGGCCCGCTGGCGGACGCCGGGAAGGACACCGCGCCGGGACACCAGGCTGATCGGGCCCTGATGCCCCTGGGCCGCGAGTGAGACGACGATGTCGACGGCGGTCAGACCGCTGCCGATCACGGCGACGCGCTCCGTGGCGCCGATGGTGCGCAGGTTCTGCGACACGGGGTAGGGGTCCGCCGTGAACCCGGGGGCGCCCGCGAGACCGTACACGTCCTTGGGGCCGTCACCGCCCACGCACAGGACGACGTAGTCGAACGAGCTGGTGACGCCGCCCCCGGTGCTCACGACGACCTGGTCCCCGGAGCGCCGGGCCGTGGTGGCGGAGTCTCCCACGAGGTCCACGCGCCAGCCCTGTCTGCGCAGTTCGGCCAGGGCGGCGTAGGCCGACTGCTCCAGGTAGTCCCCGTACACCGTCCGGGGGGCGAAGCGCGCCCCGGAGAAGGGATCCGGGCCGTAGCTCTCGCCGAGCATGCGCTCCCGGGCGCCCAGCCAGCGGAGGAAGTGGTGGGGGTCGCCCGCCTGTACGGACATGTCGTCGGGGGTGGCATTGACCTTGATGGTTTCGCTGTCGACCTGGTAGGCGCGCCCCCGCCAGAGATTCGGCGAAGGCTCGAAAACCGTGAGATTCCCGGGGCCGCCCGCTGCCGCGGCCAGGGCGTCGATGAGGCATACGGCGGATGCGCCGCCTCCGACAACACCTATCGAGATTGCAGACATATGTCAGTCACCTATCGATGCTGGGTGGCGGGGAGGAGTGAGTTTCCGTCAGACCCGTTCGCGTGCGAACGGGTGGAATCCGCCGTGCAGGAATACCAGCGACGAGCGGGAATGGTCGGCGCCCAGGCCTACGACCTCACCGATGACCAGAACGTGGTCTCCGGTGACCACGTGCTGGTGGTAGCGGCATTCCAGCCAGGCCGTGCCGTCCAGGATCACCGCACCGGTCGCGGACCCGGGTTCGGTGGGCAGGCTCCGCAGCGAGGCCCTGCGTTCCGGCTCGGGGCGCGCGAAGATCCTGGCGAGGTCCTCCCCTCCGTCGTCGAGGACGGACACCGCCCAGACACCCGATTCCATCAGTTCGTCGAGGAAGGAGGATTCCAGTCGGATGCTGATGGAAACGAGCGGTGGGTCGAGCGAGAGAGAGGTGAGGGAATTGACCGTGAGCGCATTGTGTACGCGCCCGGCCGGCGCATCGGTGTATGTACTGACCACGCAGACTCCGGTGGCGAAGTTGCGCATGACGGAGCGGAGTTCTTCCCGCACGGTGACGGTGGGCGGGCTGGTTGCGGATACCTCGCTCATGATGTGTTCCTCTCCGGGACGCTGGCGATATACCGCCGCACGATGAGGAATCCGTGCGATGCGGATGACATTACCGATCCGGAGGTCGCTTCAATGGCCCGGGAACGCACCGTCAATTGCGCGTGCGCGCTTGGCGGAGGAGATCGCGGACAGCCGTTCGCCCGCCCCGGAAAAGGGCGGGCGAGTACGCGCGCTCAGCGCGCGGCCGGGGGGCCTGGTTCCGTGTGCCGCGATGCGTCGGCAGCGGTGTTCACCTCCGCCATGACCCGCTCGCCGCGGTCCGCGGCGATGTCCAGCTTGGCCAGTACGGTGGGCACGGCGATGCTGGGCAGCAGATGCGCCAGGAACGAGGCCACGCGGACGGGCAGGTCCTGGCGCCCGGTCAGGATCTCCGAGAGCATCTGCGCGCCGGAGAAGGACGAGACCATCAGCTCGGCGACCTCCGTGGTGTCGACGTGCGCGTACAGCTCCCCGTGTTCGCTCGCCTCCCTCAGCGCCCGGTGGTTGTGGTCGATCCAGGCGATGAACGGCCGCCTGCGGTCGAGTTGATGGGCCCCCGGCTCCATCGACAGGTTGACGCTGCCACGGAGCATGCTGTCGCGTAGGAGCCGGTGGGCGAGGACGAACCCCGAGTCCACCAGCTCCTGGAGCTTCACCTGCCGACGCAGCACGGGATACGTCTGGTGATCGATCTGGAGGGACAGGACGGCCTCCGCCAGATCCCTCTTCGAGGCGAAATGGAAGTAGAACGCGCCTTTCGTCAGTCCGGCCCGGCAGTAGACGTCGGACACGGTGGCCCCTTCGTATCCCCGTTCGGCGAAGACCTCGCCGGCCGCCTCAAGGATCGCGTCTCTGGTCCTCCTCGCCCGTTCCTGCTGTGCCATCCTGCGGTCCTTCCGTCCGGCGAACAATGTCCCGGGTCCGCCCCATTGGTCACTCTCTGCCGTGAAAACCATACCGGCATGCCTGTATCTTTCTGTCGACGTGGGGGTGAAGCAGACTCCCGCGGGGAGTGAACCCACGAGGGGAGCCGGTAGGGCCCCGAGGCCTGCGCGTTGCCGGTCTCCGCCCCGTACCACGCGCCAGGGGTGGGGGGGGGGGGGGGGGGGGGGGGGGGGGGGGGGGGGGGGGGGGGGGGGGGGGGGGGGGGGGGGGGGGGGGGGGGGGGGGGT
>NZ_JBWKCM010000034.1:0-59121 GCF_056436485.1 Streptomyces sp. NPDC043746 | reverse complement strand
CACCGGAATGACACTGAAGCCGTAGCCACGAGCGGGGGGGGGGGGGGGGGGGAGCGCCCCCCCCCCCCCCCCCCCCCCCCCCCCCCCCCCGTACGGCCCCACCCCCCGGGGCGGCCCGGGGAGCCGTGACGGCGGGCCGTGCGGCCATCCGATCGGCCGTTCGGCCATGCGATCGGCATGCCGGTCATGCGACCGGCCATCGGACCGGGTGAGCGGCCGGGGCGGGCAGCCGCCCTGACATGCTGGCCGCATGGCGACACTCGACGGAGAGCCGGTATCGGCCGACGACCTGCTGCCCCTGGCCCTGACCAACCTGGGCCACTTCACCACCTTCAGGGTCGACGCCGACGGCACCGTCCGCGGCCTCTCCCGCCACCTGGACCGCCTCGTCGGGGACTGCGCGGCCGTTTTCGGCGTGCCTCTGGACACCGGCCGCGTACGGGAGTTCGTCCGCCGGGCCCTGGCGGGCCGGGAGTTGCCCTGCGTCGTCCGCGTGACGGTCCACGACCCGACGGTGGACCTGGCCCGACCGGCCAACGCCGACGCACCCCGGGTCCTGGTCTCCGTGCGCCCGTCCGGCCCGCCGGGCCACGGCCCGGCCGTCGCACCGCTGCGGGCCAGGAGCGTCACGTACGAGCGCGACCTCCCCCAGGTCAAGCACGTCGGGCTGTTCGGCGCCCTGCACGCCCGGCGCGCGGCGCAGCTCGCCGGATACGACGACGCGCTGTTCGTCGGCCGCGACGGGCACGTGACCGAGGGGGCCACCTGGAACGTGGGCTTCGTCGACCGGGACGGCGCCGTGCTGTGGCCGCGATCCGGCGTGCTGCCCGGCGTCACGACGGCCCTGCTGCGCGAGCACACGGCGCCGTACACCGAACACCGCGACGCCGACCTGACGTTGGACCTGGCCTGCTCCATGACGGCGGCCTTCGCGACGAACGCGGGCATCGGCGTCCGCCCGCTGTCGACGATCGACGGGACCGGGTTCGCCGCCGAACACCCGCTGCTGGACCGCCTCCGTGAGGTATATCTGTCGATTCCCGGCGAGGTGCTGTGAAGCCGGGGCAGGGCATGGCAAGGGTGAATCCGCCATGACCCGGGGCACGAGCGGAGCGCTGCCGGCCGGCCGCCGGGTCGTGGCCGAACGCGCCGACCCGGTACCCCTTCTGGAGGCGGCCGGGCGGGTGCTCGGTCTCTGTGTGGGGGAACGGGGCGTGAACGTGGCCCTGGTCACGGGAGTTTGAGCAGGCTTCGGAGTTCGCTGACGTACGCGCCGATGTCGCGTTGCACGGGGAGGCCGTCATCCCGGGAGCGTTGCCGGGGTACGTCCGTGCCGGACCGGCAGGGGCGGCAGAGGCCGTCGGGGAGGGCTTCGGGGGGTCCCGGGGTGCCGCACTCCGTGCACTCGACGAGGGCGCGGCGGCCGGGAGCGGGGGTGCCCGGTGTGGTGTTCGCGGCGGGCAGGCGCGGGGGGATCTTGGTGGCCAGGCGGCGGCGGAGGAAGCCCACGGGGGAGTCGACGGCTGCCGGGAGTCCGGCCGTGAGGGCCGTGGTCAGGTAGTCGACGCCTACGCCTCGGGCCAGCCACTCCGCGGCCTGGGGTTCCAGGGCTGCGCAGTCGTCGGCGGAGAGGGCCAGGCGGTGGTCGCCCCGGCCCAGGCGGGCCAGGGCGAGGTAGGCGGGGGAGGGTCCGCCCGGAGCGCACTGGGCGGGAGCGGGTTGCCGGGGTGCGGCGGTGGAGGTCGGCGGCGCCGGTTCCGCGGGGGGAGTCCGCGGTTCCTCGGCGGGGGGCGAGGGGGGTGGCGGGGGCGCTGTCTCCGGGACGGCGGCGGCCTGGGCGGCGGCCTGGGCGGTGGCGGTTGGGGTGAACGCTCCGGGGGCCGTCCTGGTCGCCGTCCCGGTGGCGGTTTCGGCGGTCAGGAAGGTGGTCCACCATGCGTTGTCCCGTGCCGTGCGGGACCAGAACGTGCGGAAGACCCAGCGTGTTTCCTCGCCTGCGTTGACGGGGCACTGGACACGTCGTAAGTGGCCCGCCACTGACAGGGCCGTGAGCGCCTTCGAGATCGCCTGCTGGCCGTAAGCGGGAGTTGCTTGGCCAGTTGCTTCACGCTCATCGATGCGCCGTCGGGCAGGTGGTCGATGAACCCGGCCACGTATCGTTCGCGTGTGGGGAGCAGGGCGAAGTCCGACGCTGTGCGCGGGAGTTGGCCGGGGGCGGAGCGCTTTCCGTAGCCCGGGTTCGCCATCGGGTACGCGTCGGAGAGTGCGGGGGGCCGCGGGGCAGAGCTAGTGTGCTGTGTAGCCACGGGATCGGCTTTCTGTTGGGTGACGATCTTGCGGTTAGACCCCGGCCTGGTGCTGTAACACCTGTCGGGGTCGTTCAGTTCTCGAACCGTAAGCAGTCGTGGCGCTTCGTCGCAAGCTGTCGCGATTAGTCATACTTGCCCAGCTGTGACCTGGGTGGGGCGGTGGGGAGGTTTTTCCAACCCCTTCTCTTACCTGCCGGTCAAAGAAGGCGCTCGGGTCCCGGGGCTCGTGTCCCGACGCCCGCGTCCCGGGTCCCGAGCTTCGGGCCGGGCCCCCCCATCCGTACCCCTGAAGCGCGAACCGACCGGCCCGAGGCTCGGAACCCGGGGCTCGGAACCCGGGGCTCGGAACCCGGGGCTCGGGGTGGCCGCGAGCCGGGGCATGGTCCCTCCGACCGTCCCCGCGCTGCCGGTCGACGGGGACCTGGCCGTCGTCGGGCCGATGGCGCGCTCGGCCCGCGACCTCGGCCTCCTGCTCGATGTGACGGCCGGGCCGGACCCGCTCACGCTCGGCGTGGCGTACGGGATGACGCTGCCGCCCGCACGCCACGAGCGGCTTGGCGACTTCCGGGTCCTGGTCCTCGACGAGCATCCACTCCTGCCGACCGGGGCCGCCGTGCGGGCGGGCGTGGAGCGGGTGGCGAAGGCGCTGCCCGACGGCGGTGCCCGCGTCGAGCGGCACAGCGCGCTCCTGCCCGACCTGGCCGAGGCCGCACGGCTGTACATGCAGTTGCTCGCCTCGGGCTCCACCGTCCACTTCCCCGTCGAGGCGTACGAGGAGGTGCGCGCCCACGCCGCCGGGCTGGGCGCGGACGACCTCAGCCTGGACGCGGCGCGGCTGCGGGGCACGGTGCTCAGCCACCGCGACTGGCTCGCGGCGAACCACCTCCGCGAGGCTCACCGCCAGGGCTGGCGTCGCTTCTTCGCGGAGTTCGACGCCGTCGTCTGCATGGGACGGGGGGGGGCAGCGGCAGCTGGAAGCCGCAGGAGGAAGGGGACGTGCCGCCGTTCCGGTCCGCCAGTCCGAGCGAGGTCACCGTGGGCCGCTCGGGCGAACTCAACGTCTTCGCCTGCCCCGATGAGCCCGGTCACCCGCACCGCTGGTGCGTCCAGTAGACCGCTCGGCGCCACGGCCGGTGCACCCGCGCCGTCCTTCAACAGCCGGGCGGTCCAGCGTTCTTGCGGGTTCGCGGCCCCATGCCTTCAGGGCTGAGCCGCCCGCATACCGCAGTCGATCCCGGCCCGCGCCTCGGGACCCGGCGCGGGGTGACGTACATCACCGTGCGGCGCGTCGTTGGTGTGGCGAGACTGGGCGCAAGGCCCGTACCCCTGCTGTGGCCTGCGTGAAGCGGCGGCGCGCGCCGGATACGACACGACGGGAAGTATCGCCCATGGCCTCGCTGGAGACCGTCAGACGCCGTGAACGCGCGATCATCGTCGCCTCCATCACGGTCGCCTCCATCATTGTGCTGGCCGCCGCCGGGATCTGGGTGTACGGGGTCCAGGCCATGTCCCATCCGGTCGCTCTCAGTCTCCTCGGGGCCCGGATCGACGGGGACACGGTCACGGTGAAGGCCGCCCAGTGCCCGCAGGACCGGGTGCGACGGGTCGAGGTGCGGAATGCGGAGACGGGGCGCCTCCTCTGGTACGGCGACCGGCCGCTGACGGAGGAGGGGCTGCACGGGGTGGTTCCCCTCTGGGACGGGAAGGGCTACCGCTACTCCGGCCCGGCGGGCCGACGGTCCGAACTGCCCGCGGAGTTCGAGGTGGTCGTCGACCAGGACCCCGACTTCGGCGCGGCGGAGTGGTTCGACACTGCGAGGATCCGTGCCGCCGCGCCGCCCCCGGGGTCGTACTGGACCCCTGGCGGGGTCAGGACGGCCGCCGAGCTGGACGCGGTCCTGGAGTGCGACGGCGACGGTGGCGGAAGCCGTGACGGCAGCGACGGCGACAGCGACAGTCCGTAGGCGCTCGGGGGGCTGCACGGGGGGCGTACCTGCGGGTTCTCCCTGCGGCACGGGGAGGGGGGAGCGAGTGGGTGGTGCAGCCGCACCTCGCGTCGGCCGCCGAGGCGGAGGCCTCGGCGACCGTGCTGTCGGCGGAGGACGCGCCGTGCGGGGCGTGCGCGCTCTGCCGTCGCGGCGGCCGTTGAGTACGGGGCGACCCGGGGCCTCGCCGCGTGTTCGGCTCGCCCGCGCGGACGTTCCGCGACAGGCTGGCCCCATGAGCAACGAGACACCGACCGGCACGGACAACGCCCTCAAGACCGTCATCCATGTCGAGGACGTGGAACCGCACGAGGTGGCCCCCGGAATTCTGCGCCGCAAGCTGCCCGCCACCGGCTACGCCCGGGGCTGGCTGATCGACTTCGCCGCCGGTACGGAGTGGCCGGAGATCGACGAACACGACACTGAGGAGAGGTACTTCGTCCTCAGCGGCGAGGTGATCGACGGCGGTGAGCGCCACGGGCCCGGTACGTACGTCATCTTCGCGCCCGGGAGCCGCCACCGGCCGCGTACGGAGACGGGGGCCCGGATGCTCGGCATCTCGCTGATGGACGCCTGAGGCAGCCGGAGCGCCCGGAGCGCTCGTGCCGCCCCGGCGCACCGCGCCGGAGGATGCGGCGACGCACCACGGGGGCGGCGACGCGGGGTACGTCACCGACTCCTCGTACCGGCAGGCGGGGTGAGGTGACACCGCTGCCGTACGGGGGTGGGCCCGGCGGAAATCCCCGTGCGGGGCGGGGGCGCGGGCGCCAGACTCGTCGGCATGACGGACATGACGGAGAAGAGCGCCCGCGTCAGCGAGGGGGGCGGCTCCCGCACCGGTACCGAGAACATCACCCGCATCAATCCCGAGCAGCTCCACGACACACCCGGCTACCACCACATCACCGTGGTCGAGGCCGGTCGCACGGCCTATCTGGCGGGTCAGTGCCCGCTCGGCCCGGACGGCGGACTCGTCGGCCCCGGCTCCTACGAGCAGCAGGCGGACCAGGTCGCCGCCAATGCGCTCACCGCCCTCGCGGCGGTGGATGCCGGGCCGCAGCACGTGGTGCGGTCGGTGATCTACGTACGGAGCGAGGCGGGCCCGGACCTCACGTCGGTGTGGAACCGGCTCAACGCCTCCGCGCTCGGGCCGGCGTTCACCACCGCGAGCACGCTCCTGGGGGTCGCGCAGCTGGGCTATCCCGGGCAGTTGGTCGAGGTGGACATCACGGTGGCGCTGCCGGGGTGAGGGGTGCCCTCGCGTGACGGGGGAGGCCGGGTGAGCGGGGCCTTGGCGTGAAGGGGGCCTTCGGTTGAGGGGAGCCCTCGGGTGGGTGCGGGGGCTCCCACCCCTTCCCGATCTGACGTGTTCGCGTCAGAATTCGAGTCACCCCCCGCAGCCCCTGGAGGCGCCCCGTGCCCGCGATCTCTCCCAACCTCCCTGTGGAATCACGGCCCTTGAGCACGCGCAGGAGGTTCCTGGCCGGAGCCCTCGCCGTCTCCGCCACCGCCATCGTCGGGGCCGCGCCCGCCGTCGCCTCGACACGCAAGGCCGTCCGGGGCACCCAGGACTGGATGGGCGGCCTGCCCGACTCCGTCGAACTGCGGCGGCTCACGATCCCGGGCACGCACGACTCGGGGGCCCGGTTCGGCGGGCCGTGGGCGGAGTGCCAGAACACCACGATCGCGCAGCAGTTGCAGAGCGGCATCCGGTTCCTGGACGTACGGTGCCGGATCACCGGAGGGTCGTTCGCGATCCACCACGGGGCCGCGTTCCAGAACATGATGTTCGGCGATGTCCTCATCGCCTGCCGGGACTTCCTGGCCGCGCGGCCGAGCGAGACCGTCCTGATGCGGGTCAAGCAGGAGTACTCCTCCGAGAGCGACGCGGCGTTCCGGGCGGTCTTCGACGACTACCTGGACGTACGGGGATGGCGCTCCCTGTTCCGGCTGGACTCCACGCTCCCCTCGCTCGGCGGCGCTCGGGGCAAGGTCGTGCTGCTGGCCGACAACGGCGGTCTGCCCGGGGTGCGTTACGGCGATCAGGCCCTCTTCGACATCCAGGACGACTACATGGCGGAGCCGTTCGCCAAGTACCCGAAGATCGAGGCCCAGTTCCGCAAGGCGGCCCAGCAGCCGGGCAAGTTCTTCGTGAACCACGTCTCCACCGCCGCCCTCATGCCGCCCCGCTGGAACGCCGACCGGCTCAACCCGCAGGTGCACTCGTTCCTCGAACGCTCCGAGACGGCCGACTGGACGGGGCTCGGCATCGTCCCGATGGACTACCCGAACCAGCGGGGCGGGCTGGTGGAGTCCTTGATCCGGCACAACCCGGCGGGGTGAGGGGCGGGCGGCCGGGACGTAGGCTCACCCCTCACGTGATCAACTCGTCAGGGGTGGGAATGCCATGAAGCTGTTCGGAACCTTGAGAAGACCGGCCGGGGCGCTGGGCGTTCTCGCGCTGCTGCTCGGCGCCGTGATCGCCGCGCCACCGGGCGGGGCGGTCGCGGCACCGGCGGCGGCAGCGGCTGTCGCGGCGGAGCCGAAGAACCTCCAGGTCATGTCGTGGAACATGTGCGACATCCCGCGCTGGAACTGTGCGGACACCGGCACCAGCGCCCAGAAGGCGGGCGTCGTCAAGCACCACATCGACAACACCTGGGTGCACGCCGTCCTCCTCCAGGAGGTCTGCGAGAACACCCTCGCCACGCTGATGACCGAGCTGGGCCCGGGGTGGGGCAAGGCGTTCCACCCGTACCGCTGGTCGCAGAACGGCGTGAAGCACGACAGCCCCTGCGTGGAGGGGAAGCCCGAGCGGGCGGGCACGGCGATCATCGTCAAGGGCGGGATCCGGGACGCCCGGACCTACCCGACCACCCAGCCGTGGACGGGGCTCCAGGCGCCCTTCCACTGCGCGACGGCCCCCTACTGGGACGACATCCGGCTCTGCAACGTCCACGCCTCCTGGCTGGGCATCAACCCGGACCACCCCACCTGGGACTACCGCGACGACCAGTTCGCGGAGATCAAGGCGGTCGTGGACCAGTTCCCCCGCACGGTCTTCGGCGGTGACTTCAACGCCAAGTCTCCGGACGCGCCGAACAACCCCCACGCCTGGGTCTGGCCGCAGGGCCTCTACTCCCAGGGACCGGGCACCGAGGGCTACCAGGAGTGCGACCAGACGGGGACGTCCCGCACGGGGCGCCCGACGCACGACTCCGGGGTGAAGATCGACTACATCTTCAGCAGCGAGACCCGGCGCTGGTGCGCGGTGGCCGACACGGCGTACTCGGACCACCACGTGATGATCGAGAGCGTGGCCGTCGGCTGACGGTGACGAGGGCCCGGGCGCTCACATCCCCGGCGGCGGTGTGGGCGCCCCCGGCAGCCTGATCGCGGCGGTCGTGCCGGGGCCGCCGTCCGGGGCCGGGCGGAGGGTGATCTCGCCGCCCGCCTGCTGGACCGTGCGGGCCACGATGGACAGGCCGAGGCCCGAGCCGGGAAGCTGGCGGGCCGAGGGGGAGCGCCAGAAGCGTTCGAAGACGTGGGGGAGTTCCTCGGCCGGGATGCCGGGGCCCCGGTCCCGTACCGTCAGCTCGCCCCGGTGCAGGCGTACGTCGACCGTGGCGCGGGGCGGGCTGAACTTCACCGCGTTGTCCAGGACGTTGACGATCGCCCGCTCCAGGGCCGCCGGTTCGGCCCGTACGTACCAGGGGGCCAGGTCGTCGGTGATCGTCAGCTCGGGGCCGCGCAGGCGGGCGCGGCGCAGGGCGGTACGGGTGACGTCGTGCAGGGCCACCACCTGGAGCGGGCCCGGCTGGGCGGCGTCGGGGCGGGCCAGTTCCTGGAGGTCGCCGATCAACGCGGCCAGCTCCGTCATCTGGGCCTTCACCGAGGCCATCAGCGCCTTGCGGTCCTCCGGCGGGATCACCCGGCCCGTCTCGTCGCTGCGCGCCAGCAGTTCCACGTTGGTCCGCAGCGAGGTGAGAGGGGTGCGCAGCTCGTGGCCCGCGTCCGCGATCAGCTGCGCCTGGCGGTCGCGCGAGGACGCCAGTCGAGCCGCCATGGAGTTGAAGGAGTTCGACAGGCGTGCGATCTCGTCCTCGCCGTCGACCGGGATGCGTACGGTCAGGTCCTCCGTACGCGCCACGTGTTCGACCGCTTCGGTCAGCTCGTCGACCGGTCGCAGACCCGCCCGCGCCACCCACAGCCCCGCCGCCCCCGCACCGATCACCCCGATCCCGGAGACGGCCAGCAGCACCCAGGCGAGCTGGCCGAGCGGATCGGTGACCTGGGCCATCGGGACGGCGACGGAGACCGCCAGGTTGGGGCGGTCCGGCACGGGAGCGGTGTGCACGCGCATCGCGGTGCCGTTCTCGGCCTTCGTGGTGTGCGTCGCGTCCCCGCGCAGCCCGGCGGCGACGGCCCGGTCCTCGTCCTGGACCGGGATGGCGGGCTTGCCGGGCAGCGTGCAGGGCCGGTCGCCGGTGGGGGAGACCAGCTGGATCGTGTACGGGCCGGTCACGATCTGGAGGTCGCCGGGCAGCCCGCTCGTGCAGGACGCCGTCAGCACCACGATCGCCTTCTCGGCCGGCTTGACCTGGGAGAGCGTCGTGTCGAGCTGCTCGGTCAGCCGGTCGCGCGTCGTCACCCAGCACGCCACTGCCACCGCCGCGACCGCGACCGCCACCGCCGTGGCGACCAGCAGTGCGAGCCGCGAGCGCAGGGGAAGGGTGCGGAAGCGGCGGACCAGGCCGGTCCTCGTGGTGGACCCGGCCGCCATGGCCGCCCCCGACGCCGTGCTCCCGGTACCCGCGGAAGGAGGTTCCGCCGTGCTCACGCCTCGCCGCTCCCGTCCGCACGGAGCGCGTAACCCACCCCGCGTACGGTGTGGACCAGGCGCGGTTCGCCGCCCGCCTCGGTCTTGCGGCGCAGGTACATCACGTACACGTCCAGGGAGTTGGAGCTCGGCTCGAAGTCGAAGCCCCAGACCGCCTTGAGGATCTGCTCCCGGGTCAGCACCTGGCGCGGGTGGGACAGGAACATCTCCAGGAGCGTGAACTCCGTCCGCGTCAGCTCCACCCGCCGCCCGCCCCGGGTGACCTCGCGGGTGGCCAGGTCCATCCGCAGGTCCGCGAAGGAGAGCACGTCGTCGTCGGGGGCCTGGGCGCCTGCCGCCGCTGCCGACGCGTACGAGCTGCGGCGCAGCAGGGCCCGGATACGGGCGAACAGCTCGTCCAGCTCGAACGGCTTGACCAGGTAGTCGTCCGCGCCCGCGTCGAGTCCGGTGACGCGGTCCCCGACGGTGTCGCGGGCGGTCAGCATGAGGATGGGCGTGGTGGAGCCGGTGGCGCGGATGCGGCGGGCGGCGGTGAGGCCGTCCATCCGGGGCATCTGGATGTCCAGGACGATGAGGTCGGGGCCGTACGCCTCGGCCATCGCCAGGGCGTCGTACCCGTCGACCGCCACCTGGGTGCCGTACCCCTCGAAGGCGAGGCTGCGCTGGAGCGCCTCGCGCACGGCCGGTTCGTCGTCGACGATCAGGATGCGCTGGGGATGGTCTTCGGCGGGGCTCATCGCTGTCTCGTCCTCTTCTCGTGTCGACCTGGTCCGTCCGCTCCGCGGGGGTGCTCTCAGCCTCGCACGGTCAGGTGGTGTCCCCCGCGCGCAGGTCGGCCAGGTCGGCCTTGAGCGTGTTCACGGGGATCGCGAAGCCGAGGCCCACGCTGCCCGCCGTCGAACCGCTGCCCGCCGCCGACGAACTGGGCGCGTACATCGCGGAGTTGATCCCGATGATCTCCCCGTCCATGTTGATCAGCGCGCCGCCGGAGTTGCCGGGGTTGAGTGAGGCGTCGGTCTGGAGCGCCTTGTACGTCGTCGTCCTCTCGCCCGTGTCGCCGTTGAACTGCTGCCCGCCGAACTCGAACGGCCACTGGCTGCCGCCGCGGCCCGGCCCCCGGCCCGAGCCGCCGGAGTCGTCCTTCGCCACTGTCACGTCCCGGTCCAGTGCCGAGATGATTCCGCTGGTGACCGTGCCCGACAGCCCTTCCGGCGAACCGATTGCCACGACCTGGTCGCCCACCTTGACCTGAGAGGAGTCCCCGAGCGTGGCCGTCTTCAGCCCGCTCGCGCCACGCAGCTTGATCAGCGCCAGGTCCTTGTCCGGGTCGGTGCCCACGACATCGGCGGTGTAGGTCCTGCCGGTGGAGAGCGTGACCTCGATCTGCTGGGCGCCCGAGATCACGTGGTTGTTGGTGACGATCTCGCCGTCCTCGGTGATCACGACCCCGGATCCGGTGGACCTCCCCGCCGAGGAGGCCGCTCCGATCTCGACGATGGCGGGGGAGACCGCCTCCGCCACGCCCGCGACCGTGCCCTTGCTGCTCTGCGAGACGGTGGTGCCCTGGACCGTGCCCGTGGAGCCGGTCGCCGGGTCGGAGCCGCTGCCCAGCCGGCCGACGAGGGTCGCCGTGCCGCCGCCGATCGCCCCGGCGGCGATCGCCACCGCCGCCAGGAGCGCCACCGGCCGCTTGGCCCTGCGTCGGCCGAGGGGGGCGGGGCCGGGGGCGTACGGGGGCGGCGGCGGGTAGCCGCCCGCGCCACCGTCGTACGCCGTGCTGCCGTGCGTCGCCGAGATGTACGCCGTGGTGTGCGGGGTCTCGCCGTGCGCACCGCTGCCGTGCGCCGTGTCGCCGGATGTGGTGCCGCCGTACGTCGTGCCGTCGTACCTCGTGCCGTCGTACGTCGTGCCGTCGTGCGGGTACGAGGTCGGGTCCTGGTCCGTCGTCTGCGCGCCGCTCGGGCGGGGGCTCTCCGTCATGTGCATCACCCTCGCGAGCGAAGATGAGAGCACCCTGAGTACGTCCTGAGAAGCCCGGAAGAAGCGTGTATGCCCGCTGTAAAGACCGGCCCCACTCCGATGGCGGGTTCTACGGCGTCGGCTCCCCGCAGCCGCACGAGCGCCGGATCACCAGCGCCGAGGGGAACTGCTTCAGCCGCTCCCGGCGCGAGCCCACGACCCGGAGCGAGTCGTCGAGCACCAGGTCCACCGCCGCCCGCGCCATCGCCGGGCGGTCGGAGAAGACCGTGGTCAGCGGCGGATCGGTGAGCCCGGCCTCCTTCACGTCGTCGAAGCCCGCCACCGCCAGCTCACCCGGCACGTCGATGCGCAGCTCGCGCGCCGCCCGCAGTACCCCGATGGCCTGGTCGTCCGTGGCACAGAAGATCGCCGGGGGCCGGTCCGGGCCGGAGAGCAGCCCGAGGGCCACCTGATAGGCGTCGTACCGGTTGTACGGGGCCTGGAAGAGCCGGCCCTCCGTCGAGCGGCCGGACTCCCGCATCGCACGGCGCCACCCCTCGACGTGGTCCGCGACCGGGTCGCCGACCGCCGGGGTCTCCTCCGTGCCGCCGAGGCACGCCACGTACGCGTGGCCGTGCTCCAGCAGATGGCGGGTGGCGAGCTGGGCGCCGCCGACGTCGTCCGTCACGACCGCCACGTCGTCGATCGCCTCGGGGCGCTCGTGCAGCAGCACCACCCGCGCGTCCCAGGCCTCTATCTCCGCCGCCGCGCGCTCGCTGGGGCCCTGGCTGACGAGGATCAGGCCGGAGACGCGCATCCCGAGGAAGGCCCGCAGATAGTGGACCTCGCGCTCGTCGCGGTAGTCGGAGTTGCCGACGAGGACCATCTTCCCGCGCTCGGCGGCGGCTTGTTCGACCGCGTGGGCCATCTCCGCGAAGAAGGGCTGCCGGGCGTCCGGGACGATCATTCCTATGAGGTCGGTCCGCCGCGAGGCCATGGCCTGGGCGACCCGGTCGGGCCGGTACCCCAGCTGCTTGATCGCGGCGAGTACCCGCTCGCGCGTGGCCGGGGCGACCGGCCGGGGTCCGTTGTTGATGACGTAGCTGACGACCGCGGTCGACGTCCCCGCCAGTCTCGCCACATCGTCCCGCGTCACCTTGGCCACGCGCGGCAGTCTACGCGGATGGACCTATCCCTTGGCAGCCCGGACCGGGGCTTCTTCCTCCGCCGTGGCCGATGAGGACTGCTCCGAACGGGCGACGGGTCCGTCCGCCTTCTGCCGCCCGCCCGCGCGCTCCTTCGCCTCCTCGGCGGCGCGCTCGACCTTCTCCGGCACGACGAAGCGGTAGCCGACGTTGCGGACGGTCCCGATCAGCGACTCGTGCTCGGGCCCGAGCTTCGCGCGCAGCCGCCGGACGTGGACGTCGACCGTCCGCGTACCGCCGAAGTAGTCGTAGCCCCAGACCTCCTGGAGGAGCTGGGCCCGGGTGAACACCCGGCCCGGGTGCTGCGCCAGGTACTTCAGCAGTTCGAATTCCTTGAAGGTCAGGTCCAGGACCCGGCCCTTGAGTTTCGCGCTGTACGTGGCCTCGTCGACGGAGAGATCACCGTTGCGGATCTCCATCGGGGAGTCGTCGGAGGTGATCTGCTGCCGGCCGGTGGCCAGCCGCAGCCGGGCCTCGACCTCGGCGGGCCCCGCGGTGTCCAGCAGGACGTCGTCGATGCCCCAGTCGGCGGTGACGGCCGCGAGGCCGCCCTCGGTGACGACGAGGATCAGGGGACATCCGGGCCCGGTGGAGCGCAGCAGCTGGCAGAGCGAGCGGACCTGGGGAAGGTCGCGCCGCCCGTCGACGAGGATCACGTCGGCGCCCGGGGTGTCCACGAGGGCCGGGCCCTCGGCCGGGGCCACCCGCACGCTGTGGAGCAGGAGCCCGAGGGCGGGCAGCACCTCCGTCGACGGCTGGAGTGCGTTCGTCAGAAGCAGCAGTGAACTCATCGCCGCCCACCTGCCTGGCTCGGTCGATCGTGTTGCACGGTTCGCTCGCCCATTACGTCGGTCCTCCTCGTTCCCTGCGAGAGGGGCACTCCCGGGTCGGACCCGGGGGAGTATGCGGCACTGCTTCGTACGTCATGCGGGTGTTGCGGGTATTACGCGCGGTCCCGCGCCCCGGGGACCGCTGAGCTTCTCGAAACGTTTCCGTAACAACGCCGGGAAAGCACAAAAGGACCCGGGGGCTGCATTGCCCAGGTCCTCTTCGCAGCAGAATAGCCCACATGAGTTCCGTGTCCGAGGGTCCGATCCGGGCTTCTTCTGTTCCCTTGCTCACGCGGGTACCGCGTTCGGCCACCTTGCTGACCGATGACGGCGTACCGGTCGAGGCGGTGTACGAACCGTGTACGGCGGGTTCCGGGGCGGGTTCCGGGGCGGGTCCCGGAGGCCGTGGGGAAGCGGCGGCCGACACTCCCGCGATCGTCGTCGCGCACGGCTTCACCGGCTCGGTCGACCGGCCTGCCGTACGCCGTGCCGCGCGGGTGTTCTCCCAGCGTGCGGCCGTGATCACGTTCTCGTTCCGGGGCCACGGGCGGTCCGGCGGGCGCTCCACGGTGGGCGACCGCGAGGTGCTGGATCTGGCCGCCGCGGTGGCGTGGGCACGGGCCCTGGGGCACGTGCGGGTCGTGACGGTCGGCTTCTCCATGGGCGGCTCGGTGGTGCTCCGGCACGGTGCTCTGTATCGCGGTGGTCTGTATACGGGCGGGACGCCGGGGCGGGGGCCGGAGTGCGGTCCGGATGGTTTCGGGGCATCGGATGCATCCGTTCGTGTACCGGAGCGTGAGGGGCGCACAGGGGAGCACTTGGGGGCGCATCCCGGCATGCCCGTGCCCATGCCCGTGGTCGCGGGCGCGCATGCGGATGCCGTGGTGTCGGTCAGCGCCCCGGCCCGCTGGTACTACCGGGGCACGGCCCCGATGCGCCGACTGCACTGGGTGGTCACCCGGCCCTCGGGGCGGCTCGTCGGGCGCTACGGACTCCGTACCCGCATCGCCACCGAGGCGTGGGACCCCGTGCCGCTCTCCCCGGTCGCCGCGGTCCCGCTCATCGCCCCGGCCCCGCTGCTGCTCGTCCACGGCGACCGGGACCCCTATTTCCCGCTGGACCACCCGCGGATGCTGGCCGACGCGGCGGGGGAGGGCGGCGCGGAGCTGTGGCTGGAGCGGGGGATGGGGCATGCGGAGAACGCGGCGGACGACGCCCTGCTGGCCCGGATCGCCGCCTGGGCGACGGCCGCGCCGCCCACGTGACCCATCATGGAGAGCCGACGCGCGACGCGTCCGACGAACCGACCGAAGGAGTTGCGCCATGGCAGCGGGGACGATCCGCTACTGGGCAGCGGCCAAAGCCGCCGCGGGCACCGCGGAGGAGCCGTACGCGGCGGCGACCCTCGCCGAGGCGCTCGACGCCGTACGCGAACGCCACCCGGGCGAGCTGAGCCGGGTGCTCCAGCGGTGCTCGTTCCTCGTCGACGGCAACCCCGTCGGCACCCGTGGGCATGAGACCGTACGCCTTGCCGAGGGCGGCACGGTCGAGGTGCTCCCGCCGTTCGCAGGAGGATGAACCGCAGGCCATGAGCAGCAGCGATCAGCAGTACCCGTATCCGTACGCGCCGCAGCAGCCGCCCGCGCCGCAGCCGCCGCAGCAGCACTGGCCCGACGGGACGGCCGGGCAGCCCGCCCCGCCCCAGGAGCCGGACGCCTTCGACCAGGGTGCGACCCAGACCTGGCAGGCGCCGACCTGGGACACGCAGTACCAGCCGACGATCCGGCGGGACGTCGCGCCTCAGGGGTACGGACAGCCGGAGCCGGACGGGAGCGGCGCGCCTCGGCCGGTGGCGTACGGGACGGGGGCCGACGCGTACGGGAACGGGCAGGGCTCCGATCCGTACGGGGTGGCTCAGCCGTCGCAGCCGTACCGGGAGCCCCAGCAGCGGCCGCGGTACCAGGAGCCGCAGTACCACCAGCCTCAGCCGTCGCAGCCGTACCACCAGCCCCAGCACCGGGCCCAGCCTCAGCAGCTCCACCAGCCGGTGCCCTCCGCCGCCGACACCGCCTACCTGCCCCCGCAGGGCGCCTCCGGCTCCCTCCCGCTGCCGCCCGAGGCCGGGCCCGCCCCCGTGCCTCCGGCCCCGCGGCAGTCGCAGCCGCAGGACGCCCGGCTCGACGACTCCGGCTACAGCGCGCCCACCACCCTCGGCAACGCCCGGATCACCGACGCCCAGCGGGCCAGGGCCGAGGGGCGGTCCCCGATCATCGCGCCCGGGATGCGGCCCGCCGCGCTCACCGCCGGGCTCGGCCTGCTCCTCGCGGGCGGCGCGGCCATCGGCCCGTACGCCCTGCTCGTCCCCCTCGTCCTGCTCCAGGCCCTGACGGCCGCGGGCTGGTTCCGGCTCAACGGCATGTGGCCCGCCCGCCAGGGCATCGCCCTCGCCTTCGCCGGCGGACTCGTCGCCGATGTCGCGCTCCTCACGGCGGGCCGGGAGCACGGGCCCGCGGCGCTCCTGGGCACCCTGGGGGTCTGGGTGCTGCTCACCGTGGTCCTCCAGCTCCGCAGCCACGCGGCCGCCGACGAGCGGCTGTACGGCCTGATGGCCACGGTCGTCTCGGCGGCGCTCGCGGTCCTGGCCGCCGGGCACCTCGCGGCGGCCGGGGACGCCGTGGCGGTCGGCGGGGTGGCGGTCGCGGCGGCCGTGCTCGCCCGGGCGCTGCCCCTCCCGGGCATCGCGTCGGTCGTGGTGGCGCTGCTCGCGGGCGCGGGCGCCGGTATCGCGGTGGGCGGTCTCACGGGGTACGGCGGCCAGGGCGCGCTGCTCGGCCTCGCGGCGGGCGTCTGCGCGCTGATCGGGCTGCGGGTGGCGAGCTACGACTACCCGTCGCGCTTCGTCCACATGACGGCCGGGGTGGCGCTGCCGCTCACCGCGGCGGCCCCGGCGGTCTACCTGATCGGCCGTGCGCTGGTCTGACGTGTACTCAACGGGGGAAGGCGCCCCGGGAACCGATCGGGTGGTGCCGCTCGTCGATCGCCCGGGGGACCGACCGTACGGCTGAGCTGGGGGAACGACACACATGCGCGCACTGCGAATCCTGCTGGTCCTGCTGGCGGTGGTCGGCGGGATCTTCGTCGCCGTCGACCGGGTGGCCGTCCACCTCGCCGAGTCGGAGGCCGAGGAGCGGATCAGCCTGAGCGGTGGCAGCGGCGGGAGGGCCGAGATATCGATCAAGGGCTTCCCCTTCCTCACCCAGCTCGCCGCCTCCAGGCTCGACCGGGTGGACGTCTCGCTCAGCGGGATGCAGACCGAGACCGGCGGCCGTGCGGTCCGGGTCGACGAGGTCCGGGTCGAGCTGCACGACGTGAAGCTCGGCCCCGGCTACTCCACCGCCACAGCGGCCCGCGCCACCGGCGCCGCGCTCGTCTCGTACGAGGACCTGACGGCGGCGGCGGACGACGGCGTCACCGCCGCGTACGGCGGCGACGGCAAGGTGAAGGTCACCGGCACGGTGGAGGTCCTCGGCCGCCCGATCTCCCGCAGCGTGCTCTCCACCGTGACCCGGGTCGACGGGCACACGGTCAAGGTGCGCGCCGACGAGGTGCCGGGCGAGGGCATCCCGGGCGTGGAGCAACTGGTGCGCCAGAGGACGGACTTCGAGCGCGACATCGACGGTCTGCCGAAGGGGCTGGAGCTCCGGAGGACCCAGGTGACGGAGAACGGCCTGGAGATCGAGCTGGGCGGCTCGAACGTGTCGCTGACCGGCTGAGACCCTCCGGTCAGCGGGGCCGGCGGGGGCTGACGGGTGAGCCGACGGAGCCGACGGGCCGGACCCGCGCGCTCCGGCCCGGAGCTCCCGATCCGGATAGTGAGACGACGGCGTCCGGTCCGTAGATGTGTCGCGCACGGGGAGCGGCGGGGAACCGGCCCCGGAGTGCGCCCACCCGCTAGGCGTCTCGCATCATGGATGATCGCGTCTCACCATGCGACACGGCGGTGACATCTCCGCCCGTACCTCCCTACGATCGGACGCATGAAGCGACAGGCGGATCTCACGAAGCGGCGGGCAGTAGACCTGTGCCGCGTCGCCGCCATGCTCTGTCGCACCTCCTGAGCGGGACGTTCGTCCGTCCCGCTGCTCCCCGGCCCTTCGACCGCACCGTCAGGGCCGGCCCCCCGTGCCCCGTACGCGCCACGCTCCGTCCGTCCGCGTGCGTACCCGCACACCCGCACCACGCACACTCCGCATCTCGCACCACCCCGCCGCAGACTGCCCCGGAGGAGAAGAACATGAGCCGCAGCGACGTCCTGGTTGACGCCGACTGGGTCGAGGCCCACCTCGACGACCCGCAGGTCGCCATCGTCGAGGTCGACGAGGACACCTCGGCGTACGAGAAGAACCACATCAAGAACGCGATCCGGATCGACTGGACGAAGGACCTCCAGGACCCGGTCCGCCGCGACTTCGTGGACCAGGCCGGCTTCGAGAAGCTGCTCAGTGAGAAGGGCATCGCCAACGACACGCTGGTCGTCCTCTACGGCGGCAACAACAACTGGTTCGCGTCCTACGCCTACTGGTACTTCAAGCTGTACGGCCACGAGAACGTCAAGCTGCTCGACGGCGGCCGCAAGAAGTGGGAGCTGGACTCCCGCGACCTGACCGACGTCGTCCCCACGCGCCCGGCCACCCAGTACAAGGCCAAGCCGCAGGACGAGTCGATCCGCGCCTACCGCGACGACGTCGTGAAGGCCATCGGCAGCCAGAACCTGGTCGACGTGCGCTCGCCCGACGAGTTCAGCGGCAAGCTGCTCGCCCCGGCCCATCTCCCGCAGGAGCAGTCGCAGCGCCCCGGCCACGTGCCGAGCGCCCGCAACATCCCGTGGTCGAAGAACGCCAACGACGACGGCACCTTCAAGTCGGACGACGAGCTGAAGGCCCTCTACGAGGACGAGCAGGTCGACCTGTCGAAGGACACCATCGCCTACTGCCGCATCGGTGAGCGTTCCGCGCTCACCTGGTTCGTCCTGCACGAGCTGCTCGGCCAGGAGAACGTCAAGAACTACGACGGTTCCTGGACCGAGTACGGCTCCCTCGTCGGCGTGCCGATCGAGCTGGGCCCCGCCAAGTAGTCGACCGACCCGCACGACCCGACCCGACCCGAAGGACAGAACCATGTGTGGAGCAAAGGCCGGCGGCCCCGACGCTTCGACGATCAAGCCCGGTGAGACCACCATCCAGGGCAGCGTGACCCGCGACGGCGAGCCCGTCACCGGCTACGTGCGCCTGCTGGACTCGACCGGTGAGTTCACCGCCGAGGTCCCGACCTCGGCGACCGGACAGTTCCGCTTCTACGCGGCCGAGGGCACCTGGACGCTCCGCGCCCTGGTCCCGGGCGGCAGCGCCGACCGCACGGTCGTCGCGCAGACCGGCGGGCTCTCCGAGGTCGCGATCGCCGTCTGATCCACGGCACGGCCGCCTGACCGGCGGCACCGAGACGGCCGAAGGGCCGCACCCCAGGGGGTTGGACGCCACCTGACGCGGGGTGCGGCCCTTCGTGCCGTTCCGCGCCGTCCGGTCACGGAGGTCCGGCGACCGTCCTACGCTGGAGGTATGTACGCCCGACGCCGGCGGAACTACTTCCTCCTGATGGGCGGATGCGTCGTCCTCTTCGTCTCCGCCTGGGCCGTCGTCCGTCTGTGGTCGATGCCCGCCGCCGTCGCGATGTGCCTGGTCGCGATGGTGATCCCGCCCGTCGCCGCGACGCTCGCCAACCGGCGGGGGCCGGAGGACCGGTGGTGGGACGACCCCTCCGGGGACCCGAAGTCCGACGAGTGGTGGGACGAGTTGGACGGGAAGAAGCGGTACTGACCCGTGGATCAGGGCCGTACCGGCCCTGTGGAGAAGGCCGGTCAGTAGACGAGCGCCTGCGTGCCGTCCGCCATGGCCTCCTGGACGAAGACCTGCGCCCCCGCGATCCGTACGCCCTTCAGGACGTCCTGCTCCGTGATCTCGCGCCGGGCCGCGCACTGCGTGCAGAGGGTGACCCGGCCGCCCGCCAGGATCGAGTCGAGCAGATCGGGCAGCGGGGCGGCGTGCGGCAGCTCGAACTCGGCGGCCCGGCCTGGCAGCGCGAACCACGACGACTCCCCGGTCAGCCAGAGCGAGACCTCCACGCCACTGGCCACGGCCACCGCCGCCACGGTGAAGGCCTGAGAGCAGCGCTCGGCGGCTTCGGGCCCGGCGGTCACCTTGATCACAAGCTTCTTCGACATACACCGAACTGTAATCCTCCGAGGGGCAACCTCCCCCCTGACCTGCGAGTCACCTGTGCGCGCGGATGCGCCGCCCGCGCTTCGAACTCACTACGGGGGGACCCCTTTTGGAACCGAACGACACTGTTTCGCCCACCAGCAGACCCCGGGGCCGCACGGCACTGATCATCGCCGCCGCGGCCCTGCTCGGGATCTCCGGCGGCACCGCCGTCGGCTACGGCATCCAGTCCCAGCGGCCACCGACGCCCCTGCCCGCCCTCTCCCAGCCCGGCCTGGCCTACCCGGCGAAACCGCTCGCGGCCGACAAGGCCCCGGCCCCGCTGCCCGCCTCCGAGGACCGGCGGGTCAAGACGGACGGAGACCTGCGCAAGCTGCTGCTGGAGCGGCCCAAGGGGGCGGAGGCCTCTCCGGACTACCCCCGCGAGGGCGGCGAATGGATGCCGTACGCGGAGTACGCCCGGTACTTCAAGGACGGGGAGGGCATGTTCCGGTACTTCACCGAGAGCGGTCTGCGCCGGGTCGCGGCGACCGAGTGGGTACAGAAGGACCGGCACACCCATCTCGCCCTGGTCCAGTTCAGGCCGGGCCTGGACAGCTACGCCCCCGATCACCTCGCCAACCAGCTCTCCTACATGCCGGAAGCGAAGGAGGGGGCCGGTAACGCCGGGGATCCGATCGAAGGCACCGGCCAGGGGCGCTACTTCCTCTACCCCGTCGAGCGGGAGGCCGGCTATCTGCCCCTCTATCGCGCCAGGGCGCTGGCCGTACGCGGAGACATCATGATCGACATCGGCATCAGCGATGTGAAGCCCATCAGCAAGAAGGACATCCGCGTCCTCGCCGAACGACAGCTGGAGCGCCTGTGAGCGACGACGCCGAGACCACTTCCGCCGCGCCGGAGGCCTCCACCACTCCGGAAGCCCCCGCCGCACCGGAGCCCTCCGCCCCGAGGCGCCGACGGGCCGTGGCCACCGTGCTGCCGCTCGTGCTGGTCCTCGCCGCGGTGGGCGGCGGCGCCGCCTACACGGCCCAGGCCGTGAGCGGCGCCGACCGGACCGTCGAGACGGCCGTCTGGGACGACAGCGCCCCCGAGCCGGGCCCCGACCCCGCGGCGAAGGCCGACCGCGGCAGGGCGGACACCGAACTGAGCAGGCTGCTGCTGCCCGTGCCCGAGGGCTACCGGCTCGGCCCGGACCTCGCCGGCCTCAGCAACGACGGTGAGGCCCGCGGGGAGGCCGCCGTCGCCGCGCTGAAGGAGGAGGGCGGGCGCGGGCTGAGCGCCAAGCAGTACCGCCAGCTCGACGCGCTTATCGGCAAGCTCAAGGTCCGGGGCGTCGCCCACCGCTCGTACGCCGCCGACTCCGGCGACCTGGTGCTCTCCGTGCGGATCACCCAGGCCGAGAACGCGCGGACGGTCCGCACCCTCCACGAGCAGAAGACCGCCCTCGTGGAGGCATTCGGCGTGCTGGACAAGGGGCCGAAGATCGACGGCCACAAGAACGCCACCTGCTACCGCCTGCCCGACGACCGCGAGAACCCGGTCGACAGCATCGCCTGCCACGCGTACGAGGGCGGGACATCGGTGACCTTCCAGGTGGACGGCCCCAAGCCGCTCCGCGCGGCCACGGTCGCCGGCCTGGTGAAGCAGCAACTGGACCACATCACGTCCCCGGGGATGTCCGTATGAGCGATCAGATGAGCGACCAGCAGACCGTGGCGCCCGCCTCCGCCCCGCCGACGGAGGCCGCCGCGCCCACCACGTCCCCGGCCGTGCCGGAGGCCCCCGCACCCGCCGCTCCCCGCCCGCCGCGCCGCGCCCTGCGGGCCGTCGCCCGGTGGACGGCGGCGGTGCTGGTGTTCGGCGGGCTCGGTACGGGGACGGCGCTGGTGATCACCTCGGCCGAGCGGGGCGACGTCCCCGGGCTCGCCACCGAGGACGACGGGCGCTGGGCGTACCCCAAGCTCTCCCTCCCCGCGCTCCCGGCCGGCTCGCCCCGCCCGTTCACCGAGGCCAACGCGGCGCAGATCCACCACGCGGACCTGCGCGAGCTGCTGCTGCCCGCACCCGCCGGGTCCACCCCGGACAAGGCGCTGAACGGCGGCTGGGTCAAGCAGGAACGGTTCCTCGCCGAGTACCGGGCCGAGGACCGCGACGAGCTGGACCAGCTCCTGACCGACACCCCGCCCCGCCACATCGCCGCCCGGGGCTGGACCATGCCCGACGGCACCCGGGCCCGGATCTATCTGCTCCGGTTCGACTCGGCCGGTGCCGTCACCGACGTACAGCGGGAACTGAACATCGGGGTGACGATGCGCTGGCCGCTGGCCGGGGCGGAGGAGGTCGCGTTCGACACGACCTGGAAGTCCACGCGGGCGGTGGAGGGGGTGGCGTCGTACGTGTTCACCGTGAAGGCCCCGCACGGCGACGCGCACACGCGCCAGGCGTACTCCGTCGCCGGTGACACGCTCGCCCTGATCGTCCACGAGCGCCCCGGCGAGGCGGAGGCTGCCCGCATTCCGTTCCAGCAGACGGTGATCCTCCAGAACCAGCTGCTGGGCTGAGGCGCACAGCCGGGGGAGGAGGGGCGGGCCGGGCGGTGGTGACGCCGTTCGGCCCATCCCTGGACGAGAGGGCCCGGGCCCCACCCATTAGGCTGGGGCCCGGCCCTGTACTGCCGCCATACCGCTCATTCCGAGGAGCCCCCGTGCTTGAGGCATTCTTCTCCGCCCTGCTGATCCTGGTCTGCGTCGGCGTGCTCGCCTTCACGGTCGTCGCCGTGAAGAAGCTGTACCAGGGCCAGCGCTGACCCTCGCCGTACCCGATCGTTCCGCCCTCTCACAGATCGTCTGAGCCGCTCATGATCGAGATCCCGTCCGACCTCCACCCGGACCTCGTCCCGCTGGCCTTCCTCATCGGCAAGTGGGCGGGTGCGGGCGTCTCCGACTTCCCCGGTGCCGAGAAGTGCAACTTCGGCCAGGAGGTCACGTTCAGCCACGACGGCCGTGACTTCCTGGAGTACGTCTCCCACAGCTGGGTCCTGGACGGCGAAGGCAACCAGGTCCGCCCGCTGGAGTCGGAGTCCGGCTACTGGCGCGTCGACAAGGACCGCAAGGTCGAGGTCGTCATGGTCCGGGACCAGGGCGTCGTCGAGATCTGGTACGGCGAGCTGGCGCACCAGAAGCCGCAGATCGACCTGGTCACCGATGCGGTCGCCCGCACCGCGGCCTCCGGTCCGTACAGCGGGGGCAAGCGGCTCTACGGGTATGTGAACAGCGACCTCATGTGGGTCGGCGAGAAGTCGACCCCCGACGTCGAGCTGCGGCCGTACATGTCGGCGCACCTGAAGAAGGTCGTCACTCCGGAAGAGGTCGCCGAGATGGCGCGTAGCCTCCCGGACATGCCGGACGACGGCATCGCGTTCTTCAAGTAGGCCCCTGCGCCGCGAGCCTCCTGGCCGGTGCTCACCCGCCCTACACTGGGCCTGTGGTGAGCACCGACTGGAAGACCGATCTTCGGCAGCGCGGCTACCGGCTGACGCCGCAGCGTCAGCTCGTCCTGGAGGCCGTCGACGCCCTGGAGCACGCGACTCCGGACGACATCCTGTGCGAAGTGCGCAAGACCGCGTCCGGGGTGAACATCTCCACGGTGTACCGGACCCTGGAGCTCCTGGAGGAGCTGGGGCTGGTCAGCCACGCCCACCTCGGGCACGGCGCCCCGACGTACCACCTGGCCGACCGCCACCACCACATCCACCTGGTCTGCCGGGACTGCAAGGACGTCATCGAGGCGGACCTCTCCGTCGTCGCCGACTTCACCGAGAAGCTCCGCGCCGACTTCGGCTTCGACACAGACATGAAGCACTTCGCGATCTTCGGCCGGTGCCGGGCCTGTACGGCTGCGGGGGACGGCGGGCCCAAGTCGTAGGCTGGGCGGCATGAAGAGCCCCCTGCTGTCCCTGCCCGGCGCCGTCGCCGCCGAGGGCCGCGACGAAGGTGTCGCCGCACACTACGGCGATCTGTTCCGCGAGCAACGCGCCCTCGCCGACGGCACCGGCCTGGTCGACCTCTCCCACCGCGGTGTCGTCACCGTCACCGGGGACGACCGGCTGAGCTGGCTGCACCTGCTGCTCACCCAGCACGTCAGCGACCTCGCCCCGCACCGGGCGACCGAGGCCCTGATCCTCTCCGCCAACGGGCACATCGAGCACGCCATGTATCTCGTCGACGACGGGACGACGGTGTGGATGCACGTCGAACCCGGCACCCAGGGCGAGCTGATCGCCTACCTGGAGTCGATGAAGTTCTTCTACCGGGTCGAGGTCGCCGACCGCACCGAGGACACCGCCGTCGTGTACCTCCCGGCCGGCTCCATCGCCAAGGTCCCGGACGGGGTGACCGTACGGGAGACCCCGCAGGGCCGGGACGTCTTCCTGCCGCGCGCCGACCTGGAGGCGTACGCCGCCGCCAACGGCCCGGCCGCCGGGATCCTGGCGTACGAGGCGCTGCGCGTCGAGGCGCACCGGCCGCGTGTCGGCTTCGAGACCGACCACCGCACCATCCCGCACGAGCTGGGCTGGATCGGCACCGCCGTCCACCTCCAGAAGGGGTGCTACCGGGGCCAGGAGACCGTCGCCCGCGTCCACAACCTGGGGAAGCCGCCGCGCCGACTGGTCTTCCTGCACCTGGACGGCAGCGAGGTGCACCTGCCCGGCCACGGGACGCCGGTACGGCTGGCCGCCGACGGCGAGGAGGGCCGCCAGCTCGGCTTCATCACCACCTCGGCCCGCCACCACGAGCTGGGCCCGATCGCCCTGGCCCTGGTCAAGCGGAACGTGGCCGTGGACGCGGAGCTGCTCGCCGGGGACACGGCCGCGGCGCAGGAGACGGTGGTCGAGCCGTAGGCCTGCCGGGGCCCGCGGCGGACCGGAGGGCCGGAGCGCGCCGCCCCGGCGGCCTCCACCGGGTCCGCTCACGCCGAGCCGACAGCACGGCCGACCGGGTCGGGCCGTGGCTCCGGGGGCGGTGCAGAGCGCTCTGCACCGCCCCCGGAGTCACCGGCGGGTCGCGTGTTGGTGGGGGCCGGCCACGAGGACCGGCACCGTGCTCTGGCGCAGCAGTTCCTGGGCGACGTTGCCGAGCAGCCGACGGGACAGGCCCCGCCCGTGCGTGCCGACGACGATGAGGTCGATGTCCTGCTCCGTCGCGTAGCTCATCAGCGCCTGCGCCGGCGGCCCGGACAGGACGTCGCACTCCGTCACCCGCCCCCCGCTCTGCTCGGCGGCGGTGCTCAGACGACTCTTGGCCGCGACGATGCTCGGGTCCCACCCGTCCTCGGCCGCGTCGTATCCCACCACCTCGGCGGCGACGAGCGAGTCCGCGTACGGCCCCAGGAGTTCGACAGCGAGATCCAGCGCCGCCTGCGACTCGTCGGAGCCGTCCACGCCCACCAGCACCCGCAGCTCGCCGGGTCCGCGCGCACCGGTCTCCATCCGCGAGAGCCGCTCGGGGTGCCGCTGGACCCGCTCTCCGGCGGCGGCGGCCAGGGCGGGTCCGAGAACGGCGCCCATGAACAGCCACCACGGCCGTCTGTGGCCCCGGCGCGCCATCCACCAGGCAGTGAGGAGGCCGGTGGCCACCCAGGCCCCGACGCAGAGAAGGACGACCAGCCAAGTGTCCATATTGTCACAATATAGGGCGCATGCCGCTCGCTGCATCTTGCGGTGAGACCCCTGCCGGCCATCGCCGTCGCGCGGGCCGGGGCGTCAGGTGTGGTGGTCGGACAGATCGTCGTGGTGGGTCGACGGAGCCCTCGGGGCGCCGGAGCGGTGTGCCGCCCGGCCTACGGCGTAGGCGGCGAACGGAGTGGTCAGCAGCTGCAACACGGCTCCGACGACGAGCATGACGCCGCTGAACGGCGAGGGGCTGAGGGCCAGGACGCCGAGCAGGACGCCTACGACGCCGAGCGCTGCCGCTTTGGCCACGGCGTTGGCCCTGTTGTAGGCGTCGGGGAGACGGACCAGCCCGACGGCGGCGATGCCGATCAAGGCCGTTCCGGTGCCTGCCAGCGTGTACCCGAGCACGGCGAGTGCGGTCATGGCCGCCGCCCGCGTTCCAGGAGGTGGGCCACGGCCACGGTGGCGAGGAAGCCCACGAGGGTCGCGACGAGCACCAGGACGAGCACGGCGGAGGTCCGCAGCCGGAGGGCGAGAAGCGCGATCGCCGCCACGAACACCACGAACGCCAGGTCCACTGCCACGAGGCGGTCGGCGTCGGTCGGGCCGACGGCCAGGCGCCAGATCACCACGACCATCACGGCGGCGAGGACGCCCAGCATGACGTCCACCGCCGTCATGCCCCGCTCCTCTCGCGCGGCCGCAGCATGCCCAGGAGGCGGTCCTCCATGTCGTGGAGGGAGGCCAGGAAGCGCTGGGGGTCGGCTGCGTGCATGCCGTGGACGTACAGAGCGGGCGGGTCCAGTTCGACCTCCAGGACGAGCGTCCCGGGGGTCAGGGTGATCAGGTGGGCCAAGGCGACCCTCTCCCAGGCGGACCGGCCGCGCAGGGGCATCCTCACGATGGCGGGAGCGATCCCGCTCCCGGGGGTCATGATCTCCCAGGCAACGACGGCGTTGGCGCGCAGGAAGCTGCGGCTGTAGTGGAAGAGGAAGGACAGCCCTCGGCCGCAACGGGCGGCTGCTTCGGAGAGCGGGTGGGTGGGGGGCGAGGTCATGGGGTCACCGCCTGTACGTAGGCCGAGGGGTCGATCAGGCCGCCCGCCGCGGCGGACGCGGCCGTGAGCAGCGGCTGGGCGAGTACGCCGAGGACCAGCGAGGGGGCGGCCAGGGCCAGCGCCGGCACCGTCAGGGCCGGTCGCACCGCGACCGCGGCCGTGGGCCCTCGGGACGCCGTACGCGAGGGGGAAGAGGGGGTGGGACGGCTCCAGAAGGCGGCGTTCCAGATCTTCATCATGGAGGTGAGCGTGAGCAGGCTGACGACGGTCGCCACCCCCACGGCCAGGTACTCCGCCTGTTCGGTCGCGGCCCTGATCAGGGCCAGTTTCGCGACGAACCCGGACAGGGGCGGCATCCCCGCCAGGGAGAACGCGGAGACCAGGAAGGCCACGGCGAGCAGGGGGGCGGTGCGGGCCAGGTCGCCCAGGCGGTCCAGGCGGTCGGTGCCGTGCGTGTTCTCCACCGCGCCGGCACAGACCAGGAGGGCCGCCTTGACCAGGACGTACTGGACCAGGAAGAAGACTCCCGCGGTGAGGGAGGCCGAGGTGAAGAGCGCCACCGCCAGGAGCAGGTAGCCGATCTGGCTGACCATGTGGAAGGACAGGATGCCCCGCATGTCGGGCTGTCCTACGGCTCCCAGCACGCCGACCGCCATCGTCAGGAGGGCGACCGGCATGATGACGGGCGAGAGTCCGGTGCCGTCGAAGACGACCGCGTAGATCCTGATGATCGCGTAGACGCCCACCTTGGTGAGCAGGCCGGAGAAGAGGACGGTCACCGCGGGTGGTGCCGCCGGATAGCAGCGGGGCAGCCAGCCGTGCAGGGGCACCACGGCCGCCTTGGCCGCCAGGGCGAGCAGCACCACTCCGGCGGCGAGGGCCGCGCCCGTGTCGCGGGTCGCGGCACCCGCCAGTTCGCCCAGGTTCACGGTGCCGGTGACGCCGTACAGCAAGCCGACTCCCGCGAGCAGGATCGTCGAGGCGAGCAGGCTGACGGTGACGTACACCCGGCCCGCGGCCCCTCTCTCCCGGCGGCCCGCCATGGTGAGCAGGGCGTAGGAGGGGACGAGCATGACCTCGACGAACACGAAGAGGTTGAACAGGTCGGCCGTGAGGAAGGCCCCGTACACACCCGCCGACAGCAGCAGCGCGAGCGGGACGAACCGGCGGTCCCGGTCGTCGCGGGTCGCGGCGGCGAAGGCGAGGGAGACCAGGACGAGACCCGCGCCGGCACACAGCATCAGGGCGCTGAGCATGTCGGCGGCGAACATGATCGAGATGCCCGGAGGCCATCCGCCGACGGCTTGGCGGACGACCGAGCCGTCCGAGGTCGCGGCCACGAGGACCACACCGAGAGCGAGCACCGCCGCGGATACCGCGGCGGCGGTCCACCGGCGCGGGCGGGGTCCGCAGGGAACGAGCACGAGGAGCCCGCCCGCCAGGAGCGGAAGGGCCACGGGGAGGGTGAGGACCGTGCTGTTCACGAGGGGCCTTCCTGACGGTCGCCGGGCGGTGTGCGCCCCCGCGCGCTTCCGTCGGACCCGGTGAGCACCAGGCCGAGGAGGTACACGGTGATGCCGAAGGTGATCACGATGGCGGTCAGGACGAACGCCTGGGGCAGCGGGTCGGCCATCCGTGCGAGGTCACCGTGCCCGATCAGGGGCGGCTCTCTGCGGGCCGTACCGCCTGCCGTCAGGAACAGCAGGTTCACGGCGTGCCCGAGGAGCACGAAGCCGAACGTCATCCGGAGCAGACCGGGCCGCAGCAGCAGGTAGACGCCTCCGGCCGTCAGGACGCCGACGGCGAGCGCGGCGGTCAGCACGGCTCGGCCCGGGGGGCGGCCAGCCGGTCCACGAAGCTGACCATCAGCCCCAGGACCAGGAGGTACACGCCGGCGTCGAACAGCAGCGCCGTGCCGGGGCCGTCGCCCAGCGGTTTCAGGGGCGTGAGGAACGGACGGCCGGTCAACGTGGCGGCGAGCCCGGTGGCCAGGGCGAGCACGAGCCCGACCGCGACGAGCGGCCCGCCGCGCATCCACCGGGGAAGGGCGACGCCCGAGAGATGCGCGAGGGCCACGGCGGCTCCCGCGGTGAGAGCGGCGATGAATCCGCCTCCCGGCTCGTCGTGGCCGCGCAGGAACAGGTAGCCGGAGAGGATCGCCATGGCCGGTGCGAGCAAGCGGTACGCCGGGCCCAGAACGTCCGCGTACGCGGACGACGGCAGGGCGGGGGCACCGGTGGAGGCGGGTGCCCTCGGCAGGAGCATCACCAGGCCGAGGGCGACCGCGGCGAGGACGACGGACTCGCCGAGGGTGTCCAGCCCTCGGAAATCCACCAGGATCGTGTTGACCACGTTGCTTCCGCCGGTCTGCGGCTGCGCGTTGCGGAGGAAGTAGTCGCCCGCGCGGGAGAGTTCCCGATGCCCGGTGAGGGCGAGGGTGCAGCCGGTCGCGGCGAGCCCCACCAGCACCGCCACGCACCAGGCGGCCGGTGCGGCCAGTGCGCTCCCGCGGCGGTCCGGTGGGCGGGCGGGCGGGCGCGGGTCGCGCAGGACGAAGGCGGCTGCCACGGCGGTCAGTACCTCCACCAGGAGCAGGGTGAGGGCGACGTCCGGCGCCCCGGCCAGCAGGATCCACACGGTCACGACCAGCCCCGTGGCGCCCAGGTAGGCCACGGTCGCCACGGACGAACGGGCCGTGACCAGTCCTGCCACCGCCGCCGCGAGCAGCAGCAGCACCGCCCACTCCACCGGGCCGTCCCCGGCATGGCCGCGGGGAGCGGCGGGAGAGTCCAGGAGCACGACTCCGGCGATGCCCAGCGCGATGAGGCCCAGCAGCGGGCGGAGCAGGTACGGCGCGGGCGCCGCCCGCAGGTCGGGGCGGCCCACCAGTTCCCCCAGGCGCAGCACCCCTCGGTAGGCGCGGTCGAAGGTCTTGGTGCCGCCGAGCCGGGGCAGCCGCTCCAGCCAGGCGTCGGTTCTGTCGCGGCGGACGAAGAGCGTCAGGCCGAACGCCATGGCCACGGCGGACATCCCCAGCTCCAGGCTCATCCCGTGCCAGAACGAGAAGTGGGGAGGGACGCCCCCGGGCTCGGCTTCCAGGACGGCCTGGCGCGTCACCGGGTTCAGCAAGGTCACGAACGGTCCGAGGAGCAGTCCGGCGGCGGCCGCGACCGCGGCGGGAGCGAGGAAGGACCAGGCCGGCTCGTACAGCCGCCGCTGCATGGTCGGACCGGCGAACGCGTCGTAGAAGATGCGCATGGCATAGGCGAAGGTCAGGGCGGAGGCCGTGATCGCCAGGGTGCCCGCGACGAGGTTGGCGCCGGGGAACACATCGGCTCCGGCGAAGCCCTCGAACAGCGACTCCTTGCTGACGAAGCCGATCAGCGGAGGGACGCCCGCCAGGGACAGACTGGCGAGTCCGGTCAGCGTCGCCGTCACCGGCATGACGCGGCGCAGGCCGGACAGCTTCCGGATGTCGCGGCTGCCCGCTTCCTTGTCGATGACGCCCACCAGCATGAACAGCGTCGCTTTGAACAGGGCGTGCGCGAAGGTGTGCAGCACGGCCGCGGCCAGGGCCACAGTCGTGCCGACACCGATCGCCGCGGTGAGCAGACCGAGCTGACTGACCGTTGAGTAGGCGAGCAGGGCCTTGAGGTCGTGTTCGCGCAGCGCCTGTACCGCGCCCAGCACGGCCGTGACGAGCCCCACCATGGTGAGGGCGAGGGACCACCCGGGCTGCCCGGCGTACAGGGCGGAGAACCGCAGGAGCAGGTAGATGCCGGCCTTGACCATGGTGGCGGCGTGGAGGTAGGCGCTGACGGGTGTGATGGCGACCATGGCGCCCGGCAGCCAGAAGTGGAACGGGAACTGGGCGGATTTCGTGGCGGCCGCGAGGATCAACAGCGCCCCCACGGCCGGTGCGACGGGGGACTCCAGGATCTCCTCGCGGGCCGCGAGGACCGCGGCGAGGTCGGTGGTTCCCGCCGTGACCGACAGCAGGACGACGGCGACCAGCAGGGCCAGCCCGCCGAGCGCCGTGACCAGCAGGGCCCGCAGCGCGGGACGGTCGGCATGCGGTCCGGTCGTCCCGATCAGCAGGAACGACAGGACCGTGGTGAGCTCCCAGAACACGAACAGCAGGACGAGGTCGCCGGCGAGGACCAGGCCGAGCATGGCGGTTCCGAAGGCCGTGAGGAGGGTGTAGAACCGCCCGTGCCGCCCCTCCTCGGGCAGATACCGTGCGCTGTAGACGAGGATGAGCGCGCCGACCGCGAGGATGAGCAGGCAGAACAGCCAGGCCAGGCCGTCCAGGCGCAGGGTGAAGGCCGCGTCGAGTGAGGGCATCCACGGCCAGGACGCGACGACCGGGTCCCCCGCCAGCGGAGCCCGGGCCACGAGTCCCAGCAGCACGGCCAGCGTGA
Source organism: Streptomyces sp. NPDC043746 (assembly GCF_056436485.1). Lineage (NCBI taxonomy): Bacteria > Bacillati > Actinomycetota > Actinomycetes > Kitasatosporales > Streptomycetaceae > Streptomyces > Streptomyces sp. NPDC043746. The sequence continues at coordinate 28,566 of NZ_JBWKCM010000034.1, read as the reverse complement.
TGAAGCCGGCCGCGAGCACATATCCCGTGTCCCTTCCCAGCCGCCGCTCGAGTACGGGGGCGACGGCGGCCAGTCCCCCCATGGAGGCCAGCGTGCCGGTCAGCGCCGCCGCGTGGACCGTCACCGTGCGGCGGCCGCGTGTTCGGCGAGATGCGAGGCGCGTGCGGGAACCCCCGCGCCCGGGTGTCGGCGTACCGCGGTGGCAGGGTGCACGCTCAGGACGAGAGTCGAATTAGGCATATATCACCCCCTGTGGCGGGGTTCGATAGTAGAGGAGATGACCCGGCTTTCCGGGAACCCGACGCCGCGGTGTCCCGGGGTGGGCACACGCACCGTCCGTGCCGGACCGGGCACCGGTCGCGCGCACCGATCACCTCAGGCCCGCGCCAGCGGAGACCGGTCCAGGAGGACGATGCCCGCCACGGCCGTGGCCGCGCCCAGCGCCTGCACGGCCGATGCCCAGGTGGACGAGGCGAGCTGTTCGCCGAAGACGGTGACGCCGATCACCACCGCGCCGATCGGCTCCACGGTGTCGATGACCGGCAGGCTGACGGCCAGGGGGCCGGCCTGGTAGGCGCTCTGCGACAGGGTCAGGCCCACCACGCCGACGACGATCAGCGCGTACAGCTCCCAGTGCAGGAACACAGCGGAGCCGTCGGTCCGGACCCGGCCGGCCACACTCTTGATCAGGCTGTCGAGAAGCGCGAACAGCAAGGCCGCGGAGAGGGCGTACAGGGCGGCCGACGCCCGCCCCCGGCGCCTCATCCCCGCCGGGAGCAGCAGGAGCACCGCGCCGCCGATGGCCGCGAGCGCGGGCACCCAGTCGCCGAGCGCCGGAACCGGCGTCCCGTGGGGGGCCGGTGGCAGCACCGTCAGGAACATGGCCACACCGCCCGCCGTGCACACCATGCCGGTCACCTCCAGGCGGGCCAGGGGCACCTGACGACGCCAGGCCAGCAGCGGCAGGGCGAAGACGAGGTCCATGGCTGCCAACGGCAGGACCAGGATCAGCGGGCCGAAGGCCAGTGCGAGGCCCAGTAACGCGAAGGAGAGGACGACCAGGCCCATCCCCGCCAGCCATGTCGGCCGACGGGCCAGCTCGAGCAGGAGCCCGAGCCGCAACGACTTCTGCGGCGATGCCTGGCGTGCCGCCTGGTGCTGCAGCACCGATCCGACTCCGAAGCAGATGGCGGACAGCAGGGCGGCCGGCACCGCGACGGCGGTGTTCATGGGGCCAGGATCCCCGGACGGGGTGAGGAGCCCCGCCCGACACGCGGGGCGAGGCGGCCTGAGCGCAACCCGGTGCTTTCGAGGGGCGCGCCGCCCGGCCACGCGTCAGGGCCGGGCGGCGGAAGCGCAGAGGCACGGCCTTTGCCGCGGGGCCGCCGTCAGGAGTGGGCGACGACGGCGACGGGCGCGACGCTGTGGTGGATCACGGCCTGGGCGACGGAGCCGATGCGGGGGCCCAGGGGGGCCTTGCCGGCGCGTCGGCCCACCACCACGAGATCCGCCTCGGCCGCCGCGTGGACCAGCAGATGGGAGGGCGCGCCGAGAGGTGCCCGCTCGACGACGTCCACCGAGGGGAACCTCCGCCGCCAGGGCGCCAGGATCTCGGTGAGGCGCCGCGCGACGTCCTCTTCCATCTCCCGCTGGGCTGCCAGGAGTGCGGTCGCGTCGCGGACCACCGGAGGGATGGACCATCCGGCCAGCGCCAGCAGGCGGCCGCCGTGCCGAGCGGCCTCTTCGAATCCGAAGGCGAGAAGCGGGTCGCCGCGCTGGTCGACGTCCACGCCGACGACCACGCCCCGCCAGGACCCGACCGGTCCGGCCCCCCGCGGCGAGGCATCCTGCCCCGGTACCCGTACGAGCACGACGGGCCGCTCCGTCATGCTGATCGTCTTCCTGCCGACCGATCCGAGGAGGAAGCCCATCACGCCGCCCAGCGCGCGTGAGCCGAGCACCAGCAGGTCGGCGTCGGCCGCCTCGGCCGCCAGGACCGAGGCAGGCAGCCCGGGCAGCGCCCGTGTGCTGAGCGCCAGGGAGGAGTGGTCGCTCCGCAGCCTCTCCGCCGCGTCGGTCAGGAGCCCGTCCGCCCAGTGGCGTCGCCCGGCGGGCCCGCCCGCAGCAGTCGCCGTGCCCAGCCCCTCGTACACGTGCACCATCAGCAGCGGCGCCCCGCGCGACAGTGCTTCCTGTGCGGCCCATTCGGCAGCGGCGGCGCTCTGCGGCGACCCGTCCACGCCGACGAGCACATGATGAGACACGAAGGCCACTTCCCTTCGGCCGGATGGCGTGCCGTCCCTCGCAGCCCCTCCCTCAGTATGGCGAGTACCGCGATCTTTCGCGATCGAGCCGCCCCGGGCCGACCGTCCGGGCACCGGTGCCGCGCATCCCGTTCATCTGCGCAGGTGCTGTGCCACGACGCGAGCGCAGGCGGTCACCGGTACGGCGACCAGCATCCCGACCACTCCGGCGAAGGCCGCTCCGACGAGCACCACCACCAGGACGACGACCGGAGGAAGTCGTACCACCCGCCCCAGCACGAGCGGCGAGACGACGTGGCTCTCCACCTGCTGCACCACCAGGATGACCGCGGCGGCCGCCACGGCCTGCAGGAGGCTGCCCTTCAGCAGGGCGATGGCGACCGCGAGCGCGCCTCCCACGAGAGGGCCGATGAAGGGGACCAGGTTGGTCACCCCGGCGACGACACCGACGAAGAGCCAGTAGCGCAGCCCGATGGCCCACAGCGCCAGTGACGAGGCACTGCCCACGAACAGCGAGACCAGGAGTTGTCCGCGAAGGAAGGCGCCGGCGGCGGCCAGGCACTGGCCCACCACCTCGCTCACCTCGGCGCGTCGGCGCTCCGGCAGCAGGGCGGCCGTCGAGCGGGTCACGCGGGGCAGGTCCGCCAGCAGATAGAAGCCGATCACCAGGCCCGCGAGGGTCAGGAGCAGGCCGAGGGCGGCGATGCGCGTCGCCGCACCGAGTCCGGAGATGACTCTGGCGAGGGCGTCGCGGTTCCCCTCCTGCTCCAGCCAGCCGACGATGGCCGCGCCGTCGAGATCGGCCCGCGCATCCAGCCCGAGCCGAGCGGCCAGCGCGTTCAGCTGCCGTTCCGCCTCTTCCGCGGAGGCGGGAAGGCCGGCGGTGGCCTGCGAGACCTGGTCGACGAGCGGGGGTACGAGCAGAGCGGCGAGTCCGAAGGAGACCGCCGCGAGCCCGGCCGTCACCAGTACGGCGGCCAGTCCTCGGCGGACCCTTCGACGTTCCAGGTAGGCGACCAGGGGAGCGAGGAGGTAGGCGACCACCGCGGCCACCGCCAGCGGCCACAGCAGCGGGGCCAGTGGCCTCAGGAAACGCAGCAGCAGCCAGGCCAGGACGAGCACACCGATCGCCGTCCAGACGCGCAGCGCGGTACGGGCCCAGCGAGGGGCGGACCGCCCGGCCGGTGAGCGTCGGACCGGCCGGGGGTGGTGCGGCCGGGCGGAGAGGGGGCGCGTCGCCATGGGTCAGCGCTCGCCGTGCCGGGAGGGGGCACCGGTCCGGTGGGCGGCGCCGCCGGCCGCGTCGGGTCCGATCCGCGTATCCGTACATGTCACAGGAGTTGATCGCCTTTGGTCGGCCGCACCGCCGCGAGCAGCCGACCAGGTCGCCGGGGCGGATGCGGACGTCGTCCGGGGAAGGCGGAGTGCGTTCCGTGGACGAACAGCGTAGGCAGGTCGGCCCGTACCTCCTGTGCGTGCGCTCCCGGCAGTCGGGTGACGCTGTGCGACGCGTCGCGGGATCCCGCGGGCGCCCCCACCGGTCACCGCTCGTCGGGGACCGGCGATCGGCCGCCCCGGGACTCACACCTCGATGATCACCGTGAACGGGCCGTGGTTCGTGAGCGAGACGCGCATGTCCGCCCCGAACCGGCCCGTCGCCACCTGCGCGCCCAGCGCCCGCAGCTGCGCCACCACCTCGTCGACCAGCGGCTCGGCCACCCCGCCGGGGGCGGCGGCGTTCCAGGTGGGGCGGCGGCCCTTGCGGGCGTCCCCGTAGAGGGTGAACTGCGAAATCACCAGGAGGGGGGCATTCACATCCGAACAGGACTTCTCGCCCTCCAGGATGCGGACGGACCAGAGCTTGCGGGCCAGCTGGGCCGCCTTCTCGGGGGTGTCGTCATGGGTGACCCCGACCAGCACACACAGGCCCTCGCCGATGATCTCGCCGACGACGCCGTCCGCACCGGGGCTCTCGCCCGTACCGGCCACCGAGACGCTGGCGCCGTCCACTCGCTGTACCACTGCACGCATACAGACCAACCTATCTTGGGCTGAACGGGTACAGAGTGTCTGCGGGGGCACCTTGCAGGGTGGCACCATGCACGATGTCGGTGTGCCGACGCACCGGCCGAGGGGACGGAACAGCATGAGTACCTATGGAGCCGGACAATCTCCCGGGCCCGCACCGGGTCCACCGACCGGCGGCATCCCCGCCGGAGCCAGTGCGGGCGCCAGCTCCGGCAGCGGCAGCGGCCTCAGCACCGGCACCCTGCGCTCACCCGTACGGCCCATTCTGCCCGGCGGGCTCGCGTCCGTGCCGGAACAGGGCGGCGGGGCGGCCGGGTTCGGCGGGCTGCGGCTGCCGGAGCTGCGGACGCTGCGCCGGGACGCGCAGCGGGACGAGGCCGACCTGAGCTACGTACGCCGACTGGTCCAGGGCCGGATCGACATCCTCCGCGCCGAGCTGGCCCGCAGGCGCGACCCGCGGGCGCCGGTGCCCGAGGCCCCGGTGGTGGACCGGCTCTCGGAGATCCTGGCCGACGCCCCGTCCCGGCACCGCACCTCCGCCCGGCACGTCACCCTGACCACGCCGCGCGGTGACGAGTTCCGGCAGCTGGCCGCCGAGAACCTCGCGGAGGTGGAGCTGTCGGACCTGGCCGCCCGGACCGACCAGGAGCTGCACGACGCGATGGGCCGACTGGTCCGCTACGAGCAGCAGGTCTCCCGGCGCCGTCACGAGCTCCAGCGCACCACGGACGATTGCAGTGCGGAGATCGCCCGCAGGTACCGTGACGGGGAAGCCCAGGTGGACGACCTGCTCGCCTGAAGCGACCCTTCGGGACGCGGCGGGTCCCGCACACCCGCCCGTCCGGCCGAACCTCCGGGCGGCGGGTGCCGCAACCACCCGGCCGCCGCCCCGACCTCCGGTGGCGCCGGGCTTCGCACCGCCCGTACCGACCCTCTCCCGGAAGGCCACCATGACGTCCACCGACGCCGCCCCTGCCGCGATAGCCCCCGCCCCGCCCGTGTTGGCGGAGGTCGTACGGTCCGGGTTCACCGAGGGGCACCACCGCGGTTCGCTGGTCCTCCTCGCCGCCGACGGGAGCGTGGAGCGGGCGTTCGGCGACCCCGACGCCCCGGTCTTCCCCCGCTCCTCCAACAAGCCGATGCAGGCCGCCGCGATCCTGCGGGCCGGCCTGGAGCTGTCCGGGGAGCGGCTGGCGCTGGCGGCCGCGAGCCACTCCGGTGAACCGTTCCACCTCGACCTCGTACGGAAGATGCTCGCCGAGCACGGGCTGTCCCCGGACGACCTCCGGACCCCGCCCGACCTGCCCCTGGACCCGGTCGCGGCCGAGGCCTACCTCGCCGCCGGGAACGTACGCGAGCCGATCACCATGAACTGCTCCGGCAAGCACGCCGCCATGCTCGCCGTCTGCGTCCGCAACGGCTGGGACACCGCGGGCTACCTCGACCCCGCCCACCCCCTCCAGCAGATGGTCGGCCGGGTCGTGGCCGAGGCGGCGGGCGAGCCGGTCGCGGCGGTCGGCACCGACGGCTGCGGGGCCCCGCTGATGGCGATCGGGCTGACCGGTCTCGCCCGCGCCTTCCGGTCCTTCGTGCTGGCCGAGCCGGGCAGCGCCGAGCGCCGGGTCGCGGACGCCATGCGGGCCCACCCGGAGTACGTGGCGGGCACCCGGCGCCCCGACACCTGGCTGATGAGCGAGGTCCCGGGGACGCTCTCCAAGATGGGCGCCGAGGCCGTGCAGGCGGTGGCCCTGGCCGACGGACGGGCCCTCGCCTTCAAGATCGACGACGGCGCGACCCGGGCGCTCGGCCCGGTGCTGGCCCGCGCGCTGGGGCTGCTCGGCGTGGACGCACCGGTGGTGGCCCGGATCGGACGGGCGCCGCTGCTCGGCGGGGCGGCGGAGGTCGGGGAGGTACGCGCGGTGTTCTGAGCCGGAGGGCGGTGGCCCGGACCACGGGCCGCCGGGCGGTGTTCCGGGCCGGGGCGGGGGCGAGGGGCGGTGTTCCGGGTTTCGGGCGGGGCGTCCGCCCGGGGCCCGCGAGCGGAGAGCGGCGCGGCATCGGGAGGGAAATTCGCGCGACATGCGCAGACGCCTCTGCCTAGCGTGGCGGCATGAGCCTCGACGTCCGTACGGTGACCGCGTCCGACTACCCCGACTGGCTGCGGGCCGTGCAGAACGGCTTCCTGACGGCCGGTTCGCCGACCGAGGAGGACGTCGCCGACCGGCTTTCCGACACCGACCTCACCCGCATCCAGGGCGTGTTCGACGCCGGGCGGTGCGTGGCGACGTTCCGCTCGTTCGCCCAGCGGCTCACCGTGGTCGGCGGGGCCGCCGTCCCGGCCGACGCGGTCACCGGGGTGACGGTGAGCCCCACCCACCGTCGGCGGGGGCTGCTCAGCCGGATGATGGCGAGCGACCTCGCGGCGGCCCGGGAGCGGGGCGAGGTGGTCGCCACGCTGATCGCCGCCGAGTACCCGATCTACGGGCGGTTCGGCTTCGGCCCCGCCGCCTGGACCACCGAGTGGGAGGTCGCCGTCCACCGCGCCGGGCTCGACCCGCGCCGCTCGGGACAACCGGAGGACGGCGGCCGGATCGAGCTGGTGGACGGCACCGACGTCCGCAAGTACGGCCCCGAGCTGCACACCCGGCTGGCGGCCCGCCGCCCCGGCGTCGTCAGCCGCAGCGAGCGCTGGTGGAAGCGGCACACGGGCGCCACCGTCATCCCGGCCCACGAGAAGTGGACCGAGCCGTTCTACGCCGTCCACCGCGATGCGGACGGCGAGGTCGACGGTCTGGTGGTCTACGGCACCGACGACACGTGGGGCGACGCCAAGCAGCCCCTGAACACCGCGACCGTCCGGGACCTGATCGCGCTCACCCCGGCAGCCGAGCGGGCGCTGTGGCACTTCCTCTGCTCGGTCGACTGGGTCGCCACCGTCCGCTCCGGCTACCGCGCCCCCGACGACCTGCTCCCGGACTTCCTGCCCGACCCCCGGGCCGCCAGGACGGTCACCCACGCGGACTGGCTCTGGCTGCGGCTGCTGGACGTGGAGCGCGCGCTGGAGGCCCGTACGTACGGGAGTGAGGCGTCGCTCGTGCTCGACGTCCACGACGACGGGGGAGTGGCGCAGGGGCGCTTCCTGCTGGATGCCTCGCCCGAGGGCGCGCGCTGCACCCCGACCGCCCGGAGCGCCGATCTGGCCCTGGGAGCGGGGGAGTTGGCGTCCCTGTATCTGGGTGACGGATCGGTGCGGCGGCTGGTGGACCTGGGGCGCGCCGACGAGCTGCGGGCCGGTGCGGTGGAGAAGGCGGACGCCCTCTTCCCGACGGGTCGGCGGCCCTGGTGCCCGGACGTCTTCTGAGCCGCCGGCGCGCGGTGGCTTCGAGCCGCGTGCGTACGGTGGCGTGAGCCGTGCCCCAACGGTGGACCGAGCCCCGCGCCCACGGCGGCGGTCACCGCGTCCGTACCCGGAAGAGCACCCCCGAGGCGGCGAGTGCCGCCGCCAGCATCCCTCCGGCCCAAGCCAGCGCGATCCAGGGCGCGTTGCCCACCTCCTGGCCCAGCAGGAGCCCGCGCAGGGACTCGATGGCCGGGGTGATCGGCTGGTGCCCTGCGAAGCCGTGGAGCCAGCTCGGCATCGACTCGACCGGGACGAACGCGCTGCTGGGGTAGGGCAGGAACGACATGAAGAAGGTGAACCCGCTCGCCGCCTCCGGGGAGCGGGCCAGCAGCCCGATCGCCGCCGAGATCCAGGACAGCGCCACGATGTAGGCGACCAGGACGGTGGCGGCGAGCAGCCAGCCGCTCCAGGAGGCCGCCGGGCGGAAGCCGATCAGCAGGGCGACGGCGAAGACGACGGCGGTGGCGCAGAGGTTGCGGACGGTGCTCGCCGCCACATGCCCGGCGAGGATCGGTGTGCCGCCCACGTCCACGGAGCGGAAGCGGTCGATGATGCCGCCCTTCATGTCCTCGCTGACGGCGGTGGCGGTGGTCGCGGCCCCGAACCCGGCGCACAGGAGCATGACGCCCGGGACGACGTACATGACGTACGAGTCGTAGCGGGCCGATGTCCCGATCGCACCCCCGAAGAAGTAGACGAAGATCAGCATCAGCATGATCGGCAGGGCCAGCGACATGATCAGCGCGTCGGTGTTGCGGCGGCTGATGCGTACGCTGCGGGCGGCCAGGACGGCCGCGTGGGTGAGGGGCCCGGGCGTACTCCCCGGGGGGACCGGGGCCCCTGGCGCGCGCGCCGGGCGGATGGCAGCCGTGTCAGACATGGGCGGGTACCTCCGAGGTGAGGGCCAGGAAGACGTCGTCGAGGGTCGCGCTGTGCACGGTGAAGCGGTCGATCTCGGTGCCCGCCGGGTCGACCTCGTCGAGCAGGGCGCGGACGTGGGCGGCGCTGCCGTCCGTGGGGAGCCCGAGGGTGAGCGTCTCGGGGGAGTGGTGGACCGCGCGCCCGGCGAGGCGGAGGTAGGCCTCGCGGCTGGTGACGACCAGGTCGAGGCGGTGTCCCGCGATGGTGCGCTTGAGGTCGGCCGCCGTACCCTCGGCGGCGATGCGGCCCCGGTCGAGCAGGGCGATCCGGTCGGCGAGGCGGTCGGCCTCCTCCAGATACTGCGTCGTGAGCAGGACGCTCGCCCCGCGCCCGGCCGACTCCCGGACGACCTGCCACAGTTCCTGGCGGCTGCGCGGGTCGAGCCCGGTCGTCGGCTCGTCCAGGAAGAAGACCCCGGGCTCCGGTGAGCCGGTGAGCCCGGCGGCCAGGTCCAGGCGGCGGCGCATGCCTCCGGAGTACGTGGCGACGGGGCGCCGGGCCGCCCCGGTGAGGTGGAAGCGCTCCAGGAGTCCGGCGGCCCGGCGGCGGGCGGCGGTGCGGGAGAGGCCGGTGAGCCGGGCCATCATCCGCAGGTTCTCCTCCCCGGTCTGGGTCTCGTCGACGGCGGCGAACTGGCCGGTGAGGCTGATCGCCCGGCGCACCGCGCTCCGCTCGGCGACGACGTCGTACCCGGCGACGCGGGCGGTGCCGGAGTCGGCGGCGGTGAGCGTGGCGAGGATCCGAACGGCGGTGGTCTTGCCCGCCCCGTTCGGCCCGAGCAGGGCGAGGACGCTGCCGTGCTCGACGCGGAGGTCGAGACCGTCGAGGACGCGGACGGCGGGCTTTCCGTAGGACTTGGTGAGGCCGTACGCCTCGATGGCGTACCTGCTCTCTGCGGTCGGGTTCTGTTCGGTCGGGCTGGTCATGGCCGGGCGCCCTCCTGTTTCTGCGTATGTCATACGCGTTACTGCGTAAGCATTACGCATCTCTAGGATGGGGTCAAGGAGCGCGGGGCGCGCGGAACGTGGCAGGGGGATGCGGTGGCGGAGAAGGGCAGCACCGGCGGCGGTGACCTCCCGGCCTCCATCGAGGCCGCCTGGGGGCTGCGGGAGCGTCCGGCGAAGGGGCCGAGGCCCGGCCTGAGCCTGGAGCGGATCGTGGCGGCGGCGGTGGCCGTGGCGGCGTCCGAGGGGCTCGCCGCCGTGTCGATGGGGCGGGTCGCGCAGGAGGTCGGCGCCTCCACGATGTCGCTCTACCGGTACGTCTCCGCCAAGGACGAGCTGTACGTGCTGATGCGGGAGGCCGCTGTCGGCCCGCCGGCCCCGCTGCCCGCCCTGGAGTCCGGGGCCGGGTGGCGCGCGGCGCTCACGGAGTGGGCGTTCGGGCAGCGCGGACGGTTTCTGGCCAACCTCTGGGTCCTCCGCATCCCGATCGGCGGTCCGCCCGCCACGCCGAACTCGCTCGCCTGGTGGGAGCAGGGGCTCCAGGCGCTGGAGGGCAGCGGGCTGAGCGAGGGCGACAAGATCTCGGTGATCCTGCTGATCTCCAACTTCGTGCGCAGCGAGGCGCTGCTGATGAGCGACCTCTCCGCCGCCGTCGCCGCGCGGGGGGTCTCCCCGGAGGAGGTGGTCGCGGGCCACGAGCGCACCCTGCGCCGCCTGGTCGACCCGGCCCGCCACCCCGCGATCCACCGACTGCTGGCCTCCGGTGTGATGAGCGAACCGGACGAGGGCGAGCACGAGTTCACCTTCGGCCTGACCACCCTGCTGGACGGGGTCGAGGCACTGATCCGGAGGACGGCCGGGGAGGGCTGACCGGGTCGCGCTGTCGTGCTCGCGACATCAAGTCCGGCCGAGGTCAAGGGCGTACGCTTCATGGTCATGAGCGCAGAGACGGCCGGCGGCGGAAACGGAAACGGAAGCGCCGCCGGGGCGGTGGGAGAAGGGGCGCGGCGGCGGGTCCGGGGGCAAGGCCGAGTGCAGGGGGAGCCGACGGCCCCGCCACGGATCAGTCTGCGGGAGCGGAAGAAGCAGCTCACCTACCGGGCGGTCTCCGATGCCGCGATCGCGATGTTCCTGGAGCGGGGCTTCGACAAGGTCTCCGTGGCGGAGGTGGCGGCGGCGGCGGACATCTCCAAGCCGACGCTGTTCCGGTACTTCCCCGCCAAGGAGGACCTGGCGCTGCACCGGTTCGCCGACCACGAGGACGAGGCGGCCCGGGTGGTCGACGGCCGGGGTCCCGACGAGAGCCCGCTGGTCGCGCTGCACCGCCACTTCCTGGCCGGACTGGACCGCCGCGACCCGGTGACCGGACTCTGTGACGCCCCCCAGGTACTGGCGTTCCACCGCCTGTTGTACGGCACCCCGGCGCTGGTGGCCCGCCTCCACGCCTACCAGGGCCGCTCCGAGGCCGCCCTCGCCCGTGCCCTCGGTGACGGGGTGGCCGCGCGGCTGGCGGCCGGGCAGATCATCGCCGTCCTGCGCATCCTGGCCGAGGAGAACTGGCGCCGGATCGACGCCGGGGAGAGCGCGGACGCGGTGTACGCGGGCGCGGTGCGGGCGGCCGACGAGGCGTTCGTCCAGCTGCGGAGGGGTCTGGAGCCGGAGGGGTGATGTCGGGGGGCGGGGCTGCTGTCCTCGCTCCGATGAGGCGGGTCGTGCCCGGTCAGAGCCCGGCGACGGCCGGGCGGCGGGCTCCCGCCCCGTACGCGTACGGGCCCAGCGCCCGCCGCAGGTCGGCCGGTTCCCGGTACAGCGCACCCGCCATGCCGAGGGCGGTGGCCGCGTCGATGTTCTCCTGCCGGTCGTCCACGAACAGACACCGCTCCACCGGCACGCCGACCCGCTCGGCGGCGACGCGGTAGATGGCCGGGTCCGGCTTGGCCACCCGCTCCACCGCGCTGCTCACCACGGCGTCGGCCAGATCCGTCAACCCCAACAGGGCCAGGTCGTCGTCCAGTTGAAGAGTCGCGTTGGTGACCAGCACCAGCGGTACGTGAGTACGCGCCCGCCGCAGCAGCGCGACCACCTCCGCATCGGCCCGGAAGGGCGCCGAGGCGAGCGCCCGCCCGAGACCGCGGGCCCGCTCGGTGTCCCCGCCCACCCGCCCGGCGATCCCCTCGGCGATGGCCTCCACCCAGGCGTCCGGGGTGATCCGGCCGAGGAGGAGCGGGAGGTCGATCGCGGGGGCGTAGGCGACCTCCGTGGTCGTACCCACCGGCAGCCCGGCCTCCCGCTCCAACGCGGCGAGCGGACCGGTGTCGTAGAAGCGGATCACGTTGTCGAGGTCGCAGAGCACGGCACCGGGCGCCGACGCCTGCCCGGGCTCGCAGCGGCCGGACTCCTGGTGGTCGGGCATGGGGACGACGACTCCCTCCAGGGGCGTACGGACAGAGGCCGGGGGCCGGACCACGGAGCGTACAGGGGCCGGGGTCCGCACCCCCGGCCCCGGTCCCCGGTCACGGTGCAGCCGCGACCCGTACCCGCGCACTCTCACCGTCCGAGAGAAAGGCGGCCAACCGCGCCCCCTCCTCCGCGACTTCGCCCCGCTCGCCCCGGGAGAACGCCCGCAACGGCGTGACGGCCACCGTGGCTCCGGCGCCTTCGGCCTCCTTGCCGCTCCCCGTCCCCGCCGTCTCCACCTCCCAGGTCGCGGCGACCCGGCCGTCGACCAGGACGACCCGGGCCCCCGCTACCGACAGCCCCCGGTCGGCGTCGTCGATGATCCGGGTGCGGTCGTCGTAGCCGAGGACCGCGTTGTCGAAGGCGGGCAGGAACCGTACAGGCGCGGGGGTCTCGGGGTCCGGGCGCGGCGCGTCGGGCAGGTCCAGCAGCTCCCGGCCGCGCTCGTCGCGGAAGGTGACCAGCTCCCCGCGCAGGGCGGCGACCGCTCCCGGCAGCCCGGCGAGACCGGACCAGGCACGTACGTCGGCGGTGGCCGCGGGCCCGTACGCGGCGAGATAGCGCCGTACCAGCACCTGCCCCACCGGGTCCGAACCGTCCTTTGCGGGCAGCGGGTCGACCTCGCGCCCCAGCCAGGACGAGACCAGCGCGTTGCGCACCCCCGCCTTCGTCCGCCATACCCCGCGCGGCGGCAGCTGCACCATCGGCAGGAGGCCGGCGACCAGCATCTCGCCGAGCGGCCGGGTGCCCGGCTCGGGCCACCGGTCGGCGACCGCGCGGGCGAGCTGGGCCATCGAGCGGGGTTCGCCGTCGGCCAGCACGTCCCGCCCGGCCGCCGCGAGTTCGTCGAGGTCGACCCCGGCGAGCTCGCGCCGGTAGGCTCCGAGCGCGCGCTGCCGCAGCATGGCGTTGTGGCGGGCCCGCCAGGCGAGGACGTCGTCGGCGGTGACGAGGTGGACGGTCCGGCGCATGAGGTGGGTGCGTACGACCTGCCGTCCCATCAGCAGGTCGGACAGTGAGCCGGGTTGGAAGTCACGCAGCCGGGACCAGAGCCCGGTGAACGGCTCCTGAGGCTCCTGCGCCTGCAACCCGCACAGGTGCGATACCCCTTCCAGGGGCGGCAGTTCGGCGCGCTCCAGCAGCAACTGCCGCGCCAGGGTGGCGCGGTTGAGGGCTCGCACGCTGAGCACCGGGGCGTCCGTACGACTCCGGCTCCCGCTACGGCTGCCGCTCCCGCCGCGGCTCACGTGGAGGTCTGCCCGTCGATGGTCTCGCGCAGGATGTCCGCGTGCCCGGCGTGCTGGGTCGTCTCGGCGATGACGTGGATCAGGACGCGGCGGGCGCTGCGTACGGCTCCGGGCTCGTTCCAGGGCGCGTCGGGCAGGGGGTGCGCCATGGAGAGGTCGGGGAGGGCGGCGACGATCTTCTCGGTGCGGGCGGCGACCTCCTCGTACCGCGCGAGAATCCCGGCCAGGGTCTCGCCGGGCAGCACCTGGAAGTCGTTCTGCCGGTCGATGGCCCACTGCGGATAGGTGTGGGCGGTGCCGGCGGCGAAGTCCTCCCAGGTCACGCCCTCGGGCAGGTCGAAGGCCATGGCGGAGGGGCCCTCGGTCACGAAGCGCAGCCAGCTCTCCTCGGTGGAGGTGACGTGTTTGACCAGCCCGCCGAGGCAGAGCGAGCTGACGGTCGGCCGCTCGGCGATCTGCTCGTCGCTGAGCCCGCGCACGGTACGGATCAGGGCGCCCCGGGCCTCGGCCAGCTCGGCGAGGAGGTCGGCGCGCTCGCCGTCGAGGGGGGAGGGGGCGGTCTCGGGGGAGGTCATGGTCATCGGGCCTTTCGCTGGGTCCACGGTGCGTGCACGTACCTCGGACGCGTCTTCCGACACGTTCTTCGGCACGGATCCACCATCCCAAGAGAAGAGGACAGGTTATGTCCGCTACTTCGGGCACCATGGATGCCATGCCGAAAACCTCCGCACGGCTGCTGTCGCTGCTCTCCCTCCTCCAGGCACGTCGGGACTGGCCGGGCGCGCTGCTGGCCGAACGGCTGGACGTCAGCCCGCGTACCGTACGCCGCGATGTGGACCGGCTGCGGGAGCTGGGCTACCCGGTGGCGGCTGCCAAGGGCCCGGACGGCGGATACCGCCTGGACGCGGGCACGGAGCTGCCTCCGCTCCTCTTCGACGACGAGCAGGCCGTGGCCCTGGCGGTCGCGCTCCAGGTCGCGACCACATCGGGCGCGGGCATCGAGGAGGCGGCGGCCCGCGCGCTGAACACGGTCCGCCAGGTCCTGCCCGCCCGGCTCCGCCATCGCGTCGACACCCTCCGGTTCACGGCGGTCGACCGCCCGGCGACCCGCTCGGACCCTCAGGTGGACAGCGGGGTACTGATGGCGGTCGGCGCCGCCGTCCACGCCCGCGAGGTCCTGCGCTTCGACTACAGCCCGGTGTCGGAGGAGAGGCCCGGCCAGGCCCCCGCGGGCCCGCCCCCACCCCGCCGGGTGGAGCCCCACCACCTCGTCACCTGGGGCCGGCGCTGGTATCTGGTCGCCTGGGACCTGGACCGCGCCGACTGGCGCACCTTCCGCGCCGACCGCATCACCCCGCGCATCCCCACAGGCCCTCGCTTCACCCCGCGTGAGCTGCCCGGCGGAAGCGTGGCGGACTTCGTCACCGCGCGATTCCGGGGCATCGACACCACCGGCGCCACCGAGGGAGCCCCCGGCGGCTGGCCCTGCCGGGGGGAGGTGATCATCGGCCTCCCCGCCGCCGAGGTGCTCCGGTACGCCGGGGACGGCGTCGTCGAGGAACTGGGCCCCGACCGCTGCCGCCTGGTGCTGGGTTCCTGGTCGTGGCTCGGGCTGGCCGCTGCCGTCGGGAGGTTCGACGCCGACATCCAGGTGGTCGGCCCTCCCGAACTCGCGTCGGCCTTCGCGCAGTTGGCGGCCCGCTACGCGGCGGCGGCGGAGCCGGGCACATCCGGGGGCCCGGACCTCCGGTGATCAGCCGACGGCGTCCCCGAGCAGCCCCCCGCCCCCGGCGTCCGGCGGCCTTCCCGGCGGTCTCCGTCCCGGTGGAGGCCACCTCGGGCGGGCCCGCTCGGGGCAGCGCCGGACCTCGTCCCGTACGGCTGTGCGGACCGCCCGTCAGCCGTACGGAGGCCTGAGCCGCCACCCCGCACGCCAACACCGCGACTCCGCGAGGGACTCGAAAGTCAGGCCCGCCGCCCCAGCAGCTCGGCGACCCGATGGAACCCCTCCGCACCGTGACCGAGCCCGATGGCCTGGCGGGCGAGACCCTCGGCCGCGCGCATGAGGCCGGCGTCGATGCCGTGGCCTTCGGAGGTCTCGATGACATGGGCCATGGTCGACGCGGCGGAGGTGACCGGGCTGCCCTCGTCGGGGAACGTCCCCGCGTCCACCTCCGCCGCGACCTCGGTGAAGGCCTCCGGGAGGATGGCCCCGATCCCCGAGGCGAAGGGTGCCAGCTCTCCGGCGGTGATCCCCTCGGCCCGCGCCACGGCCAGGGCGTGGTTGAAGCCGGCCATGGCGGTCCAGAAGATGTCGAGCAGAGCGATGTCGTAAGCCGCCGCGCGGCAGATCCGCTCACTGAGATGGGTGTGCGTGCCGCCCAACGCATCGAGTACGGAACGGTGTTCGGCGTACAGCTCGCCGGGGCCGCTGTAGAGGAAGACGGCGTCCGGGGTCCCGATGGTCCCGGTCGGCGTCATGATCGCCCCGTCCAGATACCGGATACCGTGCTCGGCCGCCCACGCGGCGGTCCGGCGGGCCCGTTCCGGGGTGTCGGCGGTCAGGTTGACCAGTGTCCGCCCCTTGAGCGCCCCGGCAACGGCGTCGGGCCGCAGGATCGCGTCCGCGGCCTCGTAGTTCACCACGCAGACGACGGTCAGCTCGCTCGCGGCCACGGCCTCCTCGGCCGATGACGCACTGATCGCGCCCCGCTCGACGAGTTCGCGGTCCCGCCCCGGCGTCCGGTTCCACACGGTGGTCCGCACTCCGGCCCCGAGGAACGCGCCCGCGAGGGCCCGCCCCATCGGCCCCAGCCCGATGACGGTGACGGTGGCGGTGGACTGTGTGCGGTGTCCGTGGTGTTCCATGGACAGAGACATGGCTCAACTCCCTTTAATCAATCGGCATGTGATCGGCGAATCGGAGCGAAGATGACGCGTGGACGTGCCCTGGACCCGAACGTCTGCGGGGTGACCGCGGCGATCGCCGTGATCGACGGCAAGTGGAAGACGGGCCTGATCTGGCTCCTGGCCTCCGGGCCGTGCCGCCCGGGTGAACTGCGCCGCCAACTGACGGGGCTCAGCGAGAAGGTGCTGACTCAGGCGCTCCGCGAGATGGAGGCCGACGGCCTGGTGCACCGCGAGGTGCACGATGTCCTGCCGCTGAAGACGACGTACTCCCTGACCGCGCACGGCCAGGAACTCTCCGCCCTCCTGGACGCCCTCTCCGACTGGGGCCACCGTCGCGTGGAGAGACTCGCCGCCTCCCGACCGGCCTCCTGACACCCCACGTTGGCCCCTCCTCCTCCGCTCCACCGGCCCTCACCAGCATCGGCCCACTGCGGGCCGTTGCCCAGTACCCACAAAAAGGTGGGTACCGGGGCGGTGCTCGGCAGGGCATGGGGCGGGTCCCGCGGCGCCCGTCGGCCGGCCGGTTCCAGCAGTGCCCGGGAGCCGTCGTCGAACGGTTGCGGACGCGGACCGGCGCGACGGTCGCGCCGTTGTCACTCCCGGCGCAGAGGCCTGGTGCTGACGACCGACCGCATCCATCAGGACAGCCGCGGCTCCGCCTCGGCCGGCCGGCCATGTCAGGCGGCCTCATCGGGGACAGCGGGCCCGGTCTCCGACACCACGGCTTCATGCACGCCGAGCGGGTGACTACCGCGCTTTCGCCCATCGCAATCGTGTTGATCATCACTTCGGCAGACGTGATCGATCACGCTAGCTTTCTCGGGTGTGACTGCCTATCAGATTCCGGATACCGCTCCCGGTTCCCCCGCACCCGTTTCGGCCGCCCTCACCGATGTCCTCTTCGCCGGTCGGCTGGGTACGACTCACGAACGGTGGAGGCGCATCTTCAGCTCCGCCCCGTTCCGTTTCCAGGAGGGGCTGACCCATGGCGAGCGCATAGCACTGAGCTACGACCGGCTCCGGCGGGTCAACGAGGCTGCCGGGGCTCCCCAGGCCCTTGCGAACGATCCGGTCGAACTCACCGCCATCCACGAGTGGGCCGGTGTGGTGGACCCGGGCATGGCCACCATCGTCTCCATCCACTACAACCTCTTCCTCGGCAGCCTGGCCGACCACGAACCGGCCGGACGCGACCTGAGCGAGTACATCCGTGCGGACCGCGTCGGAACGTTTCTCTGCACCGAGGTGGCCCATGGCAACGATGCCGTGCACATGGAGACCACGGCGACGTACGAGCGGGCGGCGCGCGAGTTCGTGCTGCACACCCCGCACGCCGGGGCGCAGAAGTTCATGCCCAACACCAGCCCGGCCGGAGGGGCGAAGGGAGCCGTCGTCGCGGCCCGGCTGATCGTGGACGGCACCGACCACGGCGTCTTCCTGTTCCTGGCGCCGCTCAGCGACAGCGACGGCAGCCCGCTGCCGGGTGTGGAGGTGAGGCCGCTCCCCCAGACGGCCAGCAGCCCCGTCGACCACTGCGCCACCGCGTTCCACCACGTCCGCCTCCCCTTCAGCGCTCTCCTCCAGGGCGACCACGGCCGCCTCACCCCGGACGGCGAGTTCACCAGCGCGCTGGGCAGCCCCCGTCGGCGCTTCCTCCAGTCCATCGGACGGGTCACGATGGGCAAGCTCTGCATGACCGCCCACAGCCTCGGCGTCATGCGGCACGCCCTCGACGTGGCCATGCGCTACGCCCACACCCGGGTCACCTCCGGTATGACGAACGGGCAACGCGTGCCGCTGATCGCCCACCGCGGCCACCACGCGCCCCTGCTCGACGCCGTGGCGACGACCTACGCCGCCACGCTGCTCCAGCGGTCGGTGGTGCGGCAGTGGGGCCGGGCGACCGGCGAGGAACGCGAGGCCTACGAGCGGCTGACGGCGATCAGCAAGGCGTGGATCACCTGGCGGGCCCGAGCGGTCATGACCGAGTGCCGCGAGCGGTGCGGCGCCCAGGGCCTGATCCAGGCCAACGGCATCGCGCTCCAACTCGCCTCCATCGAGGGCACGATCACGGCCGAGGGCGACAACAAGGTCATCATGGAGAAGGCCGGGGGTGAGATGCTGCTCGGCGGTGTCGACCTCAAGCCGGAGAGCGAGATCGCACCGGAGGACCGGGAGCTGACCGACCCCCAGTTCCTCCAGGACCTGCTGGCCGACATCGAGCGCATCTCCCACGGCCGCGCGAAGGCCCGGCTCCGGCAGCGCGCCGCGTCTCCGCTGGCCCGCTGGAACGCGACGGTGACGCCCGCCGTGGCGCTGGCCGACGCCCACGTCCACCGGCTCGCCGCCGAGTGCCTGCTGACCGCCGCGGGCCAGGTCCCCTCCGGGGCACCGGCGGACCTGCTGCGCGGGCTGCATGCCCTGTTCGCCCTTCGTCGGGTGGCCGCGCAGAGCGGGGACCTGCTGGCACGCGGACGACTGACGGCAGGCCAGGTCGAGCACCTTCCCGACGCCATCGACGCGGTTCTCGGCTTCCTGGAGCCGCACGCCCTGACCCTCACCCGCGCCTTCGCCATACCCGAGGCACTGCTGGAGACTCACCCGATGCTCAGCGCCTGACCAGGACTACGGGGGAGAACCAGGCTCCCCGGCCGCCGGACAGTGGCGGCGGCCGGAGAGGAGGCCGGAGGTGCCGGGCCCGGGTGTGTCGCGCACCTGAACCGGTCGTCGGCACTCAGGGCGTGTTCGTAGGGTTGTGCTCAGGCGGTGAAGCGGCGCTCCCGAGCCCGGGACAGGGCCGCGCGCCGCGGAAAGGGGCGTGGGCATGCGGAAGCGGAAGAGGCGTACGGCCTGGTCGCTCACCTACTTCCTGCTGGGCGGTGCGTGCCTGCTGGTCGCCGTGGTCATGGCCGCGGGCGTGGTGACGATGTGGGCCCGCGAGGGCGTGGAACATCTGGGATATCTGATTCCCGTCCTGATCCTCGGTGTGCCGGGTGCGGTGCTGACGTTCCGTGCGCCGGTGTTCGGCGTCTCCTACGGGCCGGCAGGGGTGAAGTACTCCGGGCTGCTCGGAGCGCGCTCCTACGTGTGGGCGGACATCCGTGAGGTGCGGGTGGCCGTCCTGGAGGGCACGGTCTACCCGTCCGACGTCCCGGAACTGGTGCTGGCCTCGGGCGGGACGGACCAGCTGCACATGTTGGCGGGCCACAGCTCGGGCGAGACCAACAGGCGGGTCAAGCGGCTGGTGGCCGAGCTGGAGGCGGCGCGCACGGCCGCGTCCTGACCCCCTGACCCCATCGGCGGCGCGCGGCACCGGAAGTCCGCCGGCACCGGTTTGAGGTTCCCCCGAGATGGGCTGGCACCACACTCACCGCGCTGCTCTGGACCAGCTCACAGCTGGCCCTCGTCCACATCGGCGACTCCCGCGTCTACCTCCTGCACGACGGAGAGCTGTTCCAGATCACTCAAGATCACACCATGGTGCAGTCGATGGTCAACGAAGGACGCATGAGCCCGGAGGAGGCCGTCTCCCACCCGCAGCGGTCACTGTTGATTCGAGCCCTGGGCCAAGGATCCGATGGCACCCCCGACATGCGTCTGCACGACGTACAGCGGGAAGACCGCTGCCTGCTCTGCTCCGACGGCCTGTCCACCGTCGTGCCGACCGAAGAAATCCGCCGGGCTCTCTCCGACGTCAGCGAGCCCGAGCAGGCGGTCCGCGAACTCGTCGCCCTCGCCAACGGCTCCGGCGGTCCTGACAGCGTCAGCTGCGTGGTCGCCGACGTCATGGAGGTCCAGCAGGAGGAGCGAGCGGCATGCACTTCGAGTTGCACCAGATCCGCTCTCACGAACTCATCCGCGAGGCGGACGAATACCGACTCGCTCAACAAGTCAGGAAGGCCAAATCGGTCCGCCGATCCATGTCGGCCGGCACATGGCGACCGACTCCCCGACGCCTGCTGGCTCGGCTCCACGGGTGACCATCACGTTGCCTACGGTTGAGCGGGCCACAGACCGCCAGCCTGCCCCAAGCAGTCGTAGGCACCGCAGGTCAGAACCTCGCCCTGCCTACAGTTACCTGAGGCAGGACAGCGGGCGCCGGAGGCGTCTTCCTCGTGTCCGCCATGCACGGTTCGCCCGATACAGGCATGTTTACGTGGGTGCTGTTGGCACCGCTGCGCGGGCCGCCTGTATGAATAGTGCGTCGTGCAAGGAGCGTGGGGGAACCGATGGGGCGCAGCCGGAGCCGTAACCAACAGCGCAAGCGCAGACGGGACCATCAGCGCAAGCGAGGTCATCTGCCGCGCAGCCGGGAGACCCACCCGCGCGGACAGATGAGGGTGCCAGCGCACTGGGTACGCGCGTCGGGAGTGCTGGCCGTCGCCTGTGCCGGGCTGTGCGCACTGTTCACCCTGGGAGTGCTGGCCACCCTGCCGGGCACGGCCGAGAGAGAGCGGGCGTACCGCACGCCGTGTGCGGCCGGCGACAGCCCGGACACCTGCACCACCCCCGTGCAAGCCACCGTCACCGCGTACGAGCACACCGCAGGCCCCCGCCCCAACATCTTCGTGGCACTCAGCGGGCCCCCGCCCGCCCACGGCCGATTCGAGCTGCGCTCCGGAACCGTCGACTGGCCCGGCATGAAAACAGGACAGGCGGTCACGGCGAACGTATGGCGTGACGAGGTCACCACCGTCACCTACCGAGGATCAACAGCCAGCGTCCACGCCGACAGTCCGGGTGGCGATACCGCACTGCGTATCAGTCTGGCCCTGGCCGGCGTCATCGGTACCGCGTGGGCCGTCCAGGCAGCCCGCCGCCACCTGCGGCGACCGACACCGGACGCGTTCGAACGGTGGCCTGGCCGTGTGCGGACCGGAAGCGCGCTGATTGCCTGGTCCATCGGCGTCGGATGGTGCTTCGACATCGGCGAAGCCAATGTGGGGTGGGTGCCGCCAGTATGGGGAGCCGGTGCACTGCTGTTCGGCATCTGGACCCAGAGAGTCACACCCGACCCGGACGAGCCCTCACGGTACGGGCAACTGGCGGCCCGGATCGCACACAAGGCAACCCGCCGACTCACGCCTCCTCAGCCTCGCGGGTGAGGATGTCCCAGCTGACCTTGAGGTCCTCCGGGGACAGCTACCGATCGACGTCGACGGGAACTCCACGCATCTGCAGCTGAGCCTTCAGGAACTCCACCTCCGACAACGTCCCCACCAGACCATCGTGGCTCAGTTCCCCGACCAGTTCACGAGCCCGCGACAACGAGGCTGCTGCGACCTCCCGAAAGACCTTCAAAGCTGGAACGAGACTGGGAACCGAACCGACCAGCCGCAGTCTGACGGACCCGTGCGCCGCGAGGAGAGCCACCCGAACATCATCAGGTGCTGGTCCCGGACCAGCGTGTTCGCACAGGTACGTCCCACAGGACCCGCAAGAGAACTCCGAATCCCACCACAGCTCATCGCGAAGGATGAACTGGTTCACCTGCCGCACCGCCAGGCTGCCGCACTCGCAAGGCGATGCGATCTTCGCTGTCTGACCAGTCACCCGGGCTCACCGACGTTCCACTCCTGAGGCAGATCCTCGCCGCAGAAGACGCATACGAAGTCCTCCTCCCGCACGATGTTGAGCTCCCGGCAGGAGTGGCATCGGCGAAAGACGACCTCGTGCGTGAATCCGGGCGGTCGATGGATCCCGATCCGATCCAGAGCCTTGGCCACGGCGGGCCATGAGCTGATGTCCGGGCAGTAGCCGGTCGACTGGTTGCTGACCTCCTCGACCACCCACCACCCGGACTCCTCGCGGAAGCTCATCTCGCCGGCGCTCAGCACCTCTCCGCCGCCGGCGCACACCACATGCTCACTGCGGCGCGGAGCCAGTCGCAGCACCCCGCCGCCATCGACGACGAACGTGAACGGCTCGGTCAACTCGTCCAGAGGCAGCGCCGAGGCCCACGCGCCGAAGTCCGCCGCCGAGCGGATGCTCCGCCCCTCACCACCCGCCCGGACGAGCTCCTTCAGCTCAGCCGGACCCACATACCGATACCTCTGCCCCCGTGTCTCCACGCACACCAACCTAGTGGCTCACACAGTCAGGGCCTGGGGATTACCACTCGGCGACTACGGGCGACTGGTGACAGAAATCCCTGCGAAGTGACAGTTATTGTCCGTTCCCAAGAGATCTGGATCGAGGAGGTGTCTCTGACCTGGGCCTTGTCAGTTCTGCTGGGACCGGTTGGAAGCCGGGCGGCCCAGTGGATCTGGACGTTGCTGAACTCCTAACGAAATGATCTTCGAGGTGGTTGGATCGCTCCGGGACTGATGATCTGGGGGTGTGGGGTGGCTCGGCCGAAGCCGTGGGAAGTCGATGACGAGTTGTGGGCGGTGATCGAGCCGCTGTTGCCCAAGGTGGAGCGCCGGACCCGGCACCCTGGGCGCAAGCGGCATCCGGACCGGCTCGTGTTCCAGGGCATCCTGTTCGTCCTGCACACCGGGATCGCCTGGGAACACCTGCCGCAGGAACTCGGCTTCGGCTCGGGCATGACCTGCTGGCGCCGGCTGGCCGAGTGGACCGAAGCCGAGGTGTGGCCGCGACTGCACGAGGCCCTCCTCGCCAAGCTTCGCAGCGCGAACGCCCTGGACTTCTCCCGGGCGGCCGTCGACGGCTCCCATATCCGCGCGTTGAAGGGGGCTCCAAGACCGGACGAAGCCCCGTCGACCGGGGCAGGACGGGCAGCAAGCACCACCTGATCACCGACGCCACCGGCATCCCGCTCGCCGCCACCTTGACCGGCGGCAACCGCAACGACGTCACCCAGCTGATCCCACTCCTCCAGGCCGTGCCGTCCGTGCGGGGCAAGCGCGGCCGGCCCCGGCGCCGCCCAGACGTAGTCCTGGCAGACCGCGGCTACGACCACGACAAGTACCGCCGTCTCGTCTGGGACCTTGGCGTGAAGCCGCTGATCGCGCGACGCGGCACCGAACACGGCTCCGGCCTGGGTAGTCAACGCTGGGTCGTGGAACGCGCCTTCGCCCACCTCCACTGGTTCCGCCGTCTGCGGATCCGCTGGGAGATACGCGACGACATCCACGAAGCATTCCTCACCCTCGGATGCGCACTCATCTGCTGGCGACGCCTGGCCGCAGTTCAGCGCCGCCACTCATAGGCACCCGGGGAAGACTCCAACACTTCGCTCGGCCACTCCTTCAGCACCTGCCCGAGCAGCTTCCGCTGCTCGTCGATCCAGCCCTCTTCAAGACTCATGGGAAGGAACACGGAGACGCACGAACTGCCCAGATCTTCTACACGGACAGCGACAGTCTCATGCTCCTCGTTGTACGGCTGGATCTTGATCTCGGGGCTGTGGTCGTCGTCCCTCCAGCAGATGTCCTGACCTGCAGCAAGCAGGTCCAGAGCACGCGACCACTCCTCCAGGTCGGAAGGGAACAGGGACATGGCCAACCGACCGCCGACGAAGCTGCTGGTCACAATGACCTCTGCGTCGAGCTGGTCGTGAAGATGCAGCACGCCCGGCGACCTACGCCCCAGCACACGCACCCGGAAGCTGTTGTCGCCATCCGAGAGGCTGATCAGTTCCACCCTGCACCCTCTGCCCTGCCCGATCACATCTGTCAGAGCTTAGGTTCTCTGAACCAGATCAACGGGCACAAGCAGGTTGTCCCCGCCTCATTCCGTTAGGAGTTCTTAGCGCGAGCTGAGACGGTCCCATTTTCAGCCGGTGCTCGGCCTCTGTGTAGACGGAGTCGATGGTGCGCCGGTGCTGGCTGAGGCTCGTCCAAGACTGCCGATCAGCCCGCCAGTGCGCTCGTGGAGGTAATCGGCCATGGCGACCAAGGTGCCGGGACGATGGGCGTGTAGTCGCAGGGAGTTCTCCATCGTCACCACCAGGGCCTGCCAGCTCTCCTTGTCCGCGCGGATTCTGTGGCCGAAGGGTCGGGAGGGGATGACCGTATAGCGGCCGGCGATCTGCTGTCCGCGAGTGCCCTGGAACAGGCTGCTGGTCTCGACGTCGAGACCAGCAAGCACGAAGGTGGCCGCGATCCGTTCCGAGAGGTACTTGAGCTGATCGGATGCCTCGGCTCCATTGCGGGTGGTCAGGTCGAGGTTGTGGATCTCGTCGACCAGGACGAGTGTGGTGCCGAGCTTGCCGAGCAGGTCACAGACGGCGTTGGTGATCTGGACCTGGCTCATGCGGTGCTCCAGCGGGATGCCAAGGAATCTGGCGAACTCGCCTGCGAGCATCTTCGGGGTAGCCGCTGGGGGGACGGTGACGAAGACGACCGGCAGTCCGCCGACGGCGTTGGGGCTGCGCCGCCGGGTGATCTGTTCGACGTTCTTGCCCAGCTGGGTGATCGCTGTGGTCTTGCCGGTGCCGGCCGAACCGGACACGATCAGGCCGCGACGGGCGGAGACTTGGTGCCGGTTGAGCACGATGCGTTTGCGACCCGTAGTGACGACGCCGCGGATCGTGGGAGTGTTCACGATGACGGATCGTGTGTGGTAGTCGACCCGCGCTTCCCTGTAGGACTCCAGCTCGCCCTCGTCCAGGACGGTGCCGGACGGGAGTGACGGCGGGGGATCAGGGTTCTCGTCGACGAACGCCCGCCAGCCTTCCTTCGTGGTCAGTGACATCTGCGGGTTGGCGATGTCCTGTGGCGGAGCCTCGCTCACAGGCGGCTCCCGTCGGTGAAGGCGTCGAAGACGCCGAAGGGAATGACGTTCGACGGCTGCCCCAGGACGGTGGTCTCGTCCTCGGCGTCTTCCGGAGCTGAAGCCTGCGGCAGAGCAGGGACGGACCGGGCGGGCTCCAGGGCGGCGCGGGTACGGGCCGCGATACGGCGGTCCGGCCCGGTTTCCGCCCGCGTCAGCAACTGGTCGACTGCTGCGGCCACGGCGGCTTGGTTGGTGTCGTCCTGGCCCCGCATCGCAAGCAGGTCCCGGGCTCGGCGCCAGGTGAAGTCCGCGAACGGTGTCGAGACCAGGTGCCGGTGTGTCCACGGAACCGTGATCCACTCTCCGGTGCGCGCGTTGCGTACCCAGACCTGAGACAGGTCGTAGGGGTCGTAGTGGACCTCCCAGAGACCGCCTTTCGCGGCCAATCCCGAAGGTTGGCGCCGTAGCGGAGCCAACTCCGGGCAGTTGTAGGTGCGACGGTCGATACGGATTCCGTAGTCGTTCACCGACCGCCAGACCGCCGGCAGCAGTTCGAGGTAGTCGAGACCGCTCAGCGGCAGCGGGACGTAGCCGGTGCGGGCCACAAGCAGCGCGTACGCGTCGTTGGGTGACATCGACCGGCCGGGTAGGAACGGACTACGAAGCCCGTCGTGCGGCCGCTGCTGCCAGCAGGCCACGATCCATTCCTGAAGAAGGTCATCGAGTTCCGCGAGCGTCCATACCGCCTCGACACCCGCGCCGCGGCGGTCCGTGTTGGAGCCGGTGTAGCCGGAAACGTGCTGGCAGAACAGGGTGTTGATGGAGGAAAACGTCCGCTCCACGATGGCCTTGTCCGTCGGAGTGGCGGGCCGCGAGGGCTGCACGGAGACGCCCAGCGACCGACAGGCGGCGATGAACGCGTCGGAGACGAACACCTTGCCGTGATCGATGCCGATGGTTTCCGGGACGATCACTGGTTTCGCGGCGGCCTGCTCCAGCCGGGCGTCGATGTCCAGCAGCCGGGCGTGCGGAATCAGCGTCGCCGACAGGGCCAGGGCCTCCGGCCAGCCTGGCCGCAGCGGCTCGGGGACCAGCATCTTCGGCAGCAGCAGCGACGCATCGACCGCCTTGGTGCCCGCTGGCCGCAGCACCGCCGCGCAGATTGTCCGGGTCGCCACGTCAACGGCGATAGTCAGTTCCGGACGACCGCTCACCCCGTCCTCCAGGATCACCAGCACATCCAGTGGAGTCGTGTCGATCTGCACCAGCTCGCCCGGTCGGCAGGCCGCGGACGGCGTGAACATTCCCTCGGGCCGACGAGCTTGGGAGCGGCGGGAAGCAGCTGAACCGAAGGCGTGCGTGCCCGCGCTCACTGCCTCGACAAGCCGGTAGAACGTCGTCTTCGACGGCATCGGCACCACCCCGGCCCCGTGCTGCTCGGCAAGCAGGGCCTCGACCCGGCGCCGCACCCGGCCTCGTGTCCCAGTCGACTCGTTCAGCTGGCAGGCCAGCACCTCCGCGACGGCTGCCACCACCCGCTCATCAGCCCGGCCCGTCGGCGAGGACAGACGGGTCTTGCGGTGATCGACCAGCCCCCAGACCCCTTGATCCCGGTAGCGGGTCCGCATCCTCTCGACCGTCCGCGCGCTCACCGTCCAGCCCAGGGCACGCAACTCGGTGGCCTTCGCGGCGATCCGCACCTCCAAGGTATGCCGGGCCGGGTCGTACTCCGGCCGCGGCCCCGCCCCGGCTCCGATACCGCTTTGCCGCCCGGACTCCAGCTCCAGTAGATGCTGTTCCCAGGCGGTGGCCTTCTCTGCCTCCAGCGGCGGAACGGTGTCCAGCAACGCGAAGGGCGCCACTACCGGTGACCCGTCCCGCTGACCAAGAAACTCGAAGCCTTCGGCGGCCAGCAGGTGAGGCAGCAGCACCAGACTCGCCCGTCCATCCTCGTCGGCCAGCCGCACCAGCGTCCCTGACAACCCGACCACGGTGTGCAGCCGCTCGTCGAGCCGGACCTGGTCGCCGACGCGCAGAGCCGCCCGTCCGCTCACCACGCCTCCACCCGCGACACCAGCGTCGTGTCCGTCAGCGGCTTCGACAGGTCCGCCCGGAGTCGCCCAGCCCAGAGCAGATGGAACACCGCTGGTAACACCGCAATCGGATCACCCAACAGCGACGCCTGCCCCACCAGCGGTGAGGGCACCGAGAACACCGCCATCAGCCGCTCGGCCATCCCCGCGGTGGTCGCATGCCGAGGGTGCCGATATCCGGCCAGCCAGCGGACATTGGCCATACGGACCGGGTCCACCATCCCGACCACCCGATAGCCCCAGCCCGCCGCCTCACACGCCAGCCGCGTCACCGCGAACTTGGCCGCCGATCGCTCGTCCACTCGGTCCAGAGGCCGGCAGTCCACCAGCAACCCCCGGCCGTCGTCGAAGCGTGCGAAGTAGTCCGGCGCGTGGGAGATTGCCCGGCCCTTGTCGTTCTGCCAGAACAGCCATAGTGGCTGCGACAGCAGCCCAGTCACCTCGGGTGTGAAGTCCAGCAGCATCGCGTGATCCCGCTCCAGCCACGACTCGAACCCCACATGCCCGCCCGTCGTGGCCGACCAGTACAGGCCCGGGAAGTTCCGCTGACCGCGGTATGAAGGGAAGCCACGTACTGGCAGTCCCGTCTCGAACTCGACCTCCTCCGCCTCACTCAGCGGTCGGCGGTGTTCACCTCTGGCATCCCGCCAACCGACCTCGAATTCGCCAACGTCCAGCGGTGCCGTATCACTCGTCCCACCCAACCCCATGGACTTAACTGTCCAGAATCAATGGGAATCCACCAGAAGTTTTGGGCTGAAACCCCTCATGTGAGTGATGCTGCGAGCCAGCTCAGTCAGAGTCTTCATGATCACTGGCGACATCGTGCTGAGATTCGGTGGTGTCGGCGATCAGCCGCCGTGAAGCCCCCACTCGTCGAGGCCGCCGTACATGTGGGCTTCAAGGCACCGAGGAGCGTCCATGCCGACGGCCTCGCCTCGGTAGAGGGCGATGAGCGAGTCCTTGCCCCGCCACCACGTGTCCGTAACGCCCTGTACTTCAGGCACCGGCTCGAAGCCGACGAGGTCCAATGACTCGACGGCCTTCCCCTTGATCCTTGTCACGGTCTTGGCCCAGCGACCGGCATGGGCGGCGAGCGCCAAGGATTCCACCCATCCGTCTGTGCTGGCATGCAGCGGTGTCCAGCGGTAGGCATCGATCCCGAATGCGCCGTCGGAGCCGATCATGAATCCGTAGGCCATGGACACCCGACAGCTTCCCGCCCGAAACGACCAGCCCTCAGCGGCCGAGCCCTCGGGGCAGTCGGCGCCCAGGATGCGCGGACCGCCCTCGTAGAACGGGGCAGGCGGCAGCGCAAGACCGCCCCAACGGTCCTGGAAGGCCGCGGCCCGGTCGAATTCCACGGCCGGAACTCCGTTCTCGATCCACCTCTCCCGGTGCTGCCCCAGGCCCTGCCGAGGAACACGAACGCCGTCCACCTCGACGAACCTTCTGGCCCGGTCGGTCAGGCCGGCAGGCGCGACCGGGATGGGCGATGCGGGAGTGGCGGCCGTCATAGTGCCGGAGTCTAGGGAGCGTATCGAGTCGTGATCAATCTGCGGGATGCGGCTTCGTGGCACAGTCTGGCCCGGTAGACCGTCATGTATGACGCGAGTGCAACTG
>NZ_JBWKCM010000033.1:56395-65789 GCF_056436485.1 Streptomyces sp. NPDC043746 | reverse complement strand
ACCCCAACCCAGCGTTCTCCTTTTTGCCGCTTCTTCTGTCTGGGGGGTGGGGGGGGGGGGGGGGTTTGTTTTTCCCCCCCCCCCCCCCCCCCCCCCCCCCCCCCCCCCCCCTCGCCCCCCCCCCCCCCCCCCCCCCCCCCCCCCCCCCCCCCCCCCCGCTTCCTGATCGTGTCGGTCAGACGGCGAGCGCCTGGGCGCGGCGCTTCACCTCCGTACCGCGATTCTCGCTCAGCGCCTGGGCGGGGGTGCCGGGCAGGGTCGGGTCGGGAGTGAAGAGCCACTCCAGCATCTCTTCGTCGGAGAAGCCGTCGTCCCTCAGGAGGGTCAGGGTGCCGGAGAGGCCCTTGACCACCTTGTTGCCGTCGATGAAGGCGGCAGGCACCTGAAGTGTCCGGTTCTCACCACGGCGTACGGCGATGAGCTGGCCCTCCTTGACCAGCTGCCGGACGCGCGTCACCTCGACATCGAGCATGTCCGCGATGTCGGGGAGGTGGAGCCAGGCGGGGACGAGAGCATCGGTCTTTGCGTCAATCTCGGTCACAGGGACAAGCGTGCCATCCGGGACTGACAGCCGGTAGCCGGGCCGACCGTACGGGGGTCACGCGCACCGGGCCCGGAGGCGTCACAGGGCGGTGGACTTCAGCGGTACGGCAGGGTCGGCCACCCGCTCCGGATCGAGGACGGCCCCGGACTCGATGAGCTTGCGCCCCTGGGCGAGGTCGCGCGGGCGCCCCACCGCGAGCAGGGCCACCAGGGCCCCGGCCCGCAGCCAGCAGACCGACCAGGCGGCCTCCGTGCCGTCGCCGCGCCATACCAGGGTGTCGGCGTGGGCGTGGTGGCCGGCGTACTGCACGAAACGGCCGAACTGCTCGGACCAGAAGTACGGGACGGGGTCGTGGACCGGGAGCGGCTCACCGCTCCCGGCGGCGAGGATCGCGGCGGCGGCGGTGCGCGGGCCCTGGAGGGCGTTGTCCCAGTGGTGGATCAGCAGGCGCTCGCCGTAGCGGGCGGAGGGGAAGGAGGCGCAGTCCCCGACGGCGTACACATCGGGCAGGGAGGTGCGCAGGGCGCTGTCGGCGGTGATCGAGCCGTCCGGGCCGCGTTCGATCCCGGAGCCGGTGAGCCAGCCGGTGGCGGGGCGGGCGCCGATGCCGACGACGACGGCCCCGGCGGGCAGCTCCCGGCCGTCCGCGAGGACCACCCTGCCCGGCTCCACCCGCTCGACCCGGGCGTCGGTGAGGAGTCGGGCGCCGCTCTCCGCGTACCAGCCGGCCATCGGGGCGGCGACCTCGGCGGGGAGCGTCCCGGCCAGCGGGCGGGCGGCGGCCTCCACGACGGTGACCGCGCAGCCGGCGGCGCGGGCGGCGGTGGCGAACTCGGCGCCGATCCACCCGGCCCCGACGACCACCACGTCGTGCTGCTGCTCCAGGACGGGCCGCAGCCGGGCCGCGTCGTCCAGGGTGCGCAGCAGATGGACGCCGGGGACGCCCTCGGCGCCGGGCAGGGCGATGGGCTCGGCGCCGGTCGCCAGGACCAGCGTGTCGTAGGGAACGGCCCCCTCGGCCGTGTCCAGCAGATGGTCGGCGGCGCGCAGGGCGGTGACGTCCAGGCCGAGGCGGAGCGTGATGTCCAGCTCCTCGAAGTCCACGTCGAAGGCGGAGTCCTCGGCCTTGCCCAGGAGCACCGCCTTGGACAGCGGCGGCCGGTCGTAGGGCTGGTGGGGTTCGGCGCCGATCAACGTGACGGGTCCGGTGAAACCGGCCTCCCGCAGGGCGACGGCGGTCTGCACGCCCGCCATGCCCGCTCCGACGATCACGACGTTCCGTGTGCGCTCCCGCGCCGCGTGGTGTTCCGTCTGCTCGCTCACGTGTACCAGTCTATTCAGCTGACGCGACGTCAGTCGGCGACTTCCTCCACCACGCTGGTCCCGCTGCCCTCCTGGGACTCCCACTCCCAGCGCTCCTCCAGCCGGACCCGGCCGTCGGCGAGTTCGGTGACGGTGGAGAGGCAGTGTCCGGAAGAGGTCGTTCCGTCCTGCTTGAGCTGGACGTAGCGGAAGTCGAGTCCGTCTCCGTCGCGGGTGCCGACGAGATGGCCGTGGACCACGTCACCGCCCGCGTACTCGGCCCAGATCCGGCCGTCGCGCTCGTGGTACGTGAAGCGGGTCCGGGTGCCCACCTGGCCGGGGGCCTGGTCGGCGACGGGGGTGAGGACGAGTCCGTCGAGCGAACGGGCCACGGTGGCTGCTCCCTTGACTGTGCCGCGGGCGGGTGGGTTTAGGCTGGCAACGGTAGAACACTCGCGGGAGCCCGGACGCACCGGGCTGAGAGGGAGGCTGGGCGGCCTCCGACCGTACGAACCTGATCCGGGTCATGCCGGCGAAGGGAGGGGCTGGACACCCATGCGCGTCTCGGGGAGGACCTCCGGAAACCCGGGGGGAGGCTCAGGATCCGACGTCCTCGTCATCGGGGGCGGAATCATCGGTCTGGTCACCGCGTGGCGGACGGCCCAGCGCGGGCTTGCCGTCACCGTGGCCGACCCCGATCCGGGCGGCGGGGCCGCCCAGGTCGCGGCGGGCATGCTGGCCGCCGTCACCGAACTGCACTACGGCGAGGAGATGCTGCTGGGCCTCAACCTCGCATCCGCCGCCCGCTATCCGGAGTTCGTCGCGGAGCTGGAGGCGGCGAGCGGCCGGGAGACCGGCTTCCGCACCTGCGGGACGCTGGCGGTCGCGCTGGACTCCGACGACCGGGCGCATCTGCGGGAGCTGCACACCCTCCAGGAGCGCTCGGGGCTGGAGTCGGCCTGGCTGAGCGGCCGGGAGTGCCGCCGTCTGGAGCCGATGCTCGCGCCGGGGGTACGGGGCGGGCTGCGGGTGGACGGTGACCACCAGGTGGACCCGCGCCGGCTCGCCGCCGCGCTGCTGGCCGCCTGCGAACGGGCCGGGGTGGTGTTCCGCCGGGCCCCCGCCGAGCGGCTCACCGTCGCCGGAGGCCGGGCGGCGGGAGCGGTGCTCGGTGACGGTACGGAGGTTGGGGCCGACCAGGTCGTGCTGGCGGCGGGCAGCCTCAGCGGGCGGCTCGCGGGGCTCCCGGAGGAAGCCGTGCCGCCGGTCCGCCCGGTCAAAGGCCAGGTCCTGCGGCTGACCGTACCCCCGGCGTACGCCCCCTTCCTCAGCCGGACCGTGCGAGCCGTGGTCCGGGGCGGCCATGTCTACCTCGTACCGCGGGAGAACGGCGAGCTGGTCGTCGGCGCCACCAGTGAGGAGATGGGCTGGGACACCACGGTCACCGCAGGCGGGGTCTACGAGCTGCTGCGCGACGCCCATGAGCTGGTGCCGGGCATCACCGAGCTGCCGCTGACCGAGACCCGGGCCGGTCTGCGCCCCGCCTCCCCCGACAACGCCCCGCTGCTCGGCCCGACCGCCCTGCCCGGCCTCCTCCTCGCCACCGGCCACCACCGCAACGGCGTGCTCCTGACGCCTGTCACGGGCGACGCGATGGCCGAGGCGCTGACCACCGGCGAGCTGCCCGAGGTGGCCCGCCCGTTCACCCCGGACCGGTTCACCTCCGCCGTCGACACCCCCGTACTCCAGGAGCAGTCCGCATGAGCCCTCAGGTATCCGTCTCGG
Source organism: Streptomyces sp. NPDC043746 (assembly GCF_056436485.1). Lineage (NCBI taxonomy): Bacteria > Bacillati > Actinomycetota > Actinomycetes > Kitasatosporales > Streptomycetaceae > Streptomyces > Streptomyces sp. NPDC043746. The sequence continues at coordinate 62,158 of NZ_JBWKCM010000033.1, read as the reverse complement.
TCAACGGGGAGCCCCGCACCCTCGACGCGGGCACCGCGCTGGACCGCCTCGTCGCCACCCTGACCACCGCGCCCTCCGGGGTCGCCGCCGCCGTCAACGAGTGCGTGGTGCCGCGCGGCCGGTGGGCCGCCACCACGCTCGGCGAGGGCGACCGCGTCGAAGTCCTGACCGCCGTGCAGGGAGGCTGACCATGTCCGACGACGTCTTCACCCTGGGACCGGCCGCCTTCGGCTCCCGGCTGATCATGGGCACCGGCGGGGCGCCGAGCCTGGAGGTGCTGGAGCGGTCCCTGATCGCTTCGGGGACCGAGATGACCACCGTCGCCATGCGCCGGCTCGACCCGACCGTGCGGGGGTCGGTCCTCTCCGTGCTGGAGCGGCTCTCCATCCAGGTGCTGCCGAACACGGCGGGCTGCTACACGGCGGGCGAGGCCGTCCTCACCGCCCGGCTGGCCCGGGAGGCGCTCGGCACCGACTGGATCAAGCTGGAGGTCATGGCCGACGAGCGGACCCTGCTGCCCGACCCGATCGAGCTGCTGGACGCGGCCGAGCTGCTGGTCGACGACGGGTTCACCGTGCTGCCGTACACCAACGACGACCCGGTCCTCGCGCGGAAGCTGGAGGACGTGGGGTGCGCGGCGATCATGCCGCTCGGCTCCCCCATCGGCTCCGGGCTGGGCATCCGCAACCCGCACAACTTCGAGCTGATCGTGGAGCGGGCCGGTGTGCCGGTGATCCTGGACGCGGGCGCCGGGACCGCCTCGGACGCGGCGCTGGCGATGGAGCTGGGGTGCGCGGCGGTGATGCTCGCCTCGGCGGTGACCCGGGCCCAGGAGCCGGAGCTGATGGCGGCGGCGATGCGGCACGCGGTGGACGCGGGCCGGCTGGCGTACCGGGCGGGGCGCATCCCGCGCCGCCACTACGCGGAGGCGTCCTCACCGGTGGAGGGCCGGGCGGCGCTGGATCCGGAGCGCCCGGCCTTCTGAGCGCCGGTACGCGGTCGGGGGCGCCGCCTCCGCACCCCTGCTCCTCCGTCCGCGGGGGAGCTTGAGGAGCAGGGACCGCCCGGGCCGGTCACCTGGGGCGTGTCCCTGTCACAGGTCGGTAAGGGAACGGCCCCCGAGGTGCCCGGCCCGTCCGGGGTGTCGGTGGCGGCTCGTAGACTCTCGGGGTGGACACGACCCTCCAGGACCCGCTCGTCGGGCAGCTGCTCGACGGCCGGTATCGCATCGAGGCGCGCATCGCCGTCGGCGGGATGGCCACGGTCTACCGGGCCGTGGACACCCGCCTGGACCGGGTGCTCGCGCTGAAGGTGATGCACCCGGCGCTCGCCACCGACGCCGCCTTCGTCGAGCGGTTCATCCGCGAGGCCAAGTCGGTGGCGCGCCTCGCCCACCCCAACGTCGTCGGGGTCTTCGACCAGGGCGCCCAGGGTGCGTACGTCTACCTCGCGATGGAGTACGTCCCGGGCTGCACCCTGCGCGACGTCCTGCGCGAGCGCGGCGCCCTCCAGCCCCGGGCCGCGCTGGACATCCTGGAGCCGGTCCTCGCCGCGCTCGGCGCCGCCCACCGGGCGGGGTTCGTGCACCGCGACATGAAGCCGGAGAACGTCCTGATAGGGGACGACGGCCGGGTCAAGGTCGCGGACTTCGGGCTGGTCAGGGCGGTCGGCACGGCCACCGACACCACCGGTTCGCTGCTCGGCACGGTCTCGTATCTGGCACCCGAGCAGATCGAGCACGGCAGCGCCGACACCCGCAGCGACGTGTACGCCTGCGGGGTCGTGCTGTACGAGATGCTGACCGGCGCCAAGCCGCACACCGGGGAGAACGCCGCCCAGGTCATCTACCAGCACCTCAACACCGACGTCCCGGCCCCGTCCGCCGTCGTGCCGGGGCTGCCGGTGGCGCTGGACTCCCTGGTGGCGAGCGCCACCGCCCGCAACCCCGAGGTGCGCCCGCACGACGCGGTGCTGCTCCTGGCCGAGGCCCGGGAGGCCCGTGCCCAGCTGACCGAGGCCGAGCTGGACGCCGTACCGCCGCAGGCGCTGTCGGACGTCCACGACGGCGCGCAGGACCGTACGAGCGTGATCCCCCGGGCCCTTCCGGCGGACGGGCCCGGGGACGGCGTGCACCGGACCAGTCGGCTGGAGATGCCGTCGCCCCCCGCCCCGCCCCGGCGGCGGGCCGGTCGGCGCGGCCCGTTCGGCGGCCCGCACGGCAGGCTGGTCACCCTCGTCACCGCCGTCCTGCTGACGCTCGGCATCGGGGTGGGTGTCTGGTACATCAACTCCGGCCAGTTCACCCAGGTGCCCTCGCTGCTCGGCCAGACCCAGCAGGCCGCGGAGAAGCGGCTCTCGGACGCCGGGCTCGGGCTGGCGGGCGTCGAGCGGGTCTTCAGCGACACGGTCGAGCGGGGCGCGGTGGTGGGCAGCGACCCCGCCTCCGGTGACCGCATCCGGGGCAACGGGTCGGTGAAGCTCATCGTCTCGCGCGGCCCGGAGGTCGTCCGGGTGCCCGATGTGGCGGGCTCCTCCCTGGCGGACGCCCGGCGCTCCCTGAAGAAGGTGGGCCTGGTCCCCGGCATGGTGACCAGGGAGTTCAGCGAGGACGTGGCGCGCGGCGAGGTGATCCGTACGGAACCCCGCGCGGGCACCGACCGGAACCCGGACACGGCCGTGGCCATGGTCGTCAGCAAGGGCAGCCCGATCGACGTCCCCGACGTCACCGGGTTCTCGGTCGAGGACGCCACGGCGGAGCTGGAGGGCGAGGGGCTGAAGGTCCAGGTGCTGCCCGGCCGGGTCCACTCGGCCGAGGCCGCCGGGAAGATCGCCCAGCAGTCCCCGGGCGCGGGCGCCGAGGCCGCGCAGGGCGACACGGTCGAGCTGACCGTCTCCAAGGGCCCCCGGATGCTGGACGTCCCCGACGTCACCGGCCGGGACGTCGACGAGGCCCGGGCCGCCCTGGAGGAGGCGGGCTTCCAGGTGAAGGTCGACCGGCCGTTCCTCTCGTTCAGCGACACGGTCGCGCGCCAGTCCGTGAGGGGCGGCGAACAGGCCCCCGAGGGCTCCACCATCACGATCAGGACCAAGGGGCTCTAGAACCACATGCGCACCTCCGAAGAAGGCCCTCTGCGCAACCCCGTGGGCGGACATGTCCCGGTGGCCGGCGGGCTCGCCAAGGTCGGTCTCTCCTACGCCCGGGAGCTGGCGGCCGAGGCCGTGCAGGTCTTCGTCGCCAACCCGCGCGGCTGGGCCACGCCCGCCGGGAACCCGGCGCAGGACGAGCTGTTCCGCTCGGAGCGCGCGGCCTCCTCGATGCCGGCGTACGTCCATGCCCCGTATCTGATCAACTTCGGCTCGCACACCGAGGCGACCGTGGAGAAGTCCGTGGACTCCCTGCGCCACTCGCTGCGCCGGGCCAGGGAGATCGGCGCGCTGGGCGTGGTCGTGCACACCGGCTCCGCGACCGGCGGGCGGCCCCGGTCGCAGGCGCTGGCCCAGGTACGGGAGCACATGCGGCCGCTGCTGGACGAGCTGACCCATGACGACGACCCGGATCTGCTGCTGGAGTCCACGGCGGGCCAGGGCTCCTCGCTCTGCTCCCGGGCAGGGGACTTCGGACCGTACTTCGAGGCGCTGGACGCCCACCCCAAGCTGGGGATCTGCCTGGACACCTGCCACATCTACGCGGCGGGCCACGATCTGACCGGTCCCTCCGGGATGCGGCAGACGCTCGACCTGCTGGTGGAGACGGTCGGTGAGGGGCGGCTGAAGCTGATCCACGCCAACGACTCCAAGGACGTCGTGGGCGCCCACAAGGACCGGCACGAGAACATCGGCTCGGGTCATATCGGCGCGGAGCCGTTCCGGGAGCTGTTCGCGCACCCGGCGACCGAGGGCGTGCCGCTGATCATCGAGACGCCGGGCGGCAAGGAGGGGCACGCGGCTGACGTGGCCCGGCTCAAGGCGCTGCGGGCGACCGTGTAGCAGGCCTCCGGGGCCTCTACAGCTCGGGGCCGTCCCCCGGCTCCTCCTGGTACGAGTAGCGCTGCTCGGCCCAGGGGTCACCGATGTTGTGGTAGCCCCGCTCCTCCCAGAAGCCGCGCCGGTCGGCCGTCATGTACTCGACGCCCCGGACCCATTTCGGGCCCTTCCAGGCGTACAGGTGCGGGACGACCAGGCGGAGCGGGAAGCCGTGCTCGGCGGTGAGCAGCTCACCGTCCTTGTGGGTGGCGAAGAGCGAGCGGTCGGAGGCGAAGTCGGCCAGCCGCAGGTTGGCGGAGAAGCCGTACTCGGCCCAGACCATCACATGGGTGACCTCGGGCGCCGGGGGCGCCAGGTCGAGCACCGTACGGGCCAGGACGCCGCCCCACTCGGCGCCGACCATGCTGAACTTCGTCACGCAGTGCAGATCGGCGACGACGGAGGAGTAGGGCAGCGCCGTGAAGTCCTGGTGGTTCCAGCAGTGCTTGTCCCCGTCGGCGGTGGCTCCGAAGACCCGGAACTCCCACCGCTCGGGTTTGAACCTGGGAACGGGCCCGTAGTGGGTGACCGGCCATCCGCGCTGCAGTCGCTGTCCTGGTGGAAGCTCCGACCGTTCCGCTCCGCGCTTCTCCCGGTTTTCCGGCTGACCCATGTCTCCATGGTGACAGACAGGCAGGGGTGGTCATGACCAGGGCGGACGCACGGTGGGTCAACTCGTACTAAGCGTGCACTTACTGGACGGCCGGTGGACGCGGTGCGAGGATGCGGCCACCTTGTCGATCACGCTGGGAAGGAGCCTCTGCGATGCAGGGCGACCCCGAGGTCATTGAGTTCCTCAACGAACAGCTGACGGCCGAACTGACGGCCATCAACCAGTACTTCCTGCACGCGAAGATGCAGGAGAACTTCGGCTGGACCAAGCTCGCCAAGTACACCCGGGCCGAGTCCTTCGACGAGATGAAGCACGCCGAGGTCCTCACGGACCGGATCCTCTTCCTGGACGGGCTGCCCAACTACCAGCGGCTCTTCCATGTCCGGGTGGGCCAGACGGTCACCGAGATGTTCCAGGCGGACCGCCAGGTCGAGGTGGAGGCGATCGACCGCCTCAAGCGCGGGATCGAGGTCATGCGGGCCAAGGGGGACATCACCTCGGCCAACATCTTCGAGTCCATCCTGGAGGACGAGGAGCACCACATCGACTATCTCGACACCCAGCTGGAGCTGGTGGAGAAGCTGGGCGAGCCGCTCTACATCGCGCAGCTGATCGAACAGCCGGAGAGCTGAGCCGGCCCCGTAGAAGCAGGCGGGACCCGTCAGGCCGCGTCGGGGAGACGCACGTCCGGGGCCGCCGCCACCGGCATGGCCGTCGGGTGGCCGACCGTCGCCGCCACGGGCTCCCGCTGCTGGCCCACGAGGTCACGGCGCGAGCAGTCACGCCCCAGCAGGGCCTGGATCCGGCGGACACAGCCGCCGCAGTCCGTGCCGGCCTTGCAGGCCGAGGCGATCTGGCGCGGGGTGCAGGCTCCGGCGTCCGCATGCTTCTTGACCTGCGCTTCGGTGATGCCGAAGCAGGAGCAGACGTACATGCGGTTCACCTCCCTGCGGGTCGGTCGCTGGTGCCGTCCCCGTCTTGTCGGTGAGGCTAACCTAACCTTACCTGCCTGGCGAGTCGCGGAAAAGCCCCGGAACGGGCTGTGGGGGGGGGGGGGGGGGGGGGGGGGGGGGGGAGAAGAGGCCGTTGGGGGGGGCACCGCGGAGGACGGGTGGGGGGGAGGTTCC
>NZ_JBWKCM010000033.1:0-56385 GCF_056436485.1 Streptomyces sp. NPDC043746 | reverse complement strand
CCCACCCTCCGTTTCCTCGTAAGCCCAATCAACACCCCGCCCGACCGGCTCGGTTCCCCCCCCCCCCCCCCCCCCCCCCCCCCCACAGCCGCGTCTGCCGGGAATACCCGCCGGACTACTGGTCGCGGTACATCTCCGCCACGAGGAAGGCCAGGTCGAGCGACTGGCTGCGGTTGAGCCGGGGGTCGCAGGCCGTCTCGTAGCGCTGGTGGAGATCGTCCACGAAGATCTCGTGGCCACCGCCCACGCACTCGGTGACATCGTCGCCGGTCAGCTCCACGTGGATGCCGCCCGGGTGGGTGCCGAGGCCCTTGTGGACCTCGAAGAAGCCCTTGACCTCGTCCAGGACGTCGTCGAAGCGGCGCGTCTTGTGGCCGGAGGCGGCCTCGAAGGTGTTGCCGTGCATCGGGTCGGTCACCCAGGCGACGACGGCCCCGGAGGCGGTGACCTTCTCGACCAGCTCGGGCAGCTTGTCGCGGACCTTGTCGGCGCCCATGCGGACGATGAAGGTCAGCCGGCCGGGCTCGCGCTCGGGGTCCAGGCGGTCGACGTACCCGAGGGCTTCGTCGACGGTGGTCGTCGGGCCGAGCTTGATGCCGATCGGGTTGCGGACCCGGGAGGCGAACTCGATGTGCGCGCCGTCCATCTGTCGGGTGCGCTCACCGATCCAGACCATGTGGCCGGAGGTGTCGTACAGCTCGCCGGTGCGCGAGTCGGTGCGGGTCAGCGCCGTCTCGTAGTCCAGCAGCAGCGCCTCGTGCGAGGCGTAGAACTCGACCGCCTTGAACTCGGCCGGGTCGGTGCCGCACGCCTTCATGAAGTTGAGCGCGTTGTCGATCTCGCGGGCCAGGGCCTCGTAGCGCTGCCCGGCGGGGGACGACTTCACGAAGTCCTGGTTCCAGGCGTGGACCTGGCGCAGGTCGGCGTAGCCACCGGTGGTGAAGGCGCGGACCAGGTTCAGCGTGGAGGAGGACGCGTGGTACATCTGCTTCAGCCGCTGCGGGTCCGGGACCCGGGCCTCCTCGGTGAAGGCGAAGCCGTTCACCGAGTCGCCGCGGTAGGTCGGCAGGGTCACGCCGTCGCGGGTCTCGGTCGACTTGGAGCGCGGCTTGGAGTACTGGCCCGCGATCCGGCCGACCTTGACGACCGGTACGGAGGCGGCGTAGGTCAGGACGGCGCTCATCTGGAGCAGCGTCTTCAGCTTGGCCCGGATGTGCTCGGCGGACACGGCGTCGAAGGCCTCGGCGCAGTCGCCGCCCTGGAGCAGGAACGCCTCGCCCTTGGCGACGGCTCCCAGACGGGCGCGCAGCTGGTCGCACTCGCCCGCGAAGACGAGCGGCGGATACGACGCGAGGTCCGCGAGTACATCGCGCAGCGCCTCGGAGTCGGGGTACTCGGGCTGCTGCGCCGCGGGAAGGTCTCGCCAGGTGTTGCCACCGGCGACGGAGGTATTGGCGTTCACGGTCACACGGACAACATTACGGGGTCGCGGGAGGCGTCCACCCGAGCGCTCAATAGTTGAGACACCCGCTCCGATGCCCGGAACGTCCGCTAGGGTCGCACCATGTCGACGCGACAGATCCAGATCTCGATCCAGAACTGGTGGTGGACCGCTCATCCGGCGGCCCGCTGACTCATCGCGCTGACAGACACCGCGCAGGCCGCCCGAGGGGCGGCCTTTCTGCGTTGCGGAGCCGTTCCTCTCCCCGTGAATCCCGTACGAGGCCCTCGTACGGACCGTTCGGAAGGAACCCGCTCCCATGTCCCGTACCGCCTTTGACCTCGTCCGCCGGCTGCTGGCCGACGATGCCCCGCCCTTCGCGCTGCTGCGCAGGCGCACCCCCGGCCGTGACCACGATCACGTGGAGGTGCTGATCGGCGGGGTGCGGGAGGTGGAGCGGCTGGCCGGGCTGCCGGTGGGCGCGTCGCCCGCCCTGGCCCTGGTGCCGTTCCGGCAGATCGCCGAGCGCGGCTTCGAGGTGACCGACGACGGGACGCCGCTGAGCGTGCTGGTCGCGGACGAGAGCCATGAGCTGGAGCTGGCGGAGGTGCTGGCGGCGCTGCCCGCGCATGACGTGACGGTGGAGGACCGGGGCTTCGACGTGGCGGACGCGGAGTACGCGGAGACCGTCCGGCGGGTGATCCGGGACGAGATCGGGCAGGGTGAGGGCGCGAACTTCGTGATCCGGCGGACGTTCCGGGGCGGGATCCCGGGGTTCGGGCGGGCGGACGCGCTGGCGCTGTTCCGGCGGCTGCTCGCGGGCGAGCGGGGCGCGTACTGGACGTTCGTCGTCCACACCGGGGACAGGACGCTGGTGGGGGCGAGCCCGGAGGTGCATGTGCGGATGTCCGGCGGGACGGTCGTGATGAACCCGATCAGCGGGACCTACCGCTACCCGGACGGGGGGCCGACCGCCGAGAGCCTGCTGGCCTTCCTCGGGGACCGCAAGGAGAGCGAGGAGCTGTCCATGGTGGTCGACGAGGAGCTGAAGATGATGTGCACGGTGGGCGACATGGGCGGGGTGGTGGTCGGACCCCGGCTCAAGGAGATGGCCCACCTCGCCCACACGGAGTACGAGCTGCGGGGACGGTCCTCGCTGGATGTACGGGACGTCCTGCGCGAGACCATGTTCGCGGCCACCGTCACCGGCTCCCCGGTGCAGAACGCCTGCCGGGTCATCGAGCGGTACGAACGGGGCGGGCGCGGCTACTACGCGGGCGCGCTGGCCCTGCTGGGACAGGACGCGAACGGGGCGCAGACACTGGACTCCCCGATCCTGATCCGTACGGCCGACATCGCCCCGGACGGCTCGCTGGAGGTGCCCGTGGGGGCCACCCTCGTACGCCACTCGGACCCGGAGAGCGAGGTGGCCGAGACGCATGCCAAGGCGGCCGGGGTGCTGGCGGCGCTCGGTGTGCGGCCGGGACGGCCCCAGGCGGAGGCGGACCGACCGCAGCTGGCCGCCGACCCCCGGGTGCAGGCGGCGCTGGACGACCGGCGCGGCGGGCTGGCCCCGTTCTGGCTGCGGATGCAGGAGCGGACCCGGGAGCTGGCCGGCCGGGCGCTGGTGGTGGACGGCGAGGACACGTTCACCGCGATGCTGGCCCATCTGCTGCGCTCCTCGGGGCTCGACGTGTCGGTGCGCCGGTACGACGAGCCGGGGCTGCGCGAGGTGGTACGGGCGCACGCGGGGCCGGTCGTGCTGGGCCCCGGCCCCGGGAACCCGGGCGATCCGGGCGACCCGAAGATGCGGCTGCTGCGGGAGCTGGCGGCCGAGCTGGTACGGGAGCACCGGTACGGGCTGCTCGGCGTGTGCCTGGGCCATGAGCTGATCGCGGCGGAGCTGGGGTTGGACATCGTGCGCAAGGCGGTCCCGCACCAGGGGGCGCAGACCGGGATCGAGCTGTTCGGGCGGCCGGAGACGGTCGGCTTCTACAACAGCTTCACCGCCCGCTGCGACTCCCCGGCCGCCGCCGAGCTGGCAGCGCACGGGATCGAGGTGAGCCGGGACGAGGAGAGCGGTGAGCTGCACGCCCTGCGCGGGCCCGGGTTCGCCTCGGTGCAGTTCCACCCGGAGTCGGTGCTGACCGTGCGGGGGTCCGCGATCGTGACGGAGCTGCTGGCGGGGCTGCCGGTGCTGAGCTGAGCCCCGGGGGGCGTGCCGCGCCGGGCCCCCGGGTCACCGGCGCGGCACGAGCACGTTCTCGCTGGGGCGGCCGGCCAGGTAGTCGGTGACGTTCTGGACGGTCGCGTCGATGATCTGGCCCACCGCGTCCTCGGTGTAGTACGCCTGGTGCGAGGTGACGATCACGTTCGGGAAGGTCACCAGGCGGGCCAGGGTGTCGTCGTCGATGCCCTCCAGGGACTTGTCCAGGAAGAAGAGCCCGGCCTCCGCCTCGTACACGTCGAGCCCGACGCCGAGGAAGCGCCCGGCGCGCAACTCGGTGACCAGGGCGGCGGTGTCGATGAGGCCGCCGCGGCTGGAGTTGACCAGGATCGCGTCGTCCTTCATCGACTTCAGGGCTGCCTCGTTGATGATGTGGTGGGTGGCGGGGAGCAGCGGGACGTGCAGGCTGACCAGGTCGGCCTCCGCGAAGAGCCGCTCCTTCTCCACGTACTCCATGCCCAGCTCCAGGCAGGCCGGGTTCTCCACGACGTCCCAGCCGAGGAGCTTCATCCCGAAGCCGTGGGCGATCTTCGTGAACGCCTCCCCGATCCTGCCGGTGCCGACCACGCCGACGGTCCGGCCGTGCATGTCCCGGCCGAGCAGTCCGGCGAGCCGGAAGTCGAAGTCGCGGGTGCGGCTCGCGGCCCGGATGACGCGCCGGTTCACCGCCATGGCCAGGGTCCAGGCGAACTCCGCGACCGAGTACGGCGAGTAGGTCGAGACCCGGGCGACGCGGAGGGCGAGCCGCTCGGCCACCTCCAGGTCGATGTTGTTGAAGCCGGTGGAGCGCTGGGCGATCAGCTGGGTGCCGCCGGCGGCGAGGGTCTGGAGCACCTGGGCGCCGAGGTCGGCGTTGACGCTCGTGGAGATGATCTCGTACCCGGCCGCGATGGGGGCGGTGTCCCGGTTGAGGAAGACGTCCAGGCAGCGGACCTCGTGCAGCCCCGCGAAGGCGCTCTCGATCAGGGGCTTCTCATCCGACTGCACACCGAACGCCAGGATCTCCATAGCGCGAATATACGGCTCCGGCCCCGGACGCGCAGGGGGCCGGACGGCCCGGCCGCCCGGCCCCCGGTCCCGGCCTTCGGCTCCGGTCAGATGTCGTCGAGGCCGCGCTCGATGGCGTACCTGACCAGCTCCACCCGGTTGTGCAGCTGGAGCTTGCCGAGCGTGTTCTGCACGTGGTTCTGCACGGTGCGGTGCGAGATGACCAGGCGCTCCGCGATCTGCTTGTACGACAGCCCCTTGGCGACCAGCCGCAGCACCTCGGTCTCCCGGTCGGTGAGCTGCGGGGCCTTGGGCTCGTCGGAGGCGGCGGGCGCGGGGTCGGAGGCGAGCCTGCGGTACTCCCCGAGGACCAGGCCCGCGAGGCCCGGGGTGAAGACCGGGTCGCCGTTGGCGGTGGAGCGGACGGCGTCGGTCAGTTCCTGGGTGGAGGCGGACTTGAGGAGATACCCGGTGGCGCCGGACTTCACCGCCTCCAGGACGTCGGCGTGCTCCCCGCTGGCCGAGAGGACCAGGACGCGGAGGCCGGGGTGGGCGGGGACCAGCTCCTTGCAGACCTGGACGCCGGGCATACCGGGCAGGTTGAGGTCGAGGACCAGGACGTCCGGGGTCACGGCCTTGGCCCGGCGGACCGCCTGCGGGCCGTCCCCGGCGGTCGCGACGACGTCGAAGCCGGACTCGGCCAGATCCCGGGCGACGGCGTCCCGCCACATGGGGTGGTCGTCGACCACCATGACCCGGATCGGCCGCTCGACGGCCCGCCCCTCGTCCTGCCGCTCGCCCTGCGGTGCGTGCTGCGGTGCGCTCTGCGCTGCCGTGCCCTGTGGTGCGTTCTGCGTGCTCATCGGGCCGATCCTGCCTTCCCCCGGGAAACCTGTGCTTTCGGAACCTTCAACTCGACCTCGGTGCCCTGCCCCGGCACCGAGATCACCTCGGCCGTACCGCCGATGTCGCGCAGCCGACCGCGGATGGAGAGCGCGACCCCCATCCGCCCCTCGCCCTCCGCCTGGGCCAGGCGGCCCGCCGGGATGCCGGGGCCGTCGTCCCGGACGGTGACGACGACCTCGTCGGGCTCGTCCTCGACCAGGATCCACGCCTGGGCCCCCTCCCCCGCGTGCACCCGCACATTGTCCAGGGCGGCACTGACGGCGGCGGCCAGCTCCCGGGCGGCCGGTGCCGGGAGGAGGACCGGGGCACCGGGCTCCGCGAAGCTGGTGCGGGAGCCGGCGTGCGGGGCGAGCAGGGCGCGCAGGTCGCACGGGGCCCCGTCGCCGGGACTCCCCTCGTCCACCTCGACCGTGCGGACGACGGCTCCCTCGGCGGCGTCCTCGGAGACCCGGGTCGGGGGCACCAGGCCGCTGGAGACCAGGGTGCGCAGGGCCACCTCCTGCTCCCCGGCCAGTCGGCCCAGCTCCGCCGCCTCCCCGCCGATCGCGGTGCCCCTGCGCTGGACCATCGCCAGGACCTGCAGGACGCTGTCGTGGATGTCCCGGGCCAGGCGCTCGCGCTCCCGGGTGGCGGCCTCGATCTCCAGGGCGCGGGCCAGGGTGCGTTCACTGGCGCGGGCGACCTCGACGACGTACCCGATCGCTATCGAGGCGACCCAGACCAGCAGGACGTTGTGGAAGGTGTCCCGGCTGGGCTCGCCGCGCTGGATGATGTTGGCGGCGGCGACGAAGGTGGAGGCGAAGGCCGCCCACCGCCAGCCGCCCTTGATGGCGAAGGCCAGGACCGCTCCGGCCGTCCAGATCGAGGGCAGCGTCGGGCCGTCGAAGGTCTGGGAGTGGACGTCCGCGATCGGGGTGAGCATGATTCCGGTCAGCGCGACGACGAGGTCCGCGCCGAGGAAGCGCTTGGTGCAGCTCGCCGCCGAGCGGACCTTGGGCAGCGTGGCGAGCGTCCACCCGGCGAGGAAGGCGAGATAGGCGAAGGCCACCCAGGGCCGTTCGTACGGCTGCCGGCCGAGATGGTCCCTGCCGAAGATCGCGAGCAGCACCGCGTAGACCATCGTCAGTACGCGGTAGCCCGTCAGCGCACGCCACAGCGGCTGCTCGACCGACATCCGTACGACCCGCTCACGCCTGGCCATTTCGCCCCCCGACGGTGTACGACGCGCTTACGCGCCGGACCGTTCCCTTCCGCTCTCGTCGCCCGCCGCCGGCGCCTGCTTGCGGTCGCGCTTGGCCTCCTCGGCCTTCGCCTTCGCCTCGTCGGCGATCTGGCGCTTGGCGGCGGTGGCGTAGATGTCCACGTACTCCTGGCCGGAGAGCTTCATGATCTCGTACATGACCTCGTCGGTGACCGAGCGCAGGATGAAGCGGTCGCCGTCCATGCCCTGGTAGCGGCTGAAGTCCAACGGCTTGCCGATCCTGATCCCGGGCCGCATCAGCTTGGGCACCACCTGGCCGGGCGGTTGGATCTTCTCGGTGTCGATCATCGCCACCGGGATCACGGGCGCTCCGGTGGCGAGCGCGACCCGGGCCAGTCCGCCGGGCTTGCCCCGGTAGAGACGGCCGTCGGGCGAGCGGGTGCCCTCGGGGTAGATGCCGAAGAGGCCGCCGCTCTCGATGACCTGGATGCCCGCCTTGATGGCGGCCTCACCGGCCCCACGTGCTCCGGAGCGGTCGACGGGGAGCTGGCCGACACCCTTGAAGAAGGCCGCGGTGAGCTTGCCCTTCACCCCGGGGGCCGTGAAGTACTCGGCCTTCGCGATGAACGTGACCTTGCGGTCCAGGACAGCGGGGAGGAAGAAGGAGTCGGAGAACGAGAGATGATTGCTCGCGAGGATCGCCGGCCCCCGCTCGGGGATGTTCTCCAGACCCTCCGCCCACGGCCGGAAGGCGAGCTTCAGGGACCCGCCGATGGAGAACTTCATTGCGCCGTAGATCAACTGTGGTGCCTCCTGTGTGCTGTCGGACAGACCTTAACCCGGTCCCGTCGGTGAGGCCGTGACGGCCCTGGTCGGTGTCGGTCCGGTCGCGTACGGTGAAGTCATCCGTCAAGCACGCCCTCCCCCGGGGGCGCGCGCCACCTCAAGCCCTCAGAGCCCCGCCCCGTCCTCACAGCCCGCCCCCGCCCCACCTCACGAACAGGAGACCCCGGTGCCGGTCCTCCCTGGAGCCGAGCCGTTCCGCCACGAGGGCGGAGAGGTCGGCGTCCTCCTCTGCCATGGCTTCACCGGCTCGCCGCAGTCGCTGCGCCCCTGGGCCGACTTCCTCGCCGAGCGCGGGCTGACCGTCTCGCTGCCGCTGCTGCCGGGCCACGGCACCCGCTGGGAGGACATGGCGGTCACCGGCTGGCAGGACTGGTACGCCGAGGTGGACCGCGAGCTGCGGGCGCTGCGCGAGAGGTGCGAGCAGGTCTTCGTCTTCGGGCTCTCCATGGGCGGTGCGCTCTCCCTGCGGCTGGCGGCCAAGCACGGGGACGCGATCAGCGGTCTGATGCTGGTCAACCCGGCCAACAAGGTGCACGGCCTCTCGGCGTACGCGCTGCCGGTCGCCCGCCACCTCGTCCGTACGACGAAGGGGCTGGCCGACGACATCGCGCTCCCCGGCTCGCACGAGGTGGGGTACGACCGGGTGCCGCTGCACTGCGCCCACTCCGTGCGGAGGTTCTTCAAGCTGGTCGACGGCGAGCTGCCGCAGGTGACCCAGCCGGTGGTGCTGCTGCACAGCCCCCAGGACCATGTCGTCCCGCCCGCGGACAGCGAGCGGATCCTGAGCCGGATCTCCTCCACCGATGTGACGGAGATCCTGCTGGAACAGAGCTACCACGTGGCGACGTTGGACCATGATGCGGAGCGGATCTTCGATGAGAGCTACCGGTTCATCGGCCGTCTCGCACCGAGCGTCGGGATGAAGGGGAGCACGTCCGGTGGCTGAGCACGACGCGGAACGCACGGGCAGTGACGAGGGGCGCGAGCCGCGCCCCACGGAGAGCGCGGCCGTCCCCGAGGGGACGAAGCCGGCCGGCGCCGAGGGCGCCGGACCGGAGGCCCCGGCGCCGGAGAAGGCCGGACCGGAGAGCGCGGGTCCGGACAGGACGACCGACGGGGAGCGGGTGCTCGACGAGGAGGCGGCCTGGGCCGCGATCGTCGCGGGGTACGGGGAGGAGCCGCCGGACCCGCCGGGCGCCAAGCCCTTCAAGTCGGTCGAGGACCTGGCCCTGCTGGAGGACGACCAGCGCAATGTGACCGGTCCGGACGGCGGCCGGGCCGGGGACCCTGCGGACAAGGGGTCGGGGAAGGCGCCCCCGAAGCCGCCGGAGAAGAAGCCGCTCGGCAGCTCGGTCGTCTTCGCGCCCGGGGTCGCCGGGCCCCGGGACTACGAGCTGGCCGAGCCCAAGGACGACGGCATCGACGAGCCGGACGACGGCGAGGAGGGCCACTTCGTGCCCCCGGAGCCGCCGCCGCTGCCGGAGGCCGACACCACGGCGAAGTTCGCCTGGCTCGCGGTGATCGGCGGGCCGGTGCTGATGCTCGTGGCGGTGCTGCTCCAGTGGAACATGACGTGGTGGCTCACCACGCTCTGCGTCGGCGGCTTCCTGGGCGGCTTCGCCACCCTGGTGGCCCGGATGCCGCACGACGACGATGACGACACCTACGGCGACCCGGGGCGCGGCGCTGTCGTGTAGACGCCCGTTCGGCCGGGCGCGGCGCGGTCGTGTGCGTCACTTCGCGGCAGGGACCCTGAGGGCGGCCAGGACCGGCAGATGGTCGGTGGCCGCCCTCAGGTCTGCCCTGCTCACCCCGGGCAGGCCGTCCGGGACCCCGCAGCCCAGCACCTCGATGCCCGGGGTCGCGAACACCGCGTCGATGCGCTTGCGCGGCTCCCCGGGCGGGAAGGTCGGCTCACCGCCCCAGGGGGCGGTCGCGTGGCAGTCCTGGAGCGTTCCGGCCAGGTGGCGGAACGCCCTCCCTGTCGGTACGTCGTTGAGGTCGCCGCCCGCCACCGCGTGCTCCACGCCCAGGGAGGCCAGCCGGTCGAGGAGCAGCCCGGCCTGGGCGAGGCGTTCGTCGCGCTGGAGGCTCAGATGGCAGCTCAGCACCCCGAGCCGGGCCCCGCCGATCCGTACGACGGCGGTGGCGAAGCCCCGGCGGTGCAGCCCCGGGGTGAGCGGCAGCAGCACGTCCTCGGTGCTTTCGACGGCCGCCCGCAGCGAGCAGAGCAGCAGCGGCCCGGCGGCGGGGGCGCCGCCGCTCAGCACCACCAGGCCGCTGCTCCGGGCCAGCCGGGCGGCCGCCTTGCGCCAGCGGAAGAAGCGCGGGGCCTCCTGGACCAGGACCAGATCGGGGGCGCAGGCGCGGATGACCCGGGCCAGCGCCGCGGTGTCGTCGCGCATCGAGCGGACGTTGTAGCTCAGCACCCGGATCACGGCTGAACCGTCCGGCTCGGTACGGGAGTCGGGCAGGGGTGTCAGAGCCATGCGGGCCACGATACGGCGGACGCCCGCCGCTGCCCCCGAGGGCGGCGGCGGGCGTCCGACGCGTCGTACCGTGCGGCTGACTCAGCCCTGGCGGGCGAGGTCGGCAGCGCCGACCAGCCCTGCCTTGCCGCCGAGTTGGGCGGCGAGCACCTGCGCGTGCGGGCGCCACTGGCCGCCGATCAGCCAGCGCCGGAACGACTTGCGGATCGGGTCGAGGACCAGCTCGCCCTCGTCCGAGACCCCGCCGCCGACGATGAACGCGGACGGGTCGAACAGCGAGGCGAGGTCGGCCAGTCCGGCGCCGGCCCAGCGGGCCAGCTCGCGGAAGGAGTCGATCGCGACCGGGTCGCCCTGGCGGGCGGCCTCGCTGATGTGCTTGCCCTCGATGCCGTCCACGGTCCCGTCGCCGAGGCCGAGCAGCACGACGGCGTTCTCCGGGGTGGCGTTGGCGCGCTGCTTGGCGTACCGCACCAGCGCGCGGCCCGAGGCGTACTGCTCCCAGCAGCCCTGGCTGCCGCAGCCGCAGAGCAGACCGTCCGGGACGACCCGGATGTGGCCGAACTCGGCGGCCACGCCGAAGCGTCCGCGCCGCAGCTTGTTGCCGATGATGATGCCGCCGCCGAGGCCGGTGCCGAGCGTGATGCAGATGACGTCGTCGTGGCCCTGGCCTGCGCCGAAGCGGTACTCGCCCCAGGCCGCCGCGTTGGCGTCGTTCTCGACGACGACGGGCAGGCCGACGCGCTGTTCGACCTTGTCCTTGAGCGGTTCGTGGCGCCAGTTGATGTTGGGCGCGAAGAGCACCGTGGCGCGCTTGTCGTCGACGTAACCGGCGGCGCCGATGCCGACGGCCTCCACGTCGTGTCCCTCGCTCGCCCCGGCCACCGCCGCGCAGATCGCGTCGACGATGCCTTCGGCCGTCGGGGGCGTCGCCACCTTGAACGTCGAGAGGATGCGGCCCTCTTCGTCGACCACTCCAGCCGCGATCTTCGTGCCGCCGATGTCGACGCCGATGGTGAGTCCCATGAATCCCTCAGTTTCGGTCGAGCCCCGCTAGGGCCAACCGTACCCGAGGCGGGGCCCCGGCCCGGCCCGGACCGATCAGTCCAGGTCGATGCGCTCGGTGCCGGAGGGGCCTTCGCCGCGGCCATCGTCACGCGGGTCGGACGGGTCGTCGGCGGCCTTGTCGGTGCTCTTCCCGGCGGGCCCGGTGGTGGCGGCGTCCGCGGGGTCGGCCGCGGTGCGGGTCCAGCGGCTCTCCTGGCCCTCCACCGCCGAGCGGTAGGCGGCGAGCAGCTCGCTGCCGGCGGCGGCGAGGTGGTCGAAGACCTGCGGGTTGCGCTCGATGACCGGCTCGACGGCGGACCGCGCCTGGCGGATGGCCTGCTGGACCGCGCCCTGGGCGGCGGCGCCGAACAACGGGGTCTGGAGGGCGGAGACCTTGTCGGCGACCGCGTCGACCAGCTTGCGCAGCTCCTCGGCGGCGGAGCCGGGCTGCGGGCCGTACTGGGCGCGGCGTCGGGCCTTCTCGGCGGCGAGGTCCTCGGCGCAGGCGTCGGCCCACGCGTCGTCGTCGACGGGACGATCGGTGGCTTCACTCATGACGGACTCCTGCGACACGGGGTACCGGCCGCCGACGGCCTGCGCCGACGGGGTTCGTACCACCGACGTTACCCGAACGGCCGCAGACCGTTCAGAACGTGCGGGTCAGGGCGTACGGGTCACGGTGTACGGGGCCAGAGCCCCGGGTCCGGGGTGAAGCGGACGCGCAGGACGCCGTCGGTGAGGGCGGCGCCGGAGACCGTGCAGCGGCGCAGCGCGGAGGCGACCTTGATGATCCGGTGGAACGGGCCCGCGGTCAGCAGCAGCTCGTCGCCCCGGCGGACCAGCCGCAGCTCCTCCTTGACCGCGCCGGGCAGCGGCAGGCACCAGATCAGCACCGAGGGTGTCCCCCTCCCGGCGGCCTCCCCCGGCTCCCCCTCGATCCACCACGGGTCCTGTGCCCGGCCCGCCTCGCGCTCGTCCGGCGCCGGGACGGCGAGCGCGGCCAGGTCGTCGGCGGTACGGGGGTCGCGGCCCAGGTGGGGGGCCTCGTGGACCGGGATCTCGGTGGCCCACTCCTCGTGCCAGTGGCCCAGGCACTTCTCCTGCTCGGCGGCGAGCGCGGCGAACCAGGGGTCGGGCGAGTGGCGCGGCAGGACCCGGTTGGCCACCAGCAGCTCGGCGCGGAGCCCGTAGAGGGCGAGGCCGGTGCGGGCGGTGCGCAGCGCGTCCTCGGCGGCGGGCCCGGGCTCGGCGGCCAGCCGCAGCGTGGTGGAGCCGTCCTCGACCAGGGCCTGGACGGCGGCCAGCTCGGCGTCCTTGCGGGCGGCGGCCTCGTACAGCCACTGGGCGGGCATCGGGACCCCGGCCAGCTGGGCGAGGACGGGCCGCAGGGCGCGGGCGGCCTGGCGTTCGGCCGGGAGCAGGCGGCGCAGATAGCGGCGGAGCTGCTCGGGCAGGGCCAGCAGCGCGAGGGCTTCGGTGAGCGGTGGGAGGTCGACGACGAGGGTGCCGTATCCGGCGGTGGACCAGTCGCCCGCGGCGGCCCGGTGCAGGGTGTGGAGGAGGGCGAGCTGGGGGGAGCCGGGGAGCTCGGTCAGCTCCTCGCCGTCCAGCCGCCCGGCGCCGACCAGGTCCAGGACGCCGGACGCCCGCTCCTGGAGGGCGGAGAGTTCGGCGCGGAAGTGGGTGCCGGAGTCGATCCGGGCGTGGTCGAGCCGGTCGGTGACCGCGGTGGGTTCCGTACCGCCGGGGAGGCCGGGTATGGGCTCGGCGGAGACCAGGAGGGTACGGCTGCCGCCCGCGGCCGCGGCCAGGGCGGTCGCCGCCGCGAGGGTGGTACGGCCTGCGCCGCCGGGGCCGGTGACCAGGACCGTACGCATCGCGCTCAGCCCCGCGGGATGGATTCGACGCGCTTCTTCAGACCGGCGAGGGCCCGGTCGATGATGACCTTCTCGGCCTTGCGCTTGATCATGCCGAGGAGCGGGATCTTGACGTCGACGGCGAGCCTGTAGGTGACCTCGGTGCGCTCTCCGTCGCCCAGCGGGGCGAGGGCGTAGGTGCCGTCCAGGGAGCGGAGCATCTGGGACTTGACCAGGGTCCAGCTGACCTCGTGGTCGCTGGTCCAGGTGTACGACAGGACGTGGTCGTCCTTGATGGCCCCGGCGTCCAGGACGAGCCGGACCTGCTCGGCGCGGCCCTGGCCGTCGGTGGCCAGCACCTCGGCCTCCTTCACCTCGCCGGTCCACTCCGGGTAGCGGGCGAAGTCCGCGATCACCGCCATGACGTCGGCCGGTGCCGCCTCGATCGTGATGCTCGAGCTGGTGTGTTCAGCCATCGCCGTGGCCCTCCAGTGCGGTGTTACCGGTCGCGTGCGGCAGGATCCTGCCGCTGTGCAGGCTATCGCGTGCCCGCCGCGCTCCGGTCCACGCCCCGGGCCCTTCAGGTCACCAGGTCAGCGCCCAGGGCGTGCCGGTGGAGGCGAAGTGGCCGACGTTGACGCACTCGGTGTCACCGATCCGCATCCGGCGGACCAACGGCTGGTGGACATGGCCGAAAAGCGCGTACCGGGGGCGGGTGGCGCGGATGGCTTCCAGGAGTGCGGGGCTGCCGCGCTCGAAGCGGCGGGCGACGGTGTCGTACGTCAGCTCCGGGACCTCGGGCGGGATGTGCGAGCAGAGCACGTCGACCGGGCCGAGCGCCTCGACCTTGGCGGCGTACTCCTCGTCACTGATCTCGTAGGGGGTGTTCATCGGGGACTTGAGGCCGCCGCCGACGAAGCCGAAGACCCGGCCGCCGATCTCCACCCGCTCACCGTCCAGCACGGTGGTGCCGGGGCGGGCGTACTCGGGCCAGAGGTGGGGGACGTCGACGTTGCCGTAGGTGGCGTACGTCGGGGTGGGGAAGGCGGCGAAGAGTTCGGCGTACTGGGTGCGCACGGCGCCGAGGATCTCGGTGTGGCGGTCGCGGCCGGCCCACAGCTCCCGGCCGAGGGCCCGGGCCTCCTCGAAGCGGCGGGCGGTGCGCAGCGCGACGATGCGGCTCGCGTTCTCCTTGCCGAAGAGGGCGGGGAAGATGCCGCGCGAGTGGTCCCGGTAGTCGAGGAAGAGCACCAGGTCACCGAGGCAGACGAGGGCGTCGGCCCCCTCCCCCGCGCGGGCCAGGGCCTCGGCGTTGCCGTGGACGTCGCTGACGACGTGGATCCGGTGGGCGCGCCGCACGCCCTCCGCCGGCCCGTCCGTTTCGCTGCCTCGCATACGGATCACCCTAGGGCGCCCGCCCCCGGGCGGGTAGATCCGGCCGGACCTGCGGTTGCTTTCGAGTCGTCGGGCCCGTGGACTACTGTGCGCGAAAAGGGCCATTCACCTGTGTGATGCACAAGACATCTGGACGGACCCCCCTATCGGGAACCTGGTACCGGTGGGTAACGTCCGGGCAGTCCAGTCGTGCTCCCTCACCGAGCACCCGCCATTCTTGGACCGCAGCCGGTGCGTCACACAGAGCCGTGGCACCGGAGCCCGATGAGGAGCAGCAGTCTTGCGCGAGTTCAGCCTTCCGGCCCTGTACGAGGTCCCGACGGACGGCAATCTGACGGATCTGATCCGCCGCAACGCCGCTCAGCATCCCGAAGTCGCGGTGATGAGCCGCAAGGTGGCCGGCGCGTGGGCCGATGTCACCGCCACCCGGTTCCTGGCCGAGGTGCGGACCGCCGCCAAAGGGCTGATCGCCTCGGGCGTGCAGCCGGGCGACCGGGTCGCCCTGATGTCGCGCACCCGGTTCGAGTGGGTGCTGCTGGACTTCGCGATCTGGAGCGCGGGCGCGGTGACCGTGCCGGTCTACGAGACCAGTTCGCCGGAGCAGGTGCAGTGGATCCTCAGCGACTCCGGCGCGGTGGCGGTGCTGGTGGAGAGCGACGCGCACGCGGCGGCGGTGGCTTCCGTACGGGAGGGGCTGCCGGACCTCGCGCACGTCTGGCAGATCGACGCGGGCGCGGTGGAGACCCTGGGCGAGGCGGGCGCCGAGGTCTCGGACGAGACCATGGACCTGCGGATGGTCAGCGCCAAGGCGGACGACCCGGCGACCATCGTCTACACCTCCGGCACGACCGGCCGCCCCAAGGGCTGTGTGCTCACCCACCGCAGCTTCTTCGCGGAGTGCGGCAACGTGGTGGAGCGGCTGAAGCCGCTGTTCCGTACGGGCGAGTGCTCGGTGCTGCTCTTCCTGCCCGCCGCGCACGTCTTCGGCCGGATGGTCGAGGTGGCGTCGGTGATGGCCCCGATCCGGCTCGGCTGCGTCCCCGACATCAAGAACCTCACCGATGAGCTGGCCTCGTTCCGGCCGACGCTGATCCTGGGTGTGCCCCGGGTCTTCGAGAAGGTCTACAACGCGGCGCGGGCCAAGGCGCAGGCGGACGGCAAGGGCAGGATCTTCGACCGGGCCGCCGACACGGCGATCGCCTACAGCCGGGCGCTGGGTACTCCCCAGGGCCCCTCGCTCGGCCTGAAGCTCAAGCACAAGCTCTTCGACAAGCTGGTCTTCGGGAAGCTGCGCAGCGTCCTGGGCGGCAAGGGCGAGTTCGCGATCTCCGGCGGGGCCCCGCTCGGTGAGCGGCTCGGCCACTTCTACCGGGGCATCGGCTTCACGGTCCTGGAGGGCTACGGCCTCACCGAGAGCTGCGCGGCGACCGCGTTCAACCCGTGGGACCGGCAGAAGATCGGCACGGTCGGCCAGCCGCTGCCCGGCTCGGTGGTGCGGATCGCGGACGACGGCGAGGTGCTGCTCCACGGCGAGCACCTGTTCACCGGCTACTGGAACAACGAGTCGGCCTCGGCCGAGGCGCTGGCCGACGGCTGGTTCCACACCGGGGACATCGGCACGCTCGACGAGGACGGCTACCTCGCGATCACCGGCCGCAAGAAGGAGATCATCGTCACGGCGGGCGGCAAGAACGTGGCCCCCGCGGTGATCGAGGACCGCATCCGCGCCCACGCGCTGGTCGCGGAGTGCATGGTGGTGGGCGACGGCCGCCCGTTCGTCGGCGCGCTGGTCACCCTGGACGAGGACTTCCTGGGCCGCTGGGCCGAGGAGCACGGCAAGCCCGCCGGTTCGACGGCCCTGTCGCTGCGCGAGGACCCGGAGCTGCTGGCGGAGGTGCAGCGGGCGGTGGACGACGGCAACGCGGCGGTCTCCAAGGCCGAGTCCGTACGCAAGTTCCGGATCCTGCCGACCCAGTTCACCGAGGAGGCCGGCCACATCACCCCGTCGCTGAAGCTGAAGCGGAACGTGGTGGCGAAGGACTTCGCGGACGAGGTGGAGTCGATCTACCGCGCCTGAGCGGTGTCACGCGTACGCGCACGACAGAAGGGTCCCGCACCGGGAGTCGGTGCGGGACCCTTCCGCGTACGGGGCACGGGCCCTTCTCCGTATGGTCGCGGCAGGGCGGCGGGCGTCAGCCGCGAGCCCGCCCCCGTGCGGTCACAACAGCGTCCTGAGCTTCTCCGCCAGCAGGTCCCAGCGCCACTTCTCCTCGACCCAGGCCCGGCCCCGCTCCCCCATGCGCTGCCGCAGCTCCGGGTCGCGGAGCAGCGTCACGATCCGGTCCGCCGACTCCTCGGCGCTGCCGCCGCGCACCACCCACCCGCTCTCGCCGTCGAGCACCGCGTCCGGCGCGCCGCCCGAGTCCCCGGCCACCACCGGCAGCCCGGTCGCGGACGCCTCCAGGTAGACGATCCCGAGCCCCTCCACGTCGAGCCCCCCACGCCGGGTCCGGCACGGCATGGCGAAGACGTCCCCGGCCCCGTAGTGCGCGGGCAGCTCCTCCCACGGCACGGGCCCGGTGAACCGCACCGAGTCCGCCACCCCGGTCTCCTCGGCGAGCCGCTTCAGCTCCTTGGCGTACGGGCCGCCGCCGACGATCAGCAGCACCGCGTCCGGGAGCTGCGCCAGGATCGCGGGCATGGCCAGGATCAGCGTGTCCTGGCCCTTGCGCGGCACCAGGCGGGAGACGCAGACGACCACGGGCCGGTCGGTCAGGCCGAGGCGGGCGCGGACGCGGTCGCCGCCGGAGGCCGGGTGGAAGGTCTTCTCGTCGACGCCCGGCGGCAGCTGGACCATGCGGGCGGCCGCGTCCGGGGTGAGGGCGGCGGCGATGCGGGAGCGGGTGTACTCACCCAGATAGGTGATGGTGTCCGTCCCCTCTCCGATCCGCCGCAGCAGCTGCCGGGAGGCGGGCAGCTGGGCCCAGCCGGCCTCATGGCCGTGGGTGGTGGCCACCAGCCGCTTCGCGCCCGCGCGGCGCAGCGCCGGGGCCATCAGCCCGAGCGGGGCGGCGGCGCCGAACCAGACGGAGGTGCAGCCGTGTTCGCGCAGCAGGTCGGTGGCCCGCCGGGCGGCGCGGGGGGTCGGCAGCAGCATCGTCGTCCGGTCGCGGACCACGGTGAAGGGCTGCTCGGCGTCGAAGGCGGCGGTGGCCGCCGCACCTTCCTCGCCGCGCTTCCAGGTGGAGGCGTAGACGACGACCCGGTCGGGGTCCAGCCGCAGCGCCATGTTGTGCAGGAACGCCTGGATGCCACCGGGGCGGGGCGGGAAGTCGTTGGTCACGATCAGGGTCTTGTCCATCGCGGCTGACAGTACCGAACGGCCGCGCTTCACCGCCGCCGCCCTCGCTCCCCGGCATCATGGGCCGCCGGACAGGGGCCGGGAGACGATCGAGGGCAGCGGCGATGACGGCACGGCGATCACCCGTCGGCGCGGGACTCCTGCCGTACGGACGTCCGCCGTACGCGCGCCTGCCGTACGGGCTCCCGCCGTACGCGGCCTGGGCGCTGACCCGGGCCGCGCTGCTGCTCTGCGTGTTCCATGTGTTCACCGTCCCCGGCCCGGACGTCACCGTGGACGTGTCGGTGATCTACCGGGGCTGGTACGAGACGCTGCTGACCGGCACGTATCCGCTGGACGACGTCACCTGGCAGTACCCGCCCGGGGCCGCTCTCGCGCTCCTCTCCCCCGCCCTGCTGCCCTTCTGGGGGTACGCGACCGCCTTCTACGCCCTCGTGCTGCTCTGCGACGCCCTGGTGTGCGGGCTGCTGCTGTACGCGGGGCGGCGGCCGGGGATGAGGACGGCGGGCGCGTGGGTGTGGATCGCGGGGGTGCCGCTGCTGGGGCCGACCGTCTACGCCCGCTACGACCTGATGGTGACGGCGGTGGCCGTGGCCGCGCTGCTGGCCGGGGTGCGGTGGCCCCGGGTGATGGGGGTGCTGGCCGCGTTCGGGGGGCTGCTGAAGGTGTGGCCGGCGCTGGTGCTGGTGGGAGTCCGGCGGGGGCGGCCGACCCGGGTGGCCTGGTCGGCGGCGGCGCTGACGGGGGCCGGTCTGGCGGTGGCGTTCGGGCTCTGGATGCCGGGGGCGTACGCGTTCCTCGCCTTCCAGCGGGACCGGGGCACGGAGATCGAGTCGCTGGGGGCGCTCTGGTTCCACCTGGCGCGGCACTTCGGGTGGGAGGGGCGGGTGGAGCTGCACTACGGGTCGATGGAGTTCCTCGGCCCGGGGGTGGAGGTGGTCTCCGCTCTGGCGCTGGGGCTCGCCGCGCTCGCCCTGGGCTGGCTGCTGGTGTGGCGGCTGCGGGCCCGCACGTTCGCCGCCCACACCCCGGCGCAGGCCGCGTTCACGGCGGTGCTGCTGTTCACGACGACGAGCCGGGTGATCAGCCCGCAGTACGTGGTGTGGCTGGTCGGGCTGGCCGCGGTCTGCCTGGCCTTCCGGAACGGCGGGATGGTGCGGCCCGCCGTGCTGGTGCTGGTGGCGGCCGGGGTGACGGTGCTGGAGTTCCCGGTGTACTTCGGCGAGGTGGTGGCGAGCGGCGCGTGGGGCGTGGCGCTCCTGTCGTTGCGGAACGGGCTGCTGGTGGCCGCCTCGGTGATCGCCGCACGGCGGCTGTGGCGGGAGACGGTGCCGGGGGCGGCGGCGAAGGCGGCCCCGGTCGCCGGGGTTCAGCCGAGCCGGGTGCCGAGGTAGTCGCGCCAGTCGGCGGTGAACCGCTCCGGCGTGGTGTCGAGCACCGCGTCCATCGCCTGCTCCACCGACCCGTCCCGCCCGGAGTGGGCCCCCACGGCCGCGTAGAAGGCGGTCAGCTTCTCCTTGCCCCACCGCTCCGCGATCAGCTCGCAGGCCGTCCAGGCGCTCTCGTAGGCCCGGGCGAGCCGGTCGGGGTCGCCGTCGAAGCCGAAGTCCTCGTCGGCGGGGAACGCGTCGGGTACGTCTCCGGCCCGGACGGCCGTGGTCAGCGCGGGCGCGATGAGGTCGGGGGCACGGTCCTCGCCCCGGTAGGCGGCCCAGTCAGCGAAGCCCTCGGAGAGCCAGACGGGGGTGGCGGCGGAGGTGCTGGTCCGGGTGGCGACATGGACCGTCTCATGGGTCAGGACGACGCGCTGGCCGAAGCTGCCGAGGGACGGGTACGTCTGCGGGTTGACGATCACCCGGTCCGCGATGGCCGGGCGCTCCCCGCCGGTCCCCGCCTCCCCCGTGGTGACGGCCGCGATCCCCCGGTAGCTGCTCTCCGGGGAGCCCAGCAGCCCTGCCATGGACTTCACCGAGTCCGGGACGTGGACGACCACCCGGCGCGCCCACTCGCCCGGCCAGGCGTCGGAGACGGCCGGTACGGCGAGGTCCACGGTGTCCGCGATCCGGCGCAGCTCCTCCCGCGGGCGCCCGACGCCCAGGACGAGGCTGTGGGCGCCCCGGACGACCTCCACCTCCCCCTGGTGCCAGAGCTGGTCGAAGGCCCCCTCGGCGGGCCGGTCGGCGGTGACGTACCACCGGTCGCCCTCACGCATCAGCTCCAGGGTGCGGCGGGTGGCGACGGGCGCGGTGTCGTACCCGTCGATCCGGTAGCGCAGCTCCACCTCGGCGGTGGCCCAGTCTCCGTCCTGCTCGGGCGTTCCCCGCACCTCGTACGTCCAGGACTCCAGGGGTACGTCGGCGAGGTTGGCGAACTCCGTGCGCTGGGCGGCCCGCAGCTTCTCGGCCTCGGGGGCGATCGACTCCAGGTACCCCGCGGGGTCCTTGGCGAGGACGGCTGCGGCCCGGCGCTCCAGGGTGGCGTCGAGCTCCCGGACGGTGAGGGAGGTGTCGGCACCGGCCGGGGGCGCGCAGCCGGGGGCGGTGGCGGTCAGCAGGGCAGCGAGCAGGAGTCCCGCGGCACGCCGGGGGAACCGGGGTCGCCCCGCTCGCGTACCTCGTCCCAGTCCGGCCACCCTGCCGATCGTACGGTCCGCGGCGGGCGGCGGTCCGGTCCAGGCGGGCCGCCGGGCCCGATGACGGCCCGATCCGGTCGTGCGGCCGGGTCGGCGCGGCGGCCGGGAGGCGTCAGACGCGGGTGACCGAGGAGACGGGCATCATGCCGACCGGGTCGTAGCGGATCGCGGCGCCCGGGTAGGGGGCGTGGATGACCTGGCCGTTGCCGACGTACATGCCGATGTGGCTGGCGTCGGCGCGGTAGGCGACCAGGTCGCCGGGCTGGGCCTGGGAGAGCGGCACCATGCGGCCCGCGTAGCGCTGGGCCTGGGAGGTGCGGGGCAGGCTCACCCCGGCCTGGGCGTAGGCCCACTGCATGAGGCCGGAACAGTCGAAGCCGGAGGGCCCGTTGGCGCCCCACACGTACGGCTTGCCGAGCGCCCGGTGCGCGGCGGCCACGGCCGACATCGCGCGGGCCGAGCCGGGGGCGACGCCGGAGAGGTCGGGGGCGCCGGTGCGGCCGGAGCGGGAGGCCCGGTCGAAGGAGGCGCGGTCCTCGGCGGGCAGCGAGGCGAGCAGCTGGCGGGCCTGGCGGAGCTTGGCCTCGACGGATCTCTTGTGGCGGGTGACGGCAGCCCTGTTGCGCTCCAGCTCGGCGAGGGCGCGGGTGGCCTCTGCGCGGGTCTGGGCGAGCCCGCGCTGGGCGTGCCGGAGCTTGTCCAGGGTCAGCGCCTGGCGGGCACCGGCCCGGTCGAGGGCGGCGGCCCGCTCCAGATAGGTGTCCGGGTCGGAGGAGAGCAGCAGGGCGAGGGCCGGGTCGATGGCTCCGGTGCGGTA
This sequence comes from Streptomyces sp. NPDC043746, assembly GCF_056436485.1. Classification (NCBI taxonomy): domain Bacteria; kingdom Bacillati; phylum Actinomycetota; class Actinomycetes; order Kitasatosporales; family Streptomycetaceae; genus Streptomyces; species Streptomyces sp. NPDC043746. The sequence continues at coordinate 35,183 of NZ_JBWKCM010000033.1, read as the reverse complement.
CTGGGCGCCCGCCATCGCGCCGAGCGCGTTGCGCATCCGGTTGACGGCCTCCTGGCCGCGGGCGGTCGCGTCCTGGGCCCGGTCGGCCTCGCCGCGCAGCCGTGCCACCCGCTCCCCGGCCTCGTTGTACCGCTCGGTGGCCCGCTCGGCCTCGCCGTAGAGCCGGTCGACGGCGGCCTTGGCGCTCTCGCGGGTGTCCTTGGGGTCGGCGCTCGCCGGGGCTCCGGTGAGGGTGGCGGCCGCGGTGGCCGCCGCGGCCGAGACGACCGTGACGCGGACGCTCCGGGGGATGCCTGACTGGGTGGGACGGCGATGGGACACCACAGGAAGCCGCACTTCCTTCCGCTGACGCAGTTGACGCAGGAACGCGCGGCCCCCTGCCGCCCGGGAGCGGGCGGACTGATGGGCGGGAGCCGCACAGCAGCCAGACAGTAATCGGACGACTACCGGGCGGCCAAAGACCTCGCCGGTGGCGGAGGAGGCGTCGAACAGCCCTGCCCCGCCGGTGACCTCGGTCTCCGGCGGGGCAGGGCGTCAGCGTGGGGAGAGGCGATTCCCTCGTTCGGGCGTCGTCCTCGGCGGGCGTGGCGCCCGGGGTGTCAGGCGCCTCACTCCCGGTGGGTACGCGTCAGATGCGGACGCCGAACTGGAAGGTGCCCATGTAGTTCATCGACTCGTAGCGGACGACGGTGCCCGGCTTCGGGGCGTGCAGGATCTGGTTGTTCCCGGCGTAGAAGCCCACGTGCGACAGGCCGTTGAAGAAGACCAGGTCGCCCGGCTTGAGCTGGCCGCGGCCGATCTTCACCCCGTCGTTCTGCTGGGTGTAGGTGGTCCGGCTGATGTTGACGCCGGCCTGGGCGAAGGCCCACTGGGTCAGCCCGGAGCAGTCGTAGGAGTTGGGGCCGGAGCCGCCGGAGACGTACGGCTTGCCGAGCTGGGTGGCGGCGGCGGAGAGGGCGGCGGCGCCGCGGTTGGAGGCGGGGGCCTCGTTGCCGAGCTGGACGCGCTCGCTGGTGGCGCGGCTGGCGCGGTCCTTCGCCGCCTCCTCCTCCTGGATCTTCGCGCGCTCGGCGGCGGTGAGGCTGTTGAGCAGTCGCTGCGCGTCGGCCAGCTTGCCCTGGTACTTCTTCTTGTTCTCGCCGAGCTGCTTGCGGACCTCGGCGAGGTCGCCGAGCTTGTCCTGGGCCTCCTTGCGCTGCTGCGCGAGGGTCCGCTGCTTGGCCTGGATCTTCTGCAGGGACTCCGTCTGCTTGACCGTCAGCTGGTCGAGTGCGGAGGCCTGGTCGAGGAAGCTGTCCGGATCCGAGGCGAGGAAGAGGGCGATCGAGGGGTCGATACCGCCGGAGCGGTACTGCGCGGTGGCGATCGAGCCCAGCTCGCCGCGCAGCTCGTTCAGCTCGTCCTGGCCGCGGGCGACCTTGTCCTGGAGCGCGTCGACCTGCTTCTTCAGCTTGTCCTGCTGCTCCTTGGCGCCGTTGTACTTCTCGGTGGCGGCCTCGGCCTCGTGGTAGAGCTTGTCGACCTTCGCCTTGACCTCGTTCTTGGTCGGCTTGGGGTCGGCGTGGGCGGCCTGGGAGGTCAGGGCGACGGCCGCGGCGGCGGTCGCGGTGAGCACGGTCACGCGGGCGCGGCTCGGCTGCTTGGGACGACGGTGGGACGCCACGAAGGCGAGCTCCTTCTTCCTCAGAGCCGCCTACCGGGCTGTGGGGGAGGATTCCCCGGCTCCGTGCGCTCACGGACTCGGCGGTTCCTTCGCCGCCACCCCCGATGGGTGGTCAACCGTGCGAAGGTTCGAGGCCTGACCCTAGTGACCATCTTGTGATCAGTTCAAATCCTCACAGGATTTTTCTTGTCACACCAGGCACTTCTTTACTCTCACCGCACCACGTGTAGCGATGACTTGACGGTACGTTCCCAGAAATCCGGCATGTCACACATGCCGAACATTCAGCCCTGGACGCGCGAAAGCCGCTTGAGGAGCAAGACGGACGCGACGGGCCGGGCCCCGGCCTTGGCCACCCCGTCGGCCACCTCACGGTCGGTGGAGACGACCACCACGGGCCTCCCCGGGGGCTCCGCGCGGGCGAGTTGGCGGATCAGCTCGTCCGCGGTGACCCCCGCCTTGCTGAACAGCACCCGTACCCCTCGCGGCGGGGCGAGCAGCACCGGCGCGGCCAGTTCGGCGCCGTCGAAGACACAGGTCACCTCGGCGCCGGACTGGGCGGCCAGCATCGACAGGCCGCCCAGCAGCCGCAGCCGCTGCTTCTCCAGCGGCATCTGCGGATAGCCGGTCTTGGTGACGTTGTAGCCGTCCACGATGAGGTGGGCCTGCGGGAGCGCCAGCAGCTGGTCGAGCAGCGCCGGATCCGTCTCGGAAAGCGCCCTGGCGGCGATGTCCTTGGGGGACATCCGGCCCGGCTCCACCGCGTCCACGCTGTCGGCCGGGCGGGTGGTCACCGGGGGCAGGGCCAGTTCGCGCCGGAGCCCCGAGGCCGCGTCCAGCACGGTGTCCAGCAGCAGCCGCAGCCGCATGTCCTCCACCGAGCGGCCCTCGCGGGCGGCCCGCCGGCTCGCCTCCAGGGCGGCCTCGGCCTCCCCCAGCCGCCCCTTGAGACGACGCGACTCGCTCTCGGCGGCGGAGAGCTGGGCCGCCGCCTCGGCCCGCTGGGCGTCCGCTTCGGCGGCGGCGCGGCGCAGGGCGGCCTCGCCGCGTTTCACCTCGCTGAGCGCGGAGCGGAGCTTGCGGTGGAGCGACTCGGACTCCTTTCGGGCCGTGTCCAGCTCGGCGCGGAGCCGCTCGGTCTCGGCGCGGGTGTGAGCGCGCGCCCGCTCCAACTCCTCGCGAAGCTGGGCCAGTTCACGCCGGGTCTCCTCGTCCACCCGTTCCGCGTCGGCCCGCTGGACCTCCTCGCCGGCCGCCTCGACCAGCTTGACCCAGCCCACCGGCCGCAGCACGTAGGCGGCGGCCGCCACGTCGACCGGGTCGGCGGCGGCGGGCGGCGCACCCGCCTCCAGCGCACCGGCCAGCTCCGGCTGGGAGTGGCTCAACCGCTCACCGATGCGCCGCCGGAAGAGCGGGTCGCTCTCCAGGGCGGCGGCCATCGCGTTCCCGGCGAACTTGGCCCGCCGGGTGGGGGTGAACCGGGCATACTGCCGCAACTGGGGGGGCAGTTCGGTGACGGTCAGCCCGCCGAAGGCCTCCGCGACCAGGGCGACGACCCGTCGCCGTACGCCTTCGGGCAGCGGGCGGTCGAGCGCCTCTGCACCGCCGTCGGCCGCATCGGCCGGTTCGGCGCCGCTGGTCGGCTGTTCCACCGTCCGTCACCCCATAGATATGTCTGTCGGTGCGCTCCCTTAGGAGGCGGCACCCGGCCTGTCCACCAGTTCGATCTGGTCCACCGCGTTGCACCAACGACAGCGGACCGACTCGATGGTCTCACTGACCACCTCCCGCTCCTCGACACTGGACTCACCGGCCAGGTCGAGATGGACGTACTCCACGACCTTGGAGGACCGCGTCACGTCGAAGCGCGTGAGGTTGCCGCACAGAGTGCAGCGCCAGCGGGTCCCGTCGGTCGGCAGGGGAACCGTCGTCATCGTTGCGTCCTCTTTCGTCGTCTGCCGGAGACCGCGCCGGGCGCGCCGCCGCGTCTCTTCCTGTCCTACGTCAAGGATCTCGCGGTGCGCCGTCGAACTGCGGAAGTCCTGGCGTAACCCTACGGCCTCGCGTATAGGCATCGGCACGGCGAGGCGCTCCGTCCCGTTCTCCTCCGGTACGTCATGCTCTGTACATGATCGACGTACGGCGGTTCGCCCGGTGGGCCACGGGCGGGAAGGCCCGGGAGCGGGCGGCGGGCGGGGCGTCGGTGACCTACGGGCTGATCGCCCTGTGCGGCGCGATCTTCCTGATCAGCCCGCTCTCCGGGTTGGGCGGCGCCTCCTACGGCAGCCAGGACGCGCTGCTCGCCGCGCAGGCCGGGTACTTCGAGCGGTGGGGGGTGATCCCGGCCGAGCTGTGGAAGGGCTCGCCCCGCGCCCTGCTCACCCCGTTCACCGCGCTGTTCGTGCACGGCAGCTGGCTGCACCTGCTGGGCAACCTGCTCTTCCTGTACGTGTTCGGGGCGATGGCCGAGGAGCGGATGGGCCGGGTGCGGTTCGCGCTCTTCTACGTGGGGTGCGGCTATCTGGCGCTGGTCTGCTATGCGGCGGCGCACGCGGACTCGCAGCAGACCCTGGTCGGTGCGTCGGGCTCGATCTCGGCGGTGCTCGGCGCCTTCCTGTACCTCTTCCCGAAGGCCCGGGTGACCAGCCTCTTCCCGTTCCTCTTCTTCCTGCCGCTGCGCTTCCCGGCCTGGATCGTGCTGGTCTTCTGGTTCGGACTCCAGTGGGCGGCGGCCCAGGCGGCGGACGCGGGGCCGGGGGTGGCGTACCTGGCGCACGTGGCGGGGTTCGCGGCCGGGTTCCTCTGCGCCTGGGTGGGCTATGGGCGGAGAGCTAGAGTGAGGCTTCCAGCCACGGCGACCGAGGGAGACAGACAGCCGTGATCACCGCGATCGTGCTCATCAAGACCAGCGTGGACCGGATTCCGGAGATCGCCGAGGCCATCGCCGCGCTGGACAGTGTCAGCGAGGTCTTCTCCGTCACCGGCACCTACGACCTGATCGCCATGGTCCGGGTCGCCCGCCACGACGACCTGGCCGATGTCATCCCGGGCCGGATCAGCAAGATCCCGGGCGTCGAGGGCACCGACACCCATGTGGCGTTCCGTACGTACTCCCAGCACGACCTGGAGGCGGCGTTCGCGATCGGCCTGGACGCGTAGGACGTACGCACGTCGGCCGGGGACGGGCAGCGCGCCCGTACCCGGCCGAAGTGGTTCTCACGCCTCAGACCTGCGCGGCCTCGCCCCGGTCCGGGACGCAACGGCCGTCCTCGGTGCGGTACTTCCACTGGGCGCCCTCGCGGACCAGCTCGGAGACCGCGCGCAGGAACCGCTCGATGTGCTCGTCCGGCGTACCGGCCCCGAAGCTGACCCGGATGGCGTTGAGCGAGCGAAGCGAGGAGGGGGTCCCCCCGGCCGAAGGCTGGGGGAGCTCGCCCGGCTCGGCCTCGGGGGCGCCGCACTCCCCCGGGTCCTGCGGGTCGCTGCCGAGCAGGGTGCGCACCAGCGGGTGGGCGCAGAAGAGGCCGTCGCGGACGCCGATGCCGTACTCGGCGGAGAGGGCGGCGGCGAAGTGCGAGCTGTTCCAGCCGCGCACCACGAAGGAGATGACCCCGACCCGGGGCGCGTCGTCCCCGAAGAGCGAGAGCACCTGGACCTCGGGCACCTCGGCCAGCCCCTCGCTGACCCGGCGCACCAGCTCCTGCTCCCGGGCCACCAGCGTGTCGAACCCCGCCTCGGTGAGGGCCTTGCAGGCGGAGGCGATGGCGTAGACGCCGATCACGTTGGGCGAACCGGCCTCGTGGCGGGCGGCCGTGGTGTGCCAGTCGACGTCCACGCCCCCGTCCGCGCGCCGGGCGACCCTGCGGGAGGCGCCGCCGCCGGCCAGGTAGGGCTCGGCGGCCTGGAGCCAGTCGGCGCGGCCCGCGAGGACGCCCGAGCCGAAGGGCGCGTACAGCTTGTGGCCGGAGAACGCGACCCAGTCGACGTCCAGTTCGGCGATGTCCACCGGATGGTGCGGGGCGAGCTGGGCGGCGTCCAGGACGATCCGGGCCCCGTGCGCGTGCGCGGCGGCGGCCAGCTCCCTCACCGGCCAGAGCTCACCGGTCACGTTGGAGGCACCGGTCACGCAGACGAGGGCCGGGCCGTAGGGGTCGCGGTCCGCGAGCGCCCGCTCCAGGGTCTGGACCGCCTGGCCCGGGGTGCGGGGCGCGTCGAGGTACGTGACCCGGGCGTCGCGCCAGGGCAGCAGGGAGGCGTGGTGCTCGGTCTCGTACACGAAGACCTGGCAGCCGTCCGGGAGCGCGGCGGCCAGCAGGTTGAGGGAGTCGGTGGTGGAGCGGGTGAAGACGACCTGGTCGTCGGCGCGGCAGCCGAGGAACTCCGCGACGGTGCGGCGGCTGCTCTCGAAGAGGTCGGTGGAGAGCTGCGAGAGGTAGCCGGCACCGCGGTGGACGCTGCCGTAGTACGGGGCGTACGCGGCGACGTCGTCCCAGACCCGCTGGAGGGCCGGGGCGCTGGCGGCGTAGTCGAGTGCGGCGTAGGCGACTTCACCACCGGTGACGAGCGGAACAGTGACATCCTGCCCCAGAACAGGCAGCGGGGCACAAACCGACGAGTCGATGGCAGCGGTGGAGACAGACATGGCGAACTCCCGTACGAGGCAGGCGAAATCCGTGCGCCGGCGGAAACGCGGCAGCGCTGGAGAGGGGTGGGGAAAGAGGGTGCGCGGAAGAAGGGCTATCAGCCCAGGGCACGGAGAAGCCCTGGGACGAGCCCTAGCGCATTCGCTTGCTCACAAGAGGCTCCCTAGGGACCAGGACCCCGGGGGCTGACGTCCACTGGACGCCGAGGGGCCCGCGCTTGCCGCAGACCTCGCTGCCTGCGGCCTGGTCTTCACCCGGGGCACCCCGCCACGGACGGAGGGTTGCCGGACAGCGGGCCGGGGCCGTAGTCGCTGTCACTCATGACCTGCGCAGCATCTTGCCATACCTACGGGGACGCGCAAGGGCGCGGTCCGGATGCCGGACCGCGCCCCGCGTCACACTCCGCGTGCCTCAGGCGTTACTGGCCGCCACCCAGCGCTCCAGGGCGTGCTTGGCCGCACCGGAGTCGACGGCCTCGGCGGCGACCTGGATCTGCGCCGCGATCCGCTCGGTCAGCGACCCACCGGTCCCCGGGTCGAGCGCGACGAGCGCCGCCGCCGCGTTGAGCAGCACCGCCTCCCGTACCGCGCCGCCCTCGCCGTCCAGCAGGCGGCGGGCCACATCCGCGTTGTACGAGGCGTCGGCGCCGCGCAGCGCCTCCACGGGGACGATGTTCAGCCCGACGTCGCGCGGGTCGAAGGGCTCCTCGCGCACCCCCCCGTCGCGGACCACCCAGATCCGCGAGGTGGCGGTGGTGGTCAGTTCGTCGAGCCCGTCGTCGCCGCGGAAGACGAGTGCCGAGTTGCCCCGCTCCGCCAGCACGCCCGCGACGATGGGCGCCATCCGGGCGTCGGCCACCCCGATCGCCTGGGCGCGCACCTGGGCCGGATTGGTGAGGGGGCCCAGGATGTTGAACGTGGTCTGCGCGCCCAGTTCCTTGCGGGCCTTGGCGGCGTACCGCAGGGCGGGATGGAACTTGACGGCGAAACAGAACGTGATGCCCGCAGCCTCGGCGACCTCCACCACCCGCTGCGGGGTCAGCTCCAGGTTGACGCCGAGCTTCTCCAGGACGTCGGAGGAGCCGCTCGCGGAGGAGGCGGCCCGGTTGCCGTGCTTGACGACCTTGGCACCGGTACCGGCGATGACGATCGCCGCCATGGTCGAGATGTTGACGGTCTTGGCGAGGTCGCCGCCGGTGCCGACGATGTCGACGGTGCGGCCGGGCACCTCGATGGTGTTGGCGTGCGCGTACATCGCGCGTACCAGCCCGGTGACCTCCTCGACGGTCTCGCCCTTGGCCCGCAGCGCGACCGCGAAGCCGGCGATCTGCGCGTCGGTGGCCTCGCCGCTCATGATGCGGTCCATCGCCCAGGCGGTCTCCTCGGAGGAGAGGTTCTCGCCGCGCAGCAGGGGGTTCAGCAGGCCGGGCCAGGAACGGTCCGCCACGCTGTCGCCGCCGCTCGGGGTCACAACGTTCATGGTCCGCTCCAGGGGGTCCACAGCCGGGAAAGATACGGCTCCACCCTATCCAGCCGCCGGGACCGCGAAGAGCCCCGTCCATCGGATGGACGGGGCTCCCGCGGTGGCGATCAGTTCAGGTGATCAGTGGTGGCCGTGGCCCTCGGTGATCTCCTTGTACTCCTCGGCGGTGGGCTTGGCGATCTGGTTGTTCTCGCCGTAGTAGCCCTTGCTGAGCTTGGCCCGGACCTTCTGCAGTACGGGGATCTTACGCTTGACGCCGTTCTCGTCGACCTCGGGGCCGAGTTCGAGCGGCTTGTACTGGTGGTGCTGGGTGAGCGTGTGCAGCTTCTCCTGGGAGAGCGGCTCGTGGACCTCCACGAACTCACCGTGCGGCAGGCGCTTGATGATGCCGGTCTCGCGACCGTGCAGCACCTTCTCCTTGTCGCGGCGCTGGAGGCCGAGGCAGATCCGCTTGGTGACGATGAACGCGATGACCGGTCCGACGAAGAAGAAGATCCGGACGAACCAGGTGATGGCGTTGATCGACAGGTGGAAGTGCGTGGCCCACAGGTCGTTACCACCGCCGACGAGGCCGATGAAGTACGCCGTGATCCAGGCGACGCCGAGGCCCGTACGGGTCGGGGCGTTGCGCGGGCGGTCCAGGATGTGGTGCTCGCGCTTGTCCCCGGTGATCCAGGACTCGATGAACGGGTACACCGCGGGCAGGGTGAGCACCAGGCCGAAGCCGACCAGCGGGATGAACACGCCCAGGTTGAGCGTGTAGCCCCAGAAGACGATCTCCCAGCCGGGCATGACACGGACCAGCCCCTCGGCGAAGCCCATGTACCAGTCGGGCTGGGCGCCGGTGGACACCTGGTCCGGGCGGTACGGTCCGAGCGCCCAGATCGGGTTGATCGTGGCGATGGCCGAGATGATCGCGATGATGCCGAAGACCAGGAAGAAGAAGCCTCCGGCCTTGGCCATGTAGACCGGCAGCAGCGGCATGCCGACGACGTTCTTGTTCGTCTTGCCGGGGCCCGGGTACTGCGTGTGCTTGTGGAAGACCACCAGGATGAGGTGGGCCACCAGCAGGCCGAGCATGATGCCCGGAAGCAGCAGGATGTGGATCGAGTAGAACCGGGCCACGAAGTCGTGGCCGGGGAACTCGCCGCCGAACAGGAACATCGAGATGTACGTACCGACGATCGGCACGGACAGGATCGCGCCCTGGGTGAAGCGGACACCCGTACCGGAGAGCAGGTCGTCCGGGAGGGAGTAGCCGGTGAAGCCGGTGAACATGCCGAGCACGAAGAGCAGGAAGCCGAAGACCCAGTTGATCTCGCGCGGCTTGCGGAAGGCGCCCGTGAAGAAGACGCGCATCATGTGCACGAACATCGCCGCGAGGAAGATCAGCGCGGCCCAGTGGTGGATCTGCCGGACGAGCAGACCGCCGCGGACCTCGAAGCTGATCTTCAGCGTGGAGGCGTAGGCCTCCGACATCAGGATGCCCTGCATGGGCTCGTACGGGCCGTGGTAGACGACCTCGTTCATGCTCGGCTGGAAGAACAGCGTCAGGTACACACCCGTGAGGATGATGATGATGAAGCTGAAGAGGGCCACTTCGCCGAGCATGAAGGACCAGTGGTCCGGGAAGATCTTGCGCATGTTGGCCTTGGCCAGGCCGTAGATGCCCAGTCGGCCGTCGGCCCAGTCGGCGACCCGCTCGCCCGCGGGTGCCTTGCGCTGTCCCGCCTGGTCGGCGGGCGGGGTGGTGGTCGCAGTACTCATCCGCGCTCCCAGAAGGACGGACCGACGGGCTCGTCGAAGTCACCGAGCGCCTCGAGGTTGCCCTCGCTGTTCACGCCGATCCGCAGCTGCGGAAGCGCGTGGCCGGCCGGACCGAAGATGACGCGGGCGCCGTCGGAGAGGTCGAAGGTGGACTGGTGGCACGGGCAGAGCACGTGGTGTGTCTGCTGCTCGTACAGGCTGATCGGGCAGCCGACGTGGGTGCAGATCTTGGAGAAGGCCACGATGCCCTCGTGGGCCCAGTCGCGCTGGCGCTTGTCCTTGATGTCGTCCGGCTCGATGCGGACGATCATCAGGGCGGCCTTGGCGATCTGCGAGAGGAAGTCGTGCGACTCCTCCTCCAGGCCCTCGGGCTTGGCGAAGGTCAGCGATCCCACGGGGACGTGCTCCGGACGGAGCGGCTCGCCGGTGTTCATGTTGACGAGCAGCTTGCCCTTGGCCCACATGGTGGTCCGGAGCTTCTTCTCCGGGAGCGGACCGAGGTCGCGCAGCAGCACCACACCGGAGAGCGGCACCAGGGCCAGCGCACCGAAGAGGGTCGTGCGGATGAGCTTGCGGCGGCCGATCGCGGACTCCTCGGCACCGGCCTTGAAGTCGGCGAGGACCTTGGCCTTGACCTCGGGGGCCGCCTCGATCGGGTGGCGCTCGTCGGCGACCTCGACGTCGGACATCAGGGTGCGCGCCCAGTGGACGGCACCCGCGCCGATGAAGAAGAGCGCGAAGCCGAGCGTCAGCCCCAGGGAGAAGTTGAGGGGGCTCACGTGGCCGAAGGGCCAGATGTAGACGATCTTGTCCACGGGGAAGATGACGTACGACGCGATGAAGCCCACCGTCGACAGCATCGAGAGCGTGAACATGAACGCGACGGCCCGCTCGGAACGGTTCGCGGCGCGTTCGTCGATGTCCTGGATACGCGGCTTGTGCGCCGGCAGCCCGGGGTCGGCGAACGGGTCGTCCGTACCCTCCACCGCGCCGTGCGCGGTCTCCTGCACTACGGGCAGGTTGTCTTCTGGAATCTTTTGGCTACTCATGACTTCTTGGCCTTAGCGGTGTGGGCCGCGACCCAGGCGGCGGCTGCGACGAGTGCGCCCAGCCCGAAGATCCAGGCGAAGAGCCCCTCACTGACCGGGCCGAGACCGCCGAGGGCGAGACCGCCAGGACTCGGCGTCTCATCACCGTTCACGGACTTGATGTACGCGATGATGTCCTTCTTCTCCTGCTCCGGCATGATCGTGTCGGGGAAGGAGGGCATGGACTGCGGGCCGGTCTGCATGGCCTCGTAGATGTGCTTCGGGCTCACGCCTTCGAGGTCCGGGGCGTACTTGCCGTTGGTCAGCGCACCGCCCTTGCCCGTGAAGTTGTGGCACTGGGCGCAGTTGTTGCGGAACAGCTCGCCGCCCTTGGCGATGTTCGCGCCGGCCGGGTCGACCTGCTTGTCGGTCGGCGTGATCGGACCGGCGCCGAGCGACGCGACGTACGCCGCGAGCTGGTCGATCTCCGCCTGGCTGTAGATCTTCTTCTTCTTCGGTACCTGGGCGCCCGGCTGCTGCGCGGGCATACGGCCCGTACCGACCTGGAAGTCGACGGCGGCGGAGCCCACGCCCACGAGGGACGGCCCGTCGGTGGTGCCCTGACCGCCGGTCCCGTGGCAGCTGGCGCAGCCCACGGTGTAGAGCTTCTTCCCCTCGTCGATGGCGAGGGACTGGGCGGTTTCGTCGGCCTGCGCCTTACCCGCAGGCGCGAACGCGGCGTACAGCCCCCCGGTAGCCGCCAGCGCGAGGAGTAGTACGACGACCGCCGCCAGCGGATGGCGTCGTCGTGCGGAGAGCTTTTTCACGGATTACCCCGGTGTCAGGATCTTCTGCGTCGATGGTGGGTGGGTGCGAGCCCGGTTACTTGATCATGTAGATCGTCGCGAACAGACCGATCCAGACCACGTCCACGAAGTGCCAGTAGTAGGACACGACGATGGCCGCGGTGGCCTGGTCATGGGTGAACCTCTTGGCCGCGTACGTCCTGCCGAGGACCAGCAGGAAGGCGATGAGACCGCCCACCACGTGCAGGCCGTGGAAGCCGGTGGTCAGGTAGAACGCCGAGCCGTACGGGTCGGAGGAGAGGGAGAGCCCCGCCTCCTTGACCAGCTCCACGTACTCCAGGACCTGGCCGCCGATGAAGATCGACCCCATCACGAACGTGACGATGAACCAGGTGCGGAGCTTCTTCACGTCGCCCCGCTCGGCGGCGAAGACGCCGAGCTGGCAGGTGAGTGAGGAGAGCACCAGGATCGTGGTGTTCGAGGCCGCGAACGGGAAGTTCAGGTGACCGGCCATCTCCTTCCAGTATTCGGGTCCCATCACCGATCGAAGGGTGAAGTACATCGCGAAGAGGGCCGCGAAGAACATCAGCTCGGAACTCAACCAGATGATGGTTCCGACGCTGGTGAGGTTCGGCCGATTGACCGACGGGTGCGCGTGCCCGGTTTCTACTGTCGTTGCTGTCGCCACGACCGACATTATGTCGGTCGCTTATCCCGCCCTCACTCCGGGGGGTGCCGTTCGGTGTGTCAGCGGTGTGTGTCCTGCCCGAACGGCCCATCGAATCGGTGTCCTTACCGGTGCTGACGGCGGGTCGGGCGGAGTACGATCCGCGCATCGGTTCATGCCCCGAGAGCCCCGAAGACACAGATGTCACGGAGGAACAATGCAGGCGACCGCCACGGTCCTGGTCTACAGCGACGACGCCAACATCCGCGAGCAGGTGAAGCTGGCGGCCGGCCGCAGGCCCGCCGCCGACGTGCCGCCGGTGCGGTTCCTGGAGTGCGCGACGCTTCCGGCCGTGCTGGCGGCGCTGGACGCCGGCGGGGTCGACGTCTGCGTGCTGGACGGCGAGACGGCCCCCGTCGGGGGCATGGGCGTCTGCCGGCAGATCAAGGACGAGATCTTCCACTGCCCCCCGGTCCTTCTGCTGATCGGCCGCCCGCAGGACGCGTGGCTGGCCACCTGGAGCCGTGCGGAGGCCGCGGTGACGCTGCCGGTGGACCCGGTGGAGTTCTCCGAGGCCCTGGCGGCGCTGCTGCGCGCCCGGCTCTCCGTGGAGGCGTGAGCGGCCCCCGCGGACATGTGAGGAGCGCCCCGCGGTGCGGGGCGCTCCCCTTCTGCGCGCGGTCAGACATGGGGCCGCAGCCGGGCCGCCTGGAGCGTCTGCGGGCTGTCCGGCACCCCCTCGTTGAGGGCGCTGCCCTGCTGCCACTTCTCCCAGGAGAGGTTCCAGTCGCCGAACCCGTTGTCGAACGGGGTCATGGTCTCCCCCGCGCTGCCGACGACCTTGACGATGTCGCCCTGGCGCACGGTGTCGAAGAACCAGGCGGCGTTGCTGGTGCTCATCCCGGTGCAGCCGTGGCTGACGTTGGCGTACCCCTGGGAGCCGACGGACCAGGGCGCGGCGTGGACGTACTCACCGCTCCAGGTCACCCGTGCGGCGTAGTAGACGGGCAGGTCGTACGACTCCGAGGAGCCGGCCGCGATGCCGATGCTCTCGCCGCGCATCCGTACGTAGTACTCCTTGGCGAGCACCACCTTGACGCCGTTGCGGGTGGAGAAGCCGGGCTTGCCGGTGGTGACCGGAATGGTGTTGATCACTTCTCCGTTGCGCAGGACCGTCATGGTGTGGGTCGAGGCGTCGGTGAGGGCCTCGATCCGGTCCCCGGTGGTGATCTTGAGGGGCTTGGCCTCGGCTCCGTAGAGGGCGTTGGTCACCTTGATGCCCGCCAGGTTGGAGCGGACCTCGATGGTGGCGTTGGCGGGCCAGTACTCCTGGGGGCGGTAGTGCAGCTTCTTGTCGTCGACCCAGTACCAGGAGCCGGAGGCGGCCGGGGTGGAGCGGACCTTCAGGGCGCGCTCGACGGTGGCCCGTGAGGCCTTGTCGGTGACCGGAGCGCTGAGTTCCGCCGTGATGGGCTGTCCGACGCCGTAGGTGCCCGCCTGGGGGCCGAAGGAGACCTTCAGCAGCTTCTTGGGCGAGGAGGTCTCGAAGGAGAGCGTACGGGCGCCCGGAGCGCCGTCCTGGTTCTCGGTGGAGACCCTGACGGTGTATCCGGTTCCGGCGGCCAGCGGGGCGGTGGAGCGCCAGCGGCGGCCGTCGGCGGAGAGCTCGCCCGCCAGGTGGCGGCCGCCGGTGTCCACGGCGCTGACGTCGGTGATGCGGCTGTCGTCACCCTTGACGGTGACTTCCAGCGGCTTGTCGGGGTCGGCCTTCTCGTTCTTGGAGGGGCCGTTGAAGGAGACCTGGTCCCCCGCGTCGTACGGCTTCGTCGACAGCGGATGTCCGTCGGAGCCGCCACAGGCGGTCGCACCCGCGCCGAGGGTCACGACCAGCAGAGTGCAGCTCACTACGGTGCGGATGCGCGGCGTGTGGTTCATGACCTCACGCTAAGAAGATTCATCCGATCCAGCGCGTCCAATGCCTCCGAACGAGCGAGGGGCCCGCGTCGCTTGCTTGCGACGCGGGCCCCTCGTGGGGTAGTGCGGTGGCACCCTCAGGCGGGTGTCACTGGGTGCGGTTCTCTCCGCGGTAGTACTCGAAGACCCAGCCGAAGAGGCCGATCAGGAGCAGCGGGGCGGAGAAGTACAGCAGCCACCAGCCGAAGACGACGCCCATGAAGGCGAAGGCTCCACCGACCGCCAGCGAGAGCGGCTGCCAGCTGTGCGGGGAGAAGAACCCCAGCTCGCCGGCCTCGTCGGCGACGTCCGCCTCCTTGTTGTCCTGGGCCATGGCGTCGACCCGGTTGGCCGTGAAGGCCAGGTAGAAGCCGATCATGACCGAGAGCCCGAAGGCCAGGAAGAGGGCCGTGGTGCCGATCGGCTCCTTGGACCACACGCCGTAGACGATGGCCATGCCGAGGATGAAGACGCTCAGCCAGATGAACATCTGTCCCTGGATCTTCACTTGCCTGCCTCCTTGCCGCCGGCGAGGGCCTTGTCCGACTCGGAGTGGTGCCCGAGCTGTTCGAGCGCCGCGATCTCCGGGTGGTGCAGGTCGAACGCCGGGGATTCGGAGCGGATCCGCGGCAGGGTGAGGAAGTTGTGCCGCGGGGGCGGGCAGGAGGTCGCCCACTCCAGCGAACGGCCGTAACCCCAGGGGTCGTCGACCTCGATCTTCTTGCCGTACTTGGCGGTCTTCCAGACGTTGTAGAAGAACGGCAGCATCGACAGGCCGAGCACGAAGGACGCGATCGTGGAGATCGTGTTCAGCGCGGTGAAGCCGTCGGCGGCGAGGTAGTCCGCGTAACGACGCGGCATGCCCTCGGCACCGAGCCAGTGCTGCACCAGGAAGGTGCCGTGGAAGCCGACGAACAGCGTCCAGAAGGTGATCTTCCCGAGCCGCTCGTCCAGCATCTTGCCGGTGAACTTCGGCCACCAGAAGTGGAATCCGGAGAACATCGCGAAGACCACGGTGCCGAAGATGACGTAGTGGAAGTGCGCGACGACGAAGTACGAGTCCGAGACGTGGAAGTCCATCGGGGGCGAGGCCAGGATGACGCCGGTCAGACCACCGAAGGTGAAGGTGATGAGGAAGCCGACGGCCCAGAGCATCGGGGTCTCGAAGGACAGTGACCCCTTCCACATCGTGCCGATCCAGTTGAAGAACTTCACACCGGTCGGCACCGCGATGAGGAATGTCATGAAGGAGAAGAACGGCAACAGCACGCCGCCCGTCACGTACATGTGGTGCGCCCACACCGTCACCGAGAGACCGGCGATGGCGATGGTCGCGGCGATCAGACCGATGTAGCCGAACATCGGCTTGCGGCTGAATACCGGAATGACCTCGGAAATGATGCCGAAGAACGGCAGGGCGATGATGTACACCTCTGGGTGTCCGAAGAACCAGAAGAGGTGCTGCCAGAGCAACGCGCCGCCATTGGCGGAGTCGAAGATATGCGCACCGAACTTACGGTCCGCCTCCAGCGCGAAGAGCGCGGCGGCGAGAACCGGGAAGGCCAGCAGGACCAGGACACCGGTCAGCAGGACGTTCCAGGTGAAGATCGGCATGCGGAACATCGTCATGCCGGGTGCGCGCATGCAGATGATCGTGGTGATGAAGTTGACCGAGCCGAGGATCGTGCCGAAGCCCGAGAAGGCCAGACCCATGATCCACATGTCGGCGCCGATGCCCGGCGAGCGGACCGCGTCGTTCAGCGGCGCGTAGGCGAACCAGCCGAAGTCGGCGGCGCCCTGCGGCGTGAGGAACCCGGCCACCGCGATGAGCGAGCCGAAGAGGTACAGCCAGTACGCGAACATGTTCAGCCGCGGGAACGCCACGTCGGGCGCCCCGATCTGCAGCGGCATGATCCAGTTGGCGAACCCGGCGAACAGCGGCGTCGCGAACATCAGCAGCATGATCGTGCCGTGCATCGTGAACGCCTGGTTGAACTGCTCGTTCGACATGATCTGCGTGCCGGGACGAGCGAGCTCGGCGCGCATGAAGAGCGCCATGAGTCCGCCGATGATGAAGAAGGCGAACGACGTGACCAGGTAGAGCGTGCCGATCGTCTTGTGGTCCGTACTGGTCATCCACTTGACGACGACATTGCCCGGCTGCTTGCGCCGGACCGGCAGCTCGTCCTCGTACGAGTCGTCTGCCGGTGCGGCACCCTGAGGTTCGTTGAGGATGCTCACAGTTGCTTCTTCTCCGCATTCCTGGCCGGGTCGGTCTGCTCGATGCCTGCCGGCACGTAGCCCGTCTGACCCTTCTCAGCCAGCTCCTTGAGGTGCTGCTGGTACCGCTCCGGGGAGACGACCTTGACGTTGAAGAGCATCCGGGAGTGGTCGACGCCGCAGAGCTCGGCGCACTTGCCCATGAAGGTGCCCTCCCGGTTGGGAGTGACCTCGAAGACGTTGGTGTGGCCCGGGATGACGTCCTGCTTCATGAGGAACGGCACCACCCAGAAGGAGTGGATGACGTCACGCGAAGTGAGGACGAAGCGGACCTTCTCCCCCTTCGGCAGCCACAGGGTCGGACCCGGGTTGCCGTTCTGGGGGTTGCGGGTGCCGGGGATGCCCGCGTCGTAGACGCCGGTGGCGTCCGCGGGGAAGTCCTTCTGGAACTTGTCGGGGATGGCCGAGAGCTCCTTGGGGACCTCGTTGCCCGCTGCGGGCTGGCCTTCCACCTTCTCGATGTAGTTGAAGGCCCAGCTCCACTGGTAGCCGACCACGTTGATGGTGTGGGCCGGCTTGTCGGAGAGTTCGAGGAGCTTGGACTCATCGCGCGCGGTGAAGTAGAAGAGCACCGAGACGATGATGAGCGGAACCACTGTGTACAACGCCTCGATGGGCATGTTGTACCTGGTCTGCGGAGGTACCTCCACCTTGGTCCGGCTACGCCGGTGGAAGAAGACGCTCCAGAGGATCAGTCCCCAGACAAGGACACCCGTGACGAGCGCTGCCGCCCACGAGCCTTGCCAGAGGGAGAGGATCCGAGGGGCCTCTTCCGTCACCGGGGTGGGCATACCGAGGCGGGGGAAATCTTCCCAGTTGTATGAACAACCGGAGGCCGTCGCCAGGACCAGGCCCGCAGTCAGCACCTGCGGCAGCTTCCGCCGCATCGGGCGCCGCGACGAGCGGTCGGAGCCGTTGGGACTCACGTAGCGCCTTCCCGAGAGTCTCGCCCGCACGGGCGGCGCGCCCGTCTCGCTTGGTCGGTCGCCGTCCCTGACGCGGGCAGGGGTTTGGATGTTTATGCGGACCAAACCCTACTGGACGCTATTTGGGGTCGCGCGGGGAGGGTGCCCAACGCGCCGCCCGACTCCCCGAAGGGGTGGAATCCGAGCCTCCGGCCATCATCTGACACCCCGCTAGGCCAGGCGGTCGGGCAGCCGGGCGCCCGGGCGGGAAGCGGTGCGGGCTAGCGTGGCGGTGTGCCCTACTTCGACGCCGCCTCCGCCGCCCCCCTGCACCCCGTCGCACGCCAGGCGCTGCTTGCCGCGCTGGACGAGGGGTGGGCCGACCCCGCCCGGCTCTACCGCGAGGGGCGGCGGGCCCGGCTGCTGCTGGACGCCGCCCGGGAGGCCGCGGCGGACGCGGTCGGCTGCCGTCCGGACGAGCTGGTCTTCACCTCTTCGGGGACCACCGCCGTCCACGCGGGAGTGGCCGGCGCTCTTTCGGGGCGTCGGCGTGTCGGGCGCCATCTGGCCCTCTCGGCCGTCGAGCACTCCTCCGTACTCCATTCGGCGGCGGCGCACGAGGCGGCGGGCGGGACGGCGACCCAGGTGCCGGTGGGGCGCTCGGGGGCGGTGGACCCGGGGGCCTACGCCGGGGCGCTGCGGGCCGACACCGCGCTGGCCTGCCTCCAGTCGGCCAACCACGAGGTGGGGACCGAGCAGCCGGTGGCGGAGGTGGCCGCGCTCTGCGCCGAGGCGGGGGTGCCGCTGCTGGTGGATGCCGCCCAGTCGCTGGGGTGGGGTCCGGTGGCGGGCGGCTGGTCGCTGCTGACGGCGAGCGCGCACAAGTGGGGCGGCCCGGCCGGGGTGGGGCTGCTCGCGGTACGGAAGGGGGTGCGGTTCGCGCCGCAGGGCCCGGCCGGGGAACGGGAGTCGGGCCGGGCGCCGGGGTTCGAGAACCTGCCGGCGATCGTGGCGGCGGCGGCCTCGCTGCGCGCGGTACGGGACGAGGCGGCGGCCGAGGGGGTGCGGCTGCGGGCGCTGGTGGACCGGATCCGCTCGGCCGTGGCCGAGCGGGTGGGCGATGTGGAGGTGGTCGGCGATCCGGAGCGGCGGCTGCCGCATCTGGTGACCTTCTCCTGTCTCTATGTGGACGGAGAGACCCTCCTCCACGAGCTGGACCGGCACGGGTTCTCCGTGTCGTCCGGTTCGTCCTGTACGAGCAGCACGTTGGAGCCGAGCCATGTGCTCAAGGCGATGGGCGTGCTCTCGGAGGGGAACGTGCGCCTCTCGCTGCCGCTGGGCACGGCGGAGGCGGACGTGGACCGCTTCCTGGAGGTGGTGCCCGGGGTGGTCGCGGAGGTGCGGGAGCGGCTCGGCGCCCCGGTGCCGGCGCCCCCCTCCGCCGCTCCGGCCCGGTCCCTGGTGGTCGACGCGCTGGGTCGGCGCTGCCCGATCCCGGTGATCGAACTCGCAAAGGTGATCGAGGAGGTACCGGTGGGTGCCACGGTGACGGTCCTCGCGGACGACGAGGCGGCCCGGCTCGACATTCCCGCCTGGTGCGAGATGCGCGAGCAGGAGTACGTGGGCGAGGAGCCGGCGGACCGGGGGTCGGCCTATGTGGTCCGCCGGCTCAGCTGACCGGTGGGCTACTTCAGGTGCTGCTGGACGTCGGCGGCGGCCTCGTGGCCGTACGCCTTGGTGAAGCGGTCCATGAAGTGGGTGCGGCGCAGGGTGTACTCCTGGGTGCCGACCGTCTCGATGACCAGCGTGGCGAGCATGCAGCCGACCTGGGCGGCGCGCTCCAGGCCGACGCCCCAGGCGAGACCGGAGAGGAAGCCCGCGCGGAAGGCGTCGCCGACACCGGTCGGGTCGGCCTTGGCCTCCTCCTCCGGGCAGCCGACCTCGACGACCGGCTCGCCGGCCTTCTCGATCCGGACACCGCGGGAGCCGAGGGTGGTGACCCGGTGGCCGACCTTGGCGAGGATCTCCTCGTCGCTCCAGCCGGTCTTGGACTCGATGAGCCCCTTCTCGTACTCGTTGGAGAAGAGGTACGTGGCGCCGTCCAGCAGGATGCGGATCTCCTCGCCGTCCATGCGCGCGATCTGCTGGGAGAAGTCGGCGGCGAACGGGATGTTCCGCGAGCGGCACTCCTCGGTGTGGCGGAGCATCGCCTCCGGGTCGTCCGCGCCGATCGAGACGAGGTCGAGCCCGCCGACCCGGTCCGCGACGCTCTTCAGCTCGATCAGGCGGGCCTCGCTCATCGCGCCCGTGTAGAAGGAGCCGATCTGGTTGTGGTCGGCGTCGGTGGTGCAGACGAAGCGGGCGGTGTGCAGGACCTCGGAGATCCGGACCGAGCCGGTCTCCACGCCGTGCCGGTCGAGCCAGGCGCGGTACTCGTCGAAGTCGGAGCCCGCGGCGCCCACGAGGATCGGCTTCGTGCCGAGCAGCCCCATGCCGAAGCAGATGTTGGCGGCGACACCGCCCCGGCGCACATCGAGGTTGTCGACCAGGAAGGAGAGGGAGACCGTGTGCAGCTGATCCGCGACCAGCTGGTCGGCGAAGCGGCCGGGGAAGGTCATGAGGTGGTCGGTGGCGATGGAGCCGGTGACTGCGATACGCACGGGGAGGCTTCTCCTGCGGAAGGCGAAGGGCCGAGGTGCGCCCTCCGGGACGGCGTGACAGTTCACGCTACCGGGTGACCCCTCCGGCCGGGAAAAGGGAAAACTACCCGATAGTAGGGCTTTCTACCTGAGCGTGACCGTGGTTACGGTGCGGTTATGTCGAAGCACACCGCAACGCGGGAGTCCGAAGTGAGCCTGGCCGAGCTGCGCGGGGACTGCGCGCGCATGGCCCCGCACTGGGCCGCACCCGAGAGGACCGTGGTCACGCCGGTCGAGCCGTCGCTGATCCACGGGGTCACGGTGCCGCCCGCGTCGGCGCGGCTGGTGGACGCGATGTCCGAGTACGGGGACTGAGCAGGGCCTACGGACGTCGGGTCCGGCCGTCGGGGCCCGGGCAGGCCCTACGGGTCCGGCTCCGGCCCGCGGGCGCCGGGTACGGCCCGCAAGGACCGGGTACGGCCCGCCGCGGAGGCTGATCCGGGCCGGATCCGCAGGCTCGGTCCGGCGGCCGCACCCGCCGTCCGGAGCCGGTCGGCCGGGCCTGCCGAGGCCTTCGGGCCGGTCCCCGGCGCCTACCGGCGCGTCTTCGGCGCGTTTCCTCGCGTTTTCGGCGTGAACCGCTCGCGTTTCGGTGGGAACCGTACAGGGAGACGCCCCGTTCGGCGGTGCGCGGGAGCCCCTGGGGAACCGCTCGCTCCTCCGCTCCGTCCCACCGGTGTCCCCGTCCGGGGGCACGCGGTAGTGGACGCGACGGCAACGCAGTCGAAGGAGCGATCCGGTGAGCACCGAGCGACCCGACAACGACGTGACCGGCCCCCGGCGGCGGCGTACGCCGCTCGCGGTGGCCTCGGTGGCGGCAGCGGTGCTGCTGGCCGGGGGCGGCGGGGCCTACTGGGCCGCCACCGCCTCCGGTGGCGGCGCGGCGGACAACGGCGGGAGCCCCTCCCGCGACGCGGCCCCCGTGCTGGCGCTGGACGCCGCCGAGGCCGCCCCGGCCACCCCCGGCGACCCGAGCACGCCTCCCCCGGGCATCGCCCCGGGCGAACCGGACCCGAACGGTCCGCCGGCGGTCTACCGGGCGGAGGGCAAGCTCCCCGAGGGCCCCGACAAGGCGGCGGTGCACCGCGCGACGGGCACGGTCGCCCCGGGGGAGGTGGCCCGGCTGGCGGAGGCGCTCGGCATCCCGGGGACCCCGCGGACCGCGGGCGCGTCCTGGGTGGTCGGTGACGAGGACGGGCCCGGTGCGCTGCTGAAGGTCACCAAGCAGGCTCCGGGCACCTGGACGTTCGCCCGCACCACGCCCGTGGAGCCGTGCGAGCCGGGCAGGATGTGCGCCAACCAGGGCGCGCCGGAGGCGGACGGGAAGCCGGTGAGCGAACAGGCCGCGAAGGCCGCCGCCGCGCCCGTGCTGAAGGCCGTCGGCCAGGAGGACGCGTCGCTGGACGCGGCCCAGCTGATGGGGGACGTACGCGTGGTGAACGCGGATCCCAAGGTGGACGGGTTGCCCACCCACGGCTGGACGACCGGGGTGCAGATCGGGCCGGACGGCGCGGTGGCCGGGGGCAGCGGGCAGCTCAAGGCCCTGGAGAAGGGTGCCACCTACCCCGTGATCGGGGCCGAGGCTGCGCTGAACCAGCTCAACGAGGCGGGCCGGGCCAAGGGGGAGGCGAGCCGGGACATCGGCGGCTGCGCCACTCCCGTACCGCTGGAGGGCGAGCCGAAGCCGACCGACCCGCAGTGCGTGCCGTCGAACGGCAAGCGCGCCCCGGTGCAGCACACGGTCGAGGACGCCGTGTTCGGGCTGGCCCTGAGCTATGTGGAGGGCCGGCAGACCCTCGTGCCGTCGTGGCTGTTCCAGGTCCGGCAGGGGTCGGGTGGCCCGGAGAGCACGGTGACGCAGATCGCGGTGGCGCCGGAGTTCGTCGAGAAGCCCGCCACGCCGACGCCCTCGGGCGACCGGAAGGCGACCTCTTACGCGGCCGACGGCCGGACGCTGGAGGTGACCTTCTGGGGCGGGGTGTGCTCCACCTACACGGCGAGCGCCGAGGAGAGCCCGGGGCAGGTGCGGATCACCATCACGGAGAAGCCGCAGAAGGACGGCGCCTGCATCATGATCGCCAAGGAGCTGAAGCGGACGGTGACGCTGGAGAAGCCGCTGGGCGACCGTACGGTGATCGACGCGGAGAGCGGGGCGACGGTGCCGCGCGGCTGAGCATGGCGTGAACGCACGGAACACACGAGGGCGGCCCCGGGAGAGGATCCCGGGGCCGCCCTCACACCTCGTACGCGCTCTCGCAGCGTTTAGCTGAACGAGTCGCCGCAGGCGCAGGAGCCGGTGGCGTTGGGGTTGTCGATCGTGAAGCCCTGCTTCTCGATGGTGTCGACGAAGTCGATGGAGGCGCCGCCCAGATACGGGGCGCTCATCCGGTCGGTGACGACCTTGACGCCGTCGAAGTCCTTGACGACGTCCCCGTCGAGCGAGCGCTCGTCGAAGAAGAGCTGGTAGCGCAGGCCCGAGCAACCGCCGGGCTGGACGGCTACGCGCAGCGCCAGGTCCTCGCGGCCTTCCTGCTCCAGCAGGGCCTTGACCTTGGCTGCGGCGGCGTCGGACAGGAGGATGCCGTCGCTCACCTTGGTGGTCTCGTCCGATACGGACATCTGCTTCTCTCCCGGGTTGTTCGGACTGCTTGCCGACGGTTCAACCGTCTCAGCCGCGGATTCATTCCGGGCCAAGCGCGTGTCTGTTCCTTTTCATGCTCGCACACCCGCTCGCCCGGGGGATGCGTCACATCGACGCTATCGGCATCGTCAAAGTGACACGAAGGAGCTATGATAGATAGCGTCAAATAGACGAAAAGGCGCGTTCGCCGAAGCGCAGAGCAGAACGCAGAGAAGAAAGGGTGCGTGACGTGACCACGGCCCAGCCCCTGGACGTACAGCCGACACCCCTCGCGCTGCTGCTGCTCGGCCGCGAGGCCGACCCGAGGAGCGAACGAGGCGTCGAGTGCCCCGGCGACCTCCCCTCCCCCTCCGATCCGGACCTGGTCGCCCGGGCCCGTGCGGCGAAGGAGAGGCTCGGGGACCGGGTCTTCGTCCTCGGCCACCACTACCAGCGCGACGAGGTCATCCAGTTCGCGGACGTGACCGGCGACTCGTTCAAGCTCGCCCGGGACGCGGCCGCACGCCCGGAGGCGGAGTACATCGTCTTCTGCGGTGTGCACTTCATGGCCGAGTCCGCGGACATCCTGACCACCGACGCCCAGGCGGTCGTGCTGCCGGACCTGGCGGCGGGCTGCTCGATGGCCGACATGGCCACGGCCGAGCAGGTCGCGGAGTGCTGGGACGTGCTGACGGACGCCGGGATCGCCGACCGGGTGGTGCCCGTCTCGTACATGAACTCCTCCGCCGACATCAAGGCCTTCACCGGTCGCCACGGCGGCACGATCTGCACCTCGTCCAACGCGAAACGGGCCCTGGAGTGGGCCTTCGAGCAGGGCGAGAAGATCCTCTTCCTCCCCGACCAGCACCTGGGCCGCAACACGGCGGTGCGGGACATGGGGATGAGCCTGGAGGACTGCGTCGTCTACAACCCGCACAGGCCGAACGGCGGCCTCACCGCCGAACAGCTGCGGGACGCGAAGATGATCCTGTGGCGCGGCCACTGCTCGGTCCACGGACGCTTCTCGGTCGAGTCCGTCGAGGACGTCCGGGCCCGGATCCCCGGGGTCAACGTGCTGGTGCACCCGGAGTGCAAGCACGAGGTCGTGGCCGCCGCGGACTACGTGGGCTCGACGGAGTACATCATCAAGGCGCTGGAGGCGGCCCCGCGCGGCTCGAAGTGGGCCATCGGTACGGAGCTGAACCTGGTCCGCCGCCTGGCGAACCGTTTCGCCGCGGAGGACAAGGAGATCGTCTTCCTCGACAAGACGGTCTGCTTCTGCTCGACGATGAACCGCATCGACCTGCCGCACCTGGTCTGGGCGCTGGAGTCGCTGGCCGACGGCAAGCTGGTCAACCGGATCGAGGTCGATCCGGAGACGGAGAAGTTCGCCAAGCTGGCGCTGGAGCGGATGCTGGCGCTGCCGTAACAGCGGCGCCGCCGCCCGTCGGGCCGCTGCCCTCGGGCACCGGCGGGCCGAAGTCCGGGCCACCGTCCGCCGAAGAGCCCCGGTATGCCGACACCTGAGGCATACCGGGGCTTTTCGCTGCATGCGCCCCTCCCCGGACCGGCTGAATCTTCCCCATACGCCACCCGTCCCCTCCACCCCGTAACTACTCTGCTACCCACCGCAGCGGGGCTGACCGGGAACGAACGGCGAGACGACAGTGGGGCGGGCATGAGTGACGAGGACCGTGGGACGGGCACGAGCGCGGGCGACGAGGCGCGCGGCACGGGTGCGGGGGCGGCGGGCTGGGATCTGCCGCGGGCGGAGGAGGAGGTGCGGAACCGGCGCGACGCAGCCGAGAAGGACCCCGCCACCGGCCGACCCGACCTGGCCGCCGCCCTCGGCGTCCTCTCCACGCTCCGCGCCGAGGCCGGGGACGCCCAGGGAGCCGTCGCGCCCGCCGAGGAGGCGGCCGTCATCTACCAGTCCCTCGACGACGGCCGTCCCGGCGGTTTCCTGCCCGCGCTGGCCGAAGCGCTGCACCGGTGGTCGGAACGGCTCGCCGCCGCGGGGGACACCGGCGGCGCCCTGCCCCCGGCGAAGGACGCCGCGCGGATCTACGCCGAGCTGGGCATGGAGCGCCCGGGCGACTACCAGGCGGAGCTGGCCCTGACCATGAGCGCGCTGGGCGACCGGGTCGCCGCCGCCGGGGACCGGGCGGCCGCCGCGCCCTTCGCGAAGCAGGCCGTACGGCTCCAGCGGGAGCTGATCGACGAAGAGCAGCCGGGGGCGTCCGTACCGGCGCTCGTGGAGTACCTGCTGCGGTACGCCGGGCATCTGGCCGGGTCCGGCGAGGCGGTGAAGGCCGTGCCCCGGGCCGAGGAGGCGGTGGGGCTCCTCCGGGACCTGGCCGCGGACCAGCCGGAGGCCTACCTCCCGCGGCTCGCCGCCGCCCTGCGCACCCTGGGCGGACACCGCGCGGCCGTGAGCGACGCCTGGGGGACGGTCCAGGCGACGGCGGAGGCCGTGAGCCTCTTCCGGGGACTCGCCGACGGGCGACCGGCCGTCTTCCGCCCGGAGCTGGCCACGGCGCTGGACCGCCTGGCCGGTCACCTCGCCCGGGCCGGCGAGCCGGTGGCCGGGCTGCGGGTGGCGGAGGAGGCCGTGGCGCTCTGCCGCGAGCTGGCGGCGGAGCACGTGGAGGCGTTCCGTCCGGGGCTCGCCGCCGCGCTGCGCACACGGGCCCGGTGCCTGGCGGACACCGGGGACCCGGTAGGTGCCCTGCCCCCGGTGCGGGAGGCCGTCGCACTGCTGCGGGCCCATGGGGAGGGGGCGGAGGAGGAGTTGGCCGGGGCCCTCCGGATGCTCGGCACGTATGTGGAGCTGGAGGGGGACGCGGAGGGGGCGGTGGAGGCGTTCGGGGAGTCGGTGACGCTCAACCGCCGGCTGGCGGCGGACCGGCCGGGCCCCTCTCCCGCCTCGGCCACGCCCCTGGTCGCGGCTCTGGACGACCTGACCGGGGCGCTCGGACGTACCGGCAGGCACGCAGCGGCGGTCGAGGAGTTCGACAGGCTCGTCAAGGAGTTCACCGAGGCCGATCCGGCGGTCGCCCGCCGCCTGGTCGTGGAGCGGAACGCCTTCCTGCTGCGCTGCCCCGCCCCCTGGCCGGAGGCCGGGCTGGCGGAGCTGGTGCAGTGGCTCGACGAGGACGGGCAGCAGGCCGGGAGCCCGGACGCCGTGACCGTACGGGCCCGGCAGGCGCTGCGCTCGTACGGGGACCTGGCGGCGGTGCACACGGTGTGGGAGGAGGAGACGTTCACGCCCGTGCCGGACTGGCTCGCCGTGCGGCCGGAGACCCTGGACCTGGTCAGTGCCTGGATGTTCGCGCCCAACTGGCCCCGCTCGCGCGACTTCTGGTCCGGCAACGCCCAGGTGCTGGGCGGCGAGGAGGCGGCGACGGCCCTGGACGAGCTGGCGATCCTGGACCCGCACGGCGCCCAGCGGCACGCGACGCTCCGGGACGCGGTGCTGGTCCACGGGGTGACCGCCGCCTACGACCCGCTGATCCTGGCGGAGCAGCTGGCGGAGTGGCTGGAGTGCGCGGACTGGGCGGAATCGCGTGCCTACCTGGAGGAGCACCCGCGCCTGCTGACCGTGGAGCCGCCCCAGGACACCCCCCTGGCCCACGTCGCCATGCTCGACATCGGCCGCGCGGAGGGCCTGGACGCCGCGTACCGCCTGGTGGAGGACCGCGAGGCCCTCCAGGCATATGTGGACCGCTCGTTGGAGGCCGGGGACGGCCCCTCCCTGATGCACGCCGGAGGCATCGAGGGCCAGGTCTTCGGCGACCGCCTCTCCTCGCTCACCCACGCCCAGATGGCCCTGGTCCTCTCGGGCGAGACGCGCGGATTCGACCCGGACGACCTGGCCGCCCTCCGGCACAAGGCCGACGAGCGGACCCGCACCCGCCTCCTGAACGAGGCCCTGGCCGTCACCTCCCGCCACCCCGAACGGAGGGGGGAGGCGCTGAACCGGATCATCGAGGCCCTGGGCGGCGACGAGGGCTGAGGCCGACGGGTGGCCCTGTGCCTCAGCCCTCACTCTCCAGCCGCCCGCCCCGGCTCTCCGCGATCCGCAGGGTGTCCCCCAGCGACTCGGCGAGCCGGGCACCGGCGAACCGCAGCTCCTGCTCCCCCACCACAGCGTCCGCCAGCAACTCCCGCGCCTCGGCCAGCACTTCCTCGGCCGAGGCGATCATGGAGGCCTCCAGCTGGTCGGCCATCCGGGAGATGCGGCCGTCCGGGTTCGTCGTGCTGAGCCAGCACGGCGCCCCGAACTCGTTGGTCCACGGGAGCAGTCGCATGGCACGGCCCTTGCCGTCGAACATCATCTCGGTCCCTACCTCCGGAGAAGGCCCTCTGGTGCGCCGCACACGAGGACGGTTACGGTGTGTGCCGCAATCGTCGCCCTGGGGAACCCCTCCCCAACAGGGCGCCGCCGTCCCGGCCTTGGGAACGGGACGCACGAAAGGCACGCACGTGACGTTCAAACCCCAGCCCCTCACCCCCTACCGCTCCGCCCGTCACTACTTCGGTTCGGAGCAGCGCCGCCACCGCGAGGGCGCGGGCCTGTCCCTCGTCCAGCTCGCGGGCATCGTGAACTCCAGCAAGAGCACGCTGGGCCGCATCGAGACGGCCGAGCTGATGCCGCCGCCGGACATCCCGGACCGGCTGGACCTCGCCTTCGGGACCGGCAAGCACTTCCACGGGCTGTACGAGTTGGCCCGGCACGAGATCCATCCGGACCAGTACAAGCGCTACATGGGTTTCGAGTTCCGGGCGGAGGTGATAGAGCAGTACGGCGCGCAGGCGCTGCCGGGGTTGTTGCAGACGGAGGAGTACGCGCGAGCCTTCCTCCGCTGCCAGGAGGATCTCAGCCCCGAGGTGGTCGAGGAACGTGTCACCGCGCGGATGTCACGCCAGGCGCGGCTCCGGTCGGAACAGCCGCCGTTCCGGTGGGCCATCATCGACGAGAGCGTGCTGCTACGGCCCATGGGGAGCCGGGACTGCATGCGCGAGCAACTGGCTTCGCTGCTGGAGCAGGTGGACACGCCGAGCAGTAAGGTTCAGGTCATGCCGTTCGGTGCGGGATCTCACTCGCTGCTGGGTGGCGCGCTGACTCTGCTGACCCTGCCGGATGGCGCTTCCGTGGCATACGAGGAGGGCATCGAAGCTGGTCATCTCTACGAGGATCCGGCTGCGGTGAAGAGGTGGCGGCGGCAGTACGAGGTGCTGCGGGCCAACTCCCTGACGCTGGACGAGTCGGCGGAACGGATTCGTACCGCGATGAAGGGCTACCGATCATGAACCACTCCCCCGAGCTGAGCACCGCCCAGTGGCGGAGCAGCAGCTACAGCAACTCCAACGGCGGCGAATGCGTCCAGGTCAGTGACGACTTCCCCGGACTCGTCCCCGTACGCGACAGCAAGAACCCCACCGGGCCCGCACTCACCATCCAGGCCCCCGCCTGGAACGCGTTCGTCTCCTCGATCAAGTAGACGGGGAACCCGGAGGGGCCCGTCCCACGCCCGTGCGCGGGACGGGCCCCTCCGCCCTGTCGTCAGGCCGTCGCGGGCTCGGCCTCCCTGGGCTCCTTCGGCTGGGGCTGGTCCGGGGTGCCTGCCGTGGCCGCGCGCCTGGCGGCCTTCTTCTTCGCGACGCCCGGGCCTCGGCCGCGTCCTCGGTTCCGCACCGCCCCGGCCCCCTCACTCCACCCGGGGGCGTACCAGACCCGATTCGTAGGCGATGACGACCAGTTGTGCCCGGTCTCGGGCCGCCACCTTCGCCATCGCCCGGTTCACATGCGTCTTGACCGTGAGCGGACTGACCGACAGCCGCTCCGCGATCCGGTCGTTGGAGAGGCCGCCCGCCACCAGGACCAGCACCTCCCGCTCGCGCACGGTGAGCGCGGCCAGCCGCTCCGCGTACTGCGTGCTCTCCGGCCCGTCCCCCGCCGGTGAACTCCCGCCCTGGGCCAGGAAGGTGGCGATGAGCCCCTTGGTCGCCGCCGGGGAGAGCAGCGCCTCTCCCGCCGCCGCGACCCGGATCGCGTTGAGCAGTTCGTCGGGCTCGGCGCCCTTGCCGAGGAAGCCGGAGGCTCCGGCGCGCAGGGCCTGCACCACGTACTCGTCGACCTCGAAGGTGGTGAGCATGACCACCCGGACCGCCGCGAGCGCCGGGTCGGCGCTGATCATGCGCGTGGCGGCGAGCCCGTCCGTGCCCGGCATCCGGATGTCCATCAGCACGACGTCGGGGGCGGTCGTCCGGGCCAGCTCCACGGCGTCGGCCCCGTCGGCCGCCTCGCCCACGACCTCCATGCCGGGCTCGGAGTCCACCAGCACCCGGAACGCGCTGCGCAGCAGGGCCTGGTCGTCGGCCAGCAGCACTCTGATGGGCGCCTCGGGTGCCCCGGGCGCCCCCAGTGTTTCCGGTGCCCCGAGTGCTTCAGGTGCCCGTACGGGCTGTGGTACGGACTGCGTCATCGGCGCTCCCCCGTCGTGGCCGCCGGGCCGGGCGGTTCCGGTTCGCTGGTGCGGGCCCCCGCACCGGTGCGGGCCTCGACGGGCAGGATCGCATGGACCCGGAACCCTCCCCCGTACCGAGGTCCCGCCGTGAGGGCCCCGCCGAGGGCGGTGACGCGTTCGCGCATGCCGAGCAGGCCGTGGCCACCGCCGCCGGGGGCGGCCTCGCTCTCCGGGTCCGGTCGGTCGGCCGCACTCCCCCGCCCGTCGTCCAGGACCGTGATCTCTGCGGTGGTTCCGACCTGTACGACGCTGACCTCGGCCCTGGCCCCGGCGCCCGCGTGCTTGCGTACGTTGGTCAGGGCCTCCTGGATGACCCGGTACGCGGCCAGGTCGACGGCGGCCGGGAGGCGGGGGGCCCGGTCGGCTCCCACCACCTCGACGGGGAGCCCGGCGTTGCGGAAGGTGGCCACCAGCTCGTCCAGGACGGCGAGGCCGGGGGCCGGTTCGGTGGGGGCCTCGGGGTCGCCGGACTGGCGGAGCAGCCCGACGGTGACCCGGAGTTCGTTGAGCGCGGAGCGGCTGGCCTCGCGGACGTGGGCGAGCGCCTCCTTGGCCTGGTCGGGGCGCCTGTCCATGACGTGGGCGGCGACCCCGGCCTGCACGTTGACCAGGGCGATGTGGTGGGCGACCACGTCGTGGAGGTCCCGGGCGATCCGCAGCCGCTCCTCCGCGACCCGGCGCCGGGCCTCCTCCTCCCTCGTACGCTCGGCCCGCTCCGCCCGCTCCCGGATCGCGTCGACGAAGGCGCGGCGGCTGCGTACGGCGTCCCCGGCGGCCGACGCCATCCCGGTCCAGGCGAAGACACCCAGGTTCTCCTGGCTGTACCAGGGCGTCGAGCCGAAGGCCATCGCGGCCACCGTCAGGACGCCCATGGTCAGCAGGCCGACCCGCCAGGTGGTGGGGCGGTCGGTGCGCGAGGCGACGGTGTAGAGCGCGATGACGGCGCTCATCACCACCGGGGCGGGCGGGTCCACGAAGATGTACTCGGTGGCCGCGAGGCCCCCGGTCACCGCGAGCACCGGCATGGGCCGTCGCCGCCGCAGCACGAGGGCCGAGGCGGCGAGCACCATCAGCAGCACGCTGAAGACCTCGGGCGTCCGGGTCCCGAACGACGGCCCGTGGCCCTTGCCCGGGTCCGCGAACGAACCGCAGATCATGGCCGTCAGGACGCAGAACGCCAGGGCCGCGTCGAACGCGAGCGGATGGTCCCGAAGCCAGCGGCGGGCCCGTGCGAACCCGGAGGGGAGGGTGGTCACGTGCAGCAACGGTACGGCGTGTCGCGTACGGAACCGTCTCCGCCGGGTGCCGGTACGGCGGTACGCCTGCGGAACCGTGCGACCACGGCCGGTGCGCCCGGACAGCGCGGTGCCCCGCGTCGGTGGTCGGCGGACCGGACCGGGCGCGGGGCACGGGCGGGCGTACACGTGCTGTACGAGTGCTGGTGGAGGGGCCCCTCCGGCATTCAGTTCGGGATGAGTCCGTCGTCGCTGAGCATCGCGCGCACCTCTTCGAGGGTCGCGTCGGGTGCGGGCAGGATCAGCTCCGACGGCTCCAGGGAGTCGTCGGGCAGCGGAGTGCCCAGCTCACGCACCTTGTCGAGCAGCGCGTTGAGCGTGGTGCGGAAGCCGGGACCGTCGCCGCTGTCCATCTCCTTGAGCAGGAGATCGTCCAGCTCGTTCAGCTCGGCGAAGTGACTGTCGGCCAGCTTGACCTGGCCCTCCCCCATGATCCGTACGATCATGACGCCGCCCTCACTACTGCTTGTCGAACTTGTGCGGGGACTGCTGCGACTGCTGCGTGCCCTGGGCACCACCCTCGATGGCCTGCTGCGAGGACGAGGAGCCGCCGGCCAGCTCGGCCTTCATGCGCTGGAGCTCCAGCTCCACGTCCGAGCCGCCGGAGATCCGGTCCAGCTCGGCGGCGATGTCGTCCTTCGCCGTGCCGGTCGGGTCGTCCAGGGCGC
This sequence comes from Streptomyces sp. NPDC043746, assembly GCF_056436485.1. NCBI lineage: Bacteria > Bacillati > Actinomycetota > Actinomycetes > Kitasatosporales > Streptomycetaceae > Streptomyces > Streptomyces sp. NPDC043746. The sequence continues at coordinate 4,177 of NZ_JBWKCM010000033.1, read as the reverse complement.
CCGAGGCGAGCAGCTCGTCGATGGCACCGGCCCGCGCCTGGAGCTGCTGCGTCTTGTCCTCGGCCCGCTGGATCGCGAGGCCGACGTCGCCCATCTCCTCGGAGATGCCGGAGAAGGCCTCACCGATCCGGGTCTGCGCCTGGGCCGCCGTGTAGGTCGCCTTGATGGTCTCCTTCTTGGTGCGGAAGGCGTCGACCTTGGCCTGGAGCCGCTGGGCCGCGAGGGTGAGCTTCTCCTCCTCGCCCTGCAGCGTCGTGTGCTGCGTCTCCAGGTCGGTGACCTGCTGCTGGAGGGCGGCGCGCCGGGACAGCGCCTCACGCGCCAGGTCCTCGCGGCCCAGGGCCAGCGCCTTGCGGCCCTGGTCCTCCAGCTTGGACGACTGGCCCTGCAGCTGGTTGAGCTGCAGCTCCAGGCGCTTGCGGGACGTCGCCACGTCGGCGACGCCGCGACGCACCTTCTGAAGCAGCTCCAGCTGCTTCTGGTACGAGTAATCCAGGGTCTCGCGCGGATCCTCGGCCCGGTCAAGGGCCTTGTTTGCCTTCGCGCGGAAAAGCATCCCCATACGCTTCATGACACCGCTCATGGGCTTCGCGCGCCCCCTTCTGACGGACTGAGCTCCAGCACTCCCGATAGAACCCACAGTACGGGCCCTGCCTCTATTACCGCACTGTTCGCGTGCGGATGTGCTCCTCCCCAAGGACGAGTGCACCCGGCGGAGCTCCCGCCCAGGGTGTAGGTGGCGGTCGGGGAAACCGGTGGTCAAGGCCCGTTCCGCCCCCGGCAGGCGCCCACAGGGGCGCATCAGGTGCCTACAGGGACGCCGTCCGTTGCCGTATCGTTCCCGCCCGGGTCCACGAGTCCGGGGGCCGACCCCGTACCCTTGGGTTTTGTGTTCCGTAGCCGTGCCAAGACAGAGAAGGCCCCCACCGATCAGGTGACGGCGGACCTCTCCAAGCAGCCCCGCGACCCGCAGGCTCCCAAGGGTCGCCCCACCCCCAAGCGCAGCGAGGCCCAGACGCAGCGCCGACGCGCCGCGTCCAGCGCGCCGACCGACCGCAAGGCGGCCGTGAAGCGCCAGCGCGAAGCGCGCCGAGCCGACCTGGCCCGCCAGCGCGAGGCACTGGCCTCGGGCGACGAGCGCTATCTCCCGGTCCGCGACAAGGGCCCGGTGCGGCGCTTCGTCCGTGACTACGTGGACTCGCGTTTCTGCGTCGCCGAGTGGTTCCTGCCGCTCGCCGTGATCATCCTGATCCTCAGCGTGATCCAGGTGCAGAACATCCAGAGCATCTCGCTGCTGCTCTGGATGGGTGTGATCATCCTGATCGTGGTCGACTCGATCGGTCTGTCGATCCGGCTGAAGAAGCAGCTGCGGGAGCGCTTCCCGGACACGCCCAAGCGCGGTGCCGTCGCCTACGGTCTGATGCGCACGCTCCAGATGCGTCGGCTGCGGCTCCCGAAGCCGCAGGTCAAGCGCGGAGAGCGGCCCTGAGCACGGTCTCCGGCGCCACCGGGCTCTGTCCGGCGAGCCCCGGATCCGTGCGGGACACCGTCCGCCAGGAGCTGGTCGCCCGGCAGCTGGACGAGCAGATAGCCGGGCGCTTCCCGGTCGGACAGCGGCTGCGGGTCCTGGACGTCGGCATGGGCCGGGGCTTCCAGGCGCTGCGGCTCGCGCGGGCCGGCCACTCGGTGACCGGTCTGGAGTCGGACACCGCCCTGCTCGACGCGGCCCGTGAGGCCCTGTCGACCGAGCCCGAAGGCATCCGGGAGCGGGTCCGGCTGATCGAGGGGGACGGCCGGGAGACCGGTGTGCACTTCCTGCCGGGCAGCTTCGACGTGGTGCTCTGCCATGGCGTGCTGATGTACGTCGAGGAGCCCGACGCGATGCTGGCCGGGCTGGCCCGGATGCTGGCCCCGGGCGGCCTGCTCTCCCTGCTCGTACGGAACGCGGACGCGCTCGCGATGCGTCCCGCGCTCGCCGGTGACTTCGGCGCGGCCCTGGCGGCCTTCGACTCCGCCACGTACACCGATCGCCTCGGCACCACCGTGCGGGCCGACCGGCTCGACGCGCTGCGGGCCACCCTGGCCGGGATCGCCGCCCCGCTGCACGCCTGGTACGGGGTGCGGGTGTTCACGGACCACGTGGCCGACGGCACCGAGTTGCCGTCCGGGGAGCTGGAGCGGGTGCTGGCCCTGGAGGACCGGGCGGCGCGGACCGACCCGTACCGGAGCGTGGCGGCACTGCTGCACCTGTGCGGGGTGCGCGGCTAGGAGGCCGGCAGGGGACACGGGGGCGTCTCCGGCCGTACGGGGTGGCTCTCCGGCCGTACGGGGTGGCTCTCCGGCCGTACGGGGTGGCTCTCCGGTCGTACGGGGGTGGCGTTCGGGCGGCCCTCGTTCGGCCCATCAGCGCAGGCCCTCGAAAGGGTGGGGGCAGCAGACTCCGGTTATGGAGATTCCGGTTCTGGACGACGCGTCCCTCTCGGCTCGCCGCTCCCCCGGCCGCGTACGGCGTCTGCTGCTGCCCCTCTCCGCGGGTGCCTGCGCCCTCGCCCTGGCCGCCGGGTGCTCCGGCGCGGGTCCGGCCGCCGCCCCCGCCGCTCCGGAGGCCACCCCCTCCGGCACGGCCCAGGGCTCCGTGACCCGGGACATCGCCGACCTGGAGAGCGCCTACCAGGCCGTCATCAACGACGTGCTGCCCTCGGTGGTGCAGATCGACGCGTCGGACGGCCTCGGTTCCGGGATCGTCTACGACGACAAGGGCCATATCGTCACCAACGCGCATGTGATCGGCGACGAGAAGTCGTTCAAGGTCACCGTCGCCACCGGGGAGGCGGTGCTGGACGCCTCCCTGGTCTCCTCCTATCCGGAGCAGGACCTCGCGGTCATCAAGCTCGACGAGGTGCCCGACGCGCTGAAGCCGGCGAAGTTCGGCGACGCGGAGAAGGTCGAGGTCGGGCAGATCGTGATGGCGATGGGTTCGCCGCTCGGACTCTCCAGCAGCGTCACCCAGGGCATCGTCTCGGCGCTCGGCCGGACGGTGAGCGAGAGCCGGTCGGGTGGCGGCACGGGCGCGACCATCGCCAACATGGTGCAGACCTCGGCTGCGATCAACCCGGGCAACAGCGGCGGGGCGCTGGTCAACCTGCGGAGCGAGGTGATCGGCATTCCCACCCTCGCGGCGACCGACCCGCAGCTGGGCGACAGCGCGGCACCCGGCATCGGGTTCGCGATCCCCGTCTCGATGGTACGGACGGTCGCGGACCAGATCATCAAGGACGGCCGGGTCACCGACTCGGGCCGGGCCGCGCTGAACATCACCGGCCGTACGGTCGTCGACGACTCCTACCGGCCCGCCGGGGTCGCGCTGGTCAGCGTGGACCGGGGCGGGGCCGCGGACGAGGCAGGGCTGCGGGCCGGGGACATCATCACGAAGGTCGGGGACTCGGAGGTCACCACGGTCACCTCGCTCTCCGAGGCGCTGGCGGGTGACAAGCCGGGCGACAAGGTGACGGTGACGTACACCCGGGGCGGCGACAGCAGGACGGCAGAAGTCACGCTCGGGGAGATCTGAGGACGACGAGTGGGCGAAGGGGCGGTACGGAACCTCCCGTACCGCCCCTTCCGCCGAGCGAGCCTCAGGCGCCGTCGGCCTGGAGACTCATCGGGCCGTAGATCTTCGTCGAGTCCTCGAAGAGCGTCACCTGGGCGGCACCGCCCTCCAGCAGTTCCTTCCAGTACTCCCCGATCCAGGACTCCGCGTCGCCCTGGGTGGTGAACTCCTCCGGCTGCAGCGCCGGCTCCGTCTCCGTACCGTCGGACTTCTCGAACCGCCACGTCCACGCCATGTCCGCCTCCTGGGTCCCGTTGCTGCCCGATCCTGGGTCAGTTGCTGCCCGCAGCCTAGCCGGGCGCGCAGCTGGCGGGGGAACACGGGAGGATCAAGGTGTGGAACTGACTCTGCTCGGCACCGGAGCCCCCGAGGGGCTGCCCCGCCCCTCCTGCCCCTGCGCGGTCTGCGCGCGGGCCCGGGGGGGGGGGGGGGGGGGGGGGGGGGGGGGGGTGTGGGGGGGGGGGGGGGGGTGGGGGGGGAGGAGGGGAGAGGGGGGGGGGGGGGGGGCGCACGGCGGAGGTCACCCTACTCGTCACGGGCGGAAGAGCAAGGCAGCCGCCAAGGGCA